>CACDIC010000005.1 GCA_902552805.1 uncultured Pelagibacteraceae bacterium
AATTACATAAAAATATTGTTTATGATGAAAGTGTTATTTTAGAAAATCTTTACAAATCAGCAACAAATCAAAAGATTCCACCAAATATTATAATTGAGTTTGCAAGAATTTATGGTTTTCAAGTTGATTTTCAAAGAGATATTAAAAAAAAAGATAGCTTTCAAATCATGTATGAGATTTTTTTAGATGATAAAACGAATGTTGTTGAGACTGGTAATATTCTTTATGCGAATTTAAAATTAAGTGGTGAAGATAACTCGTTATATTATTTTTATTCGAAAAAGAATGAAGGACATTATGATAGAAGTGGAAAAAGTGTTCAAAAGGCTTTGATGAAAACTCCAATAAATGGTGCAAGACTTTCTTCATCTTTTGGAATGAGAAAACATCCAATTGATGGATTTAATAAAATGCATAGAGGAACAGACTTCGCTGCCCCAATGGGAACACCAATCATGGCATCAGGTAATGGGGTAATTAAAAAAGCAGGATGGTGTGGTGGAGGTGGTAATTGTGTGGTAATAAAACATAATTCTACTTATCAAACTGTTTATGCTCATATGTCAAAATTTGCTAAAGGCATCAGAAAAGGAACAAGAGTAAAACAAGGTCAGACTATAGGTTATGTTGGGTCTACAGGAAAATCAACTGGTCCACACCTACATTACGAAGTAATTGTTAACGGGAAAAGAATAAATTCACAAACATTAAAATTGCCATCTGGAAAGATTTTAAAAGGGGATGAAAGAAAGATTTTTGAGACAAAAAGAATTAAATTGGATGTATTGAAGTCTGAAAAAATAGTAGGTCTTAATTAATTTGCCTCTGAGTGTTTATCCTCAGTACTTTCTTGTTTTTCAGATAGGTTTTCAATATTTTTTTCTTTGTTATCATTCTTTTCAGAAATCTGGTTTTTGAAAATTACTTTTTTTTGAATTTCTTTCTCATTAAGAATTCTCGTAAAATGGTCTGCATGTTGAAAATAATTTTCTGATAAAATTTTGTCACCTCCTGATAAAGCTTCTCTCGCTAAATTGTTATATTTATCTATTAATTTGGAGGCATTGTGATTGTTTCTACCTGGAGCTTTTCTCTGAAAATTTTCAGAATTCGAAAAATTATTACTAAACTTATTTCTTTCACCATTAGATTTAAAACTTCTTTCATTTCTTCTGAAAGTATTTCTTCTGCCATTATTATTTCTAAATGTAACCATATTTTTATATTTTAATACCAACTATACAGCGATCATGGTATGATAAATCTTTAACAATTTTTTTAATATAAAATCCCTCTTTTTTTAATATTTCTTTAACCTTATTTTTTTGATCAAAACCTATTTCTAATATTAAATATCCTTTTCTTTTTATCAGCTTGGAAGATCTACTTATTACTTTTCTCATTTCTGATAAACCATCAAATCCACCATCTAATGCTTGTTTTGGCTCAAAATTAATGTCTTTATCCAAACATTTTAAATTATTTTTTTTAATGTATGGAGGATTAGATATAATTAAATCATATTTGCCTATAGAGAAATTGTCAATATTTGATTTAAATAATCTTAACCTATTATTTATTCCTAATTTATGACTATTAGCGTAACTTATTTTGAGTGATTTATTACTTATATCAATACCCGTGCCAATAAAATTTTTTTTTTCTTTTAAAATCGAAATTAATATGCACCCTGATCCTATTCCTATATCTAATATATTTAATTCATTTTTATTTTTTGTCAATTCTAAGACTTCTTCAATTAAGACTTCTGTATCAGGTCTGGGTATTAAAACATCTTTGTTTACAACGAATTCATATTTCCAAAAATCTTTTTTCTTTATGATGTGGGCTATAGGTTTACTTTTTACTCTTTCACTAATTAAAAAATTAAAATAACTTAGATTTTTTTTTTTTATTTCTTTATTAAGATTTAAAATTATAAATTTTTTATCCTTGTTGATTGCTTTTGACATTAAAATCTCACTATCTAATTGTGCTGAAAGAATATTATTATCTCTTAATTTTGATTGTCCTTTTTTTAATGCAGTCTGAATATTCATAAATTATAGTTTACTTAAACTTTCTTCTTGTGCCCTCAAAGATAAGGTTTCTATTATTTCATCAAATGCTTCTCCCTCCAGGAATTCTTCTAATTTATGCAATGTCAAATTTATTCTATGATCTGTTACTCTTCCTTGAGGAAAATTATAAGTTCTAATTCTTTCAGATCTATCTCCAGAACCAATTTTACTTTTTCTGTCAGCTGATCTCTCTTCATCAATTCTTGATCTTTCTAACTCATATAATCTTGCTCTTAGTATTTTCATTCCTTTTGCTTTATTTTTATGTTGAGATTTTTCATCTTGTTGTGAAACACTTAAACCAGATGGGATGTGTGTAATTCTTACTGCACTATCAGTGGTATTTACAGATTGACCACCAGGACCACCAGCTCTGAAAACATCAATTCTTAAATCCGTCTCACTTATTTTTAAATCAACCTCTTCTGCCTCAGGCAATACAGCAACAGTTGCAGCTGAAGTGTGAACTCTACCTTGAGTTTCTGTATCTGGGACTCTTTGAACTCTATGTACACCGCTTTCGTATTTTAAAGTTGAATAGATATCATTACCTTTAATAGATGCTATAACTTCTTTTAATCCGCCTGCATCACTTCTTGAAATAGATATTAATTCCAATGACCATTTTTTTTTATTACAAACTTTTTCATACATTTTAAACAGATCACCTGCAAACAAACTTGCTTCTAAACCACCGGTTCCAGCTCTTATCTCTATAATGGCATTTTTTTTATCAGCCTCATCTTTTGGTAGTAAAAATAATTTTAATTTCTTTTCATTTTTCTCAAACTGTGAGTTAAGGTCACTTAATTCAGTATGAGCCATCTTGATTAACTCCTCATCAGAATTTTTATCATTAAGAATTTTTTCTAGTTCAAATTTATCATTTTTATATGAAGCATATTTCTTTGCGCTATTAATAATTTCATTTAAATCAGAATATTCTTTTGATTTTTCTGCAAACAATTTCTTTTCTACATTTCCTGATGCTAAATCTTTTTCTAGTGAAGAATGTCGAGAAATTAATTCCTCAATAGTTTTTTCTGGTATCATTTCTTATTATTCTCAAATTCGGAAGCTTTCTTTTCAACTTCTTGAATTACTTTAGTAATCATATCCTCAGTCATCACTTTTTCACTTTGAACTCCAGAAAGGTAAAGCATGTTGCTTCCTTTTTGACCTCCTGTAATTCCAACATCAGTCATCGCGGCTTCACCTGGCCCATTTACAACACATCCAATAATTGAGAGTGTAATCGGAGTTTTTATGTGTGATAATTTTTCCTCTAAAGTCCTCACTGTCTCGATTACTTGAAAACCCTGCCTTGCACAAGATGGACAGGAAATAATTTTTACGCCTCTATTTCTCAAATTTAAGGATTTAAGTATCTCATTTCCAATCGTGACCTCTTTAACAGGGTCATCAGAGAGAGATATTCTTATGGTATCTCCAATGCCCTCTTTAAGAAGAATTCCTAAACCAATTGAGGATTTAATACTCCCCGATATAAAACTACCAGCTTCAGTTATTCCCAAGTGAAGTGGATAATCTATTTTCTTTGAAAGCTGACGATATGCTTCTACTGATAAAAAAACATCAGAGGATTTAACGCTTACTTTTAAATTTGAAAAATCCATATCTTCTAAAATTTCAATATTTCTTATTGCGCTTTCTACCAGTGCTTCTGGACAAGGTTCTTTAAATTTTTCTAATATATCTTTTTCTAATGAACCAGCATTAACGCCCACTCTAATCGAACAATTATTATCTTTAGCAGATTTAATTATTTCAATAATTTTTTTTTTATCTCCAATATTTCCAGGATTTATTCTTAAACAACTTGCTCCATTTTCTGCAGCTTCAATTGCTCTTTTATAATGAAAATGTATGTCTGCAACTATAGGAATATCAACATGTTTAGTAATTTCTTTAAGTGCTTTCGAAGATGACTCATCAGGACAAGAAACCCTAACAATGTCAGCTCCCTCAGATTGTATTTCTTGAATTTGTTTAATTGTGTCCTTAATATCTGAGGTTAAAGTATTAGTCATAGATTGCACTGATATAGGATTTTCACCACCAACTTTAACATTGCCAACGTTGATTGTTTTGGTCTTACGTCTTGTTATGTCTCTAAAAGGTCTGATGCTCATTTTTTTATTTTTGTAATTTAAATTCTTTATGCAATGTAGCTAATGCTTTTTTAGCATCTTTTTTATTAATCAAAACAGATATTTTAATTTCAGATGTTGATATAACTTGAATATTAATTTTTTTATTTGCTAAAGCTTGAAACATCCTAAAAGTAACTCCGGGAGTTGTTATCATTCCAACACCAATAATTGAGATTTTTGAAACTCCTTTTTGAAATAACACTTTTTTAAAGTTAATTTTTTTATTTTCTTGAATTATTTTTTTTGTTTTATTTAGTTCTTCAGCTTTAATCGTAAAAGTTAAATCAGTTTCTTTTCCATTCGGAGATATATTTTGTACCACCATATCAACATTGATAGAATTAATTGATAAAGGTTTAAAAATTGATGCTGCTACACCAGGTCTATCTTTTACACCGACTAAAGTAACTTTCGCATCATTGTGCGTTGAAGAAATACCTGTTATAATTCTATTATTACTAATATTTGTTCTTTTTGTAATTAATGTTCCAGGTTTTTTGATAAATGAGGATTTTACCTCAATATCAATTCTATTTAATCTTGCATCTTGAATTGAAACAGGTTGCATAACTTTGGCACCTAAAGATGCCATTTCTAACATTTCTTCATAAGAAATTACTTTAATTTTTTCTGCTTTTTTTAATTTATTTGGATCTGTGGTATACACACCTTCTACATCTGTATAAATAATACATCTTTGTGCTTTAAAAGATTTTGCAACCATAATTGCACTTGCGTCTGAACCTCCTCTTCCTATCGTGGTTACTCTCTCTTTCATATTTACCCCTTGAAAGCCGGTAATAATAGGAATCCCTCCTTCTTTAAGAAATCTTAATAATTTATTTTTGTTCACTTGTTGAATTCTTGAGTTTGAGTAAGGTCCGTTAGTAAAAATCGGTATTTGCCAACCTAGCCAAGATCTTGATTTGAAACCTTTATGGTTTAATCTTCCAGCTATCAGTGAGCATGCGATCTGCTCACCTGATGATACTAAAACATCATATTCGGATTCTATGAAATTGTTACTAATCTGTTTTGATTTTTTGATCAAATCATTTGTCACACCACTCATAGCTGAAGAAACAACTATTACTTTGTTTTTTTTCTTTTTATGTTCAATTATAATATCAGTAACTTTTTTAATTTTTTCAATTGTACCAACTGATGTTCCACCGAATTTTAATACCACAATTTTCATGATAAATATTTTTAATTAAAATTTATTGATTAAATACATCTTCAATATATTGTTAATCTTGTAATGAAAACTAGCACAATAAATAAAAAAGAAATAGAGAAATTTTCTAGAATTGCAGAGGAATGGTGGGATCCTACTGGTAAATTTAAACCATTACATAAATTTAATCCTATTAGAATTTCATATATTAAGGAAAAAATAATTAATAGTTTTAAACTTGAAAATTCAAATAAGCCATTACAAAAAATTAGATTATTAGATATTGGGTGTGGTGGTGGTTTATTATCAGAGCCTATGAGCAGATTAGGTGCGGAGGTTACTGGCATAGATGCATCAGAAAAAAATATACAAGTTGCAAAACTTCATGCAAAAAAGAATAATTTAAAAATTAATTATCTAACTGCCTCACCAGAAAATTTAAGTATAGATAGAAAATTTGATGTAATTTTGAATATGGAAATTATTGAACATGTTGAAGACGTTGATATTTTTTTAAAATCATGTTCATCTCTATTAAGAAAAGAGGGTATAATGTTTGTTGCAACAATAAACAAAACTTTAAAATCTTATCTATTTGCAATAATAGGTGCGGAGTATATTTTAAGATGGTTACCGATTGGGACACACGAATGGGATAAATTTGTAGATCCAAATGACTTGATTAAAATTTCTAAAAAATATAATCTTCAATTACAAGATCTAGACGGAATGAAGTTTAATATTATTACTGACAAATGGTCGATAAGCTCAGATAAATCCATTAATTATATCGGAAAATTTAATAAAGTTTAATTACTCTTATCTTCAATCCATGGTATCATTTCAGCATCAACTCCTTCTTCCTTAAGCTCTTGGATTTCATTTTTTGTAGCTGTGCCATAAATACCTTTTTTCTTATTTTTTTTGTTATAGTGTAATGATCTTGCTTCGTAAGCAAAATTTTCACCCACATAATCAAAATTACTTTTGATAAATTTTTGATACTCTTTAATCTTGTTTTTTATCTCATTTAATTTTGTGTTCTTTTTTTCAAGATTATTAATGCTATTTCTATTAATTAATTGAGGAGCCATTAAAGTTTTTTCAACTTTTTTAGAATTACATTTATGGCAATTTAAAAAATTTTTACTTTTGAGTTTTTCATACTCTTTAGATGAAGCAAACCAGCTATCAAATGAGAAATCACAATTTTTGCAAATCAACTTATATTTGATCATAAAAATTATTTAGTAATAGTTCTATAAATTTCAATAGAAAAAATCTAACTTCGATAATCTCCATTAATCTCAATGTATTTTTTTGTCAAATCCATGGTGTAAACTTTGAAACTTTTGGAACCGCAGGAGATATCAACATTAATATCAATGCTATCACTTTTCATATATTCGGATACTTCATCCTCATTATAATTAGAATTCAGCTTTCCATTAGAAACAACACTTATCTCACCAAATTTAATAGACAATTTTTCATGTTTAATTTGTACGCCTGCTTTTCCTATTGCCATTACCACTCTTCCCCAGTTGGCATCTTCGCCCGAGATAGCTGTTTTTACTAAAGGTGAATTTGCAATTGAGAAAGCTATTTTTTTTGCATCATCTTCATTTTTGCACCCCTGAATATTAACAGTTATAAATTTTGAAGCACCTTCACCATCAGCTACAACTCTCTTAGCTAAATTTAATAAAACCTTATTTAAAGCAATATCAAAATTTTTAATTTTTTCATCATTAGCATTTTTAATTTTAGGATGTTTTGATTTACCTGTAGAAAAAATTGAAACCATATCATTAGTGCTAGTATCACTATCACAGCTGATAGCGTTAAAAGTATTAGAAATATTTTTCTTTAAAAGTTTTTTAAGTACATCATTTGGCAAATCTGCATCAGTAAAAATATATGCTAGGGTTGTAGCCATATCAGGTTGTATCATGCCTGAGCCTTTAGCAACCCCAAATATCTTTATATCACTTCCACCAATTGAACATTCTTCCATTGCCATTTTAGGCTGAGTGTCGGTAGTCATTATTCCTAATGCAGACTTCATCCAAATATACTTATTTTGCGTATATTTTATTTTCTCAATTAGTTCAGGAATTTTATTGATTATTTTTTCCTCAGGAAAAATCTCACCAATAGTTCCGGTGCATCCAAAAATTATTTCCTTTGAATTAATTTTTTTTGGTTGATCTTCATCCTCTTTCTGTTTTTGTGTTAATTTTTGGGAGATAATTTCTGCAATTTTTTCGAGACTTTTATAACCTTGTTTTCCAGTGAAACAATTAGCATTTCTTGTGTTCACTATTAATGAAAAAATTTTTTTAGCTTTTTGATTTAAATTCCATTTTATATTTTCAGAAATTATTTTTGATTGAGTATAAACTGACGCATAGTTAACTCCATCTCTAAAATAAAACATGACTAAATCATCTCGAGAACTATTATATAAGTCAGCACTAATTGTAGAAATCGCTACACCATCAATATGATCAAGATCTTGAAATTCGTTTAATCTCTTGCTTTTTGATTTAGATGATAGAAAATTTGTTAAATTAATACCCATTCTGTTTAAAATAATTATTTAATGATTATATAAATGGTTATAAGTAAATAATAAATCAAAAACTGATGCTAAATCCACTTAACTTTTTCTCAAAACTAATTAAATCCAATAATCAAAGAGAACTTGATAGAATTGCTAAAATTGTAAACAAAATTAATTCATTAGAAGAAGAAATCAAAAATTTAAAAGACGAGGACTTTCCAAAAAAAACTATCGAATTCAAAGAAAAAATTAAAAAAGGAGAAAAAATTGAGCAGATATTGCCTGAGGCTTTTGCATTAGTCAGGGAAGCCTCAAGAAGAAAAAGAGGGGAAAGACATTTCGATGTACAATTAATAGGCGGAATAGTTCTACAAGAGTCTAAAATTGCTGAAATGAAAACTGGTGAAGGAAAAACGCTTACCATTACTCTTGCTGCATATCTTAATGCTCTTCATGAAAAAGGGGTTCACATCGTAACTGTGAATGATTACCTCGCTAAAAGAGATTCTCAAGAAATGGGTGAGATTTATAACTTTTTAGGATTATCATCTGGTTACATAAACAATGATCAAGACGACACTCAAAGAAAGCAAAACTATAATTGTGACATTACTTATGCAACTAATAGTGAATTAGGTTTCGATTATTTACGAGATAATATGAAATTTTCAAAAGATGAAATGGTACAAAGGGAACACTTTTTTGCTATAGTTGATGAAATAGACTCCTGTTTAATTGATGAGGCCAGAACACCACTGATTATTTCTGGAGCAGCAGAGGATAGAACAACCCAATATTTGGCTATAGATAAATTAATCAGATTTTTAAAAGAAAAAGACTATGAGGTTGATGAAAAGGACAAAAATGTACTTTTAACCAATGATGGAATAAACAATATTGAAAAAATTTTTTCAAATGCAGGAATTTTAAAAAATAATAACTTTTATGATCCTGAAAACTTGAGTTTGGTTCACCATGTAAATCAAGCTTTACGAGCAAATCATTTATTTCAAAAAGGTAAAGATTACATCATTCAAGATGATGAGTTGAAAATTATAGATGAATTAACCGGTAGAATTCTTGAAGGAAGAAGATTTGGTGATGGGCTTCATCAAGCCTTAGAAGCAAAAGAAAGAATTCCCATAAAAGTTGAAAATCAAACTTTAGCTTCAATTACTTATCAAAATTATTTTAAACTATATGATAAGATTTCTGGTTGTACTGGAACAGCAGTAACAGAATCTCAAGAATTTTACGAAATATATAATCTTCCAGTAGTTGTCATTCCAACCAATAAAAAAATGATAAGAAATGATTTTAATGACCAAATATTTAGAACAGAGACTGAAAAAAATGATGCTATCATTAGAAAGATAAAAGAGTGCCATCAAAAAGGTCAACCTTTATTGGTGTTTACCTCTAGTATTAATAAATCTGAAATATATTCAAATCTATTAAATAAAGAGAATATAAAACATGAAGTACTTAATGCTAAAAATCATGAAAATGAAGCTGAAATAATCGCAAACGCTGGCAAAGAAAATTCTGTAATTATAACTACCAGTATTTCTGGTAGAGGAGTAGACATTCAGCTTGGTGGAAAAAAAGGCTCAATTCCAGATGAGGAATTAAAGTTGAATAAAGAAAAAATTAAATCTCTTGGTGGATTATTTGTAATTGGAACTGAGAGAATGGAGTCTCGAAGAGTTGACAATCAAGCAAGAGGTAGATCAGGACGTCAAGGTGATGAAGGAAATTCAATCTTTTATGTAAGTCTTGAAGATGATTTAATGAGAATTTTTGGATCAGACTCAATGAATAATATATTACAAAAACTTGGTCTTAAAGATGGAGAAAGTATTGATCATCCTTGGATAAATAAAGCTTTAGAGAGAGCTCAGCAAAAGGTAGAGGCTCGAAATTTTGACATAAGAAAAACATTAATTAAATTCGATAACGTTTTAAATGACCAAAGAAATGTAATCTTTAGTCAAAGAGAAGATGCTATGAATAGTGACACAATTTTTGATTATTCTAATAGTTTTTTAAACGAAATAATTGATGATATTATTAGACTTAAAATAAAGAAAAAATCTAATCCTAAAAGCACTGATTTTGAAAATAAACTTAAATCAATTTTAGGAAAGAATTTTATATATTCATACCTAGAGGAACTTGCAAATTGTAGTGATAAAGAGTTAAGGGTGTCATTAAATAAAAAATTTCAAGACTCCAGGGAGGAAAGAATTAAATTGTTAGGTAAAGATCAATCACAAGATATAGAAAAAAGAATTTTTTTACAAACTATTGATATAAATTGGAAATCCCACATTCAGTATTTAGAACAACTTAGACAAGTTATCGGGTTAAGATCTTACGGTCAAAGAGATCCTTTAGTGGAATATAAAAAAGAAGCATTTCACTTGTTTGAAAGTTTATTAAATAGATTGAAACTTGATTTAACAACAATATTAATGAATCTTACCTTGGTTCAATCGCAAACAAAAAATTCACAAGAAACTAAAATAAAATCTGATAACCCAAAATGCTTATTGGCCTTAAATAATGACAGAAAAATTTCAAGAAATGAAAAATGTGAGGCTACTGGAAAAAAATTTAAACATTGTTGTGGAGCTTTATAAAAAGAAAAGAATTAATCCTATAACAAAAATTGTAAGCCCAACACCTGCAACAAATATTTTTTTAGATTTAAAAACGTGATTAAAATTACTTTTATCCGAATTTAGTGAACTTAATTCATTTAAATTACTCATAAATCCTTTACTTCTACCTATTCTTAAAAATTTATTCTTTCTTCCATTAAATATTTCCTCTGGGGACATTTGTTTAAAATTTTCTAAATTTTGATTTAAAATATTTCTAACATTTTCAAGTATCAAATCTTTATCTCTATGCGCACCACCGGATGGCTCTGGTATAATTTCATCTATTATCTCAAGCTCTAGTAAATCTTTAGCCGAAAGCTTCATTGCCTTAGCGGCATCAAGCATTTTTTTTGGATCTCGCCATAAGATTGTTGCACATCCCTCAGGAGAAATAACTGAATAAATCGCATTTTCTAACATTAAAACTTTATTAGATGATGCAAGAGCGATTGCACCTCCAGATCCACCTTCGCCAATAACAATTGCAATCGTTGGAACTTTTAATTTCATACAACATTCTATTGATTTTGCGATGGCCTCTGCCTGACCTCTTTCTTCCGCACCCACACCGGGATAAGCACCCGGAGTATCAATAAATGATATGATTGGTATATTAAATTTATCAGCTAGTTGCATTAGTCGAATAGTCTTTCTGTAACCTTCTGGCCTCATCATACCAAAATTTCTTTTGATCCTTGAGTCTAAATCCTCTCCTTTTTCTTGTCCAATAACTAAAACTGATAGACCATTAAACTTTGCAAACCCACATAGCACTGAAAGATCTTCACCATAAAAACGATCCCCTGATAAAGGAATGAAATCTTCAAACAAATTATCTATAAAAAATTTTGACTTCGGCCTATCCTCATGCCTTGCTACCATTGTAGTTTGCCAAGGGTCTAAGTTTGCATATACCACTTTTAATTTTTCATCTAGCTCATTTTGTATTTGAGAAATTTTTTGTGTATCTACTTCTGAAAGTCCACTTTGATTATATGGATCTTTTAGTTTGTCTAATTCATCTTCTAAATTCTTTATATCACTTTCAAAGTTAAGATAATTTTTCATATTCTATGATATTAACTATGGAAATTGACAACAAAATGTCAATGCTGCTATTAATTATTTGACTTAGTTTTATGGGGGTTTTAGTAATTATTTATGTCTAAAAATTATCAAAATGTAAAAAATTTAAAAATTTCAGATGAATTGCTGTCATTTGTAAATAAGGAATTACTAAAAGATTTAGATATTTCTTCTGAAAAATTTTGGGAGGGTTTTGATAATGCTGTACATGATTTGGCACCTAAAAATAAAGAACTGATCCAAATTAGAGAAAATTTACAAAAAAAAATAGATGATTGGCATATAAAAAATAAAGGAAATAAAATCGAAATTGAGCAATATAAAAAGTTTTTAAGCGAAATCGGTTATTTAAAGGAAGAGGGATCAGATTTTAAAATAGAGACTAAAAATGTAGATGATGAAATTACTCAAATTGCCGGACCTCAACTAGTTGTTCCAATAATGAATGCTAGATACACTCTCAATGCAGCTAATGCTAGATGGGTAAGTTTATATGATAGTTTGTATGGTACAAATATTATTGAGTCAGAAGAAGGGGGGAGTGAAAGATATGACCCAAATAGAGGACAAGAAGTAATAAAATATGTCAGAGAGTTTTTTGATAAATATATTCCAATTGATGGGACTAGTTGGAAAAATATATCTGCACTCAAAATAAAAGATAAAAATCTTATAATTTTAAAAGAAGATAAAGAATATAAACTTAAAGATAAAAATAAATTTGTAGGTCACAGAGGTGATGTAAATAAGCCATCAGCAATAATTATAAAAAATAATAACTTACATTTTGAAATTATAATTAATCCAAAAGCTTTCAGTGCTGCTCATGATATAGCTGGAATAAGTGATGTAATAGCAGAGTCTGCTGTTTCGACTATTTGTGACAATGAAGATAGTGTTGCGGCGGTTGATGCTGAAGACAAAGTAGCATGTTACAGAAACTGGCTAGGTCTAATGAGGGGAGATCTAAAAGTACAATTTGAAAAAAATGGAAAAAAATTAGAGAGAAAACTTAATCCTGACAGAAGCTATATTTCTAAAGAGGGAAAAGGTCTTAAATTACATGGAAGAAGTTTGCTTTTAATAAGAAATGTTGGTCACTTAATGACCAATTCATCAATAATTCTAAATGATGGTAGCGAAGTGCCAGAAGGAATAATGGATGCTTTTATAACAACCACTGCTGCGTTACACGATTTTAAGAAAAAGAAAAATTCAAGAACTGGATCAATCTATATTGTTAAACCAAAAATGCATGGACCAGATGAAACAGCATTTACCGACTCAATTTTTTCGAGAGTCGAGGAATTACTTGGCTTACCAAAATACACTTGCAAAATAGGTATTATGGATGAAGAAAGAAGAACTTCTGCAAATTTAAAGGAGTGTATAAGAACTTTGAAAAATAGAGTTTTTTTTATAAATACTGGATTTTTAGATAGAACTGGTGATGAGATGCATACCTCCATGGAAGCTGGTCCAATGATTAAAAAGGGGGATATGAAATCATCCAAATGGATTTCTGCTTATGAAAATAATAATGTTGATATTGGTCTTAAATGTGGTTTTTCAGGTAAGGCACAAATAGGTAAAGGTATGTGGGCAATGCCAGATAAAATGAAGGAAATGCTAGATGAAAAAATCAGTCATTTAAAAGCTGGTGCAAATTGTGCCTGGGTTCCTTCCCCGACTGCAGCATCATTACATGCTCTTCACTACCATCAAATAAATATTTTTGATGAACAAAAAAAGATTATGAAAAGAGAACAATCTAAATTAGATGACCTATTGACGATTCCTGTGGCTGATAGACCTAATTGGTCAGTTGATGAAATCAATAAGGAAATTACTAACTCAGCACAAACGCTACTAGGTTATGTTGTGAGGTGGATTGACCAAGGAGTGGGTTGTTCAAAAGTCCCTGACATAAATAATATTGGACTTATGGAAGATAGAGCCACCTTAAGAATATCCTCACAACATATTACTAATTGGATACATCACGGGATCACAACAAAAATTCAAGTTATGGAAATCATGAAAGCCATGGCAAAAGTTGTAGATAAACAAAATGAGAATGATAGGAACTATGTAAGGATGTCAGATAATTTCGAAAATTCTTTAGCATTTAAAACAGCTTGCGACTTGATATTTAAAGGAAAAGATCAGCCATCAGGTTATACAGAGCCTCTTCTGCATTTAAACAGAATAGAAAAAAAATCTAGCTTGAATTAATTTCAGATCTGTTTTTGAAAGCAGAGAATAATGTTCCATCATCAAGAGTTTCTATTTCACCACCAACAGGTAAACCTTGTGCTAATCTTGTAACTTTAGTTTTTGTTTCTTTAAGACTATTTTGAACGTAAAAAGCTGTAGTTTGGCCTTCTACAGTAGCACTCGTAGCTAAAATTACTTCTTCAATTTTGTTTTTCTTAACCCTTTCTACTAAAGAATTAATCAATAAATCCTCTTTGTTTAGTCCAATAGAGGAAATGGTTCCTCCTAGAACGTGAAAATAACCTTTATATATATTTGAACTTTCTATGCTCCATTGGTCAGAAATATTTTCGACCACACAGATTCTTGCATATTTTTCTTTTTCAATTTTACAAAGATCATAATTACACTCAATCGAAGTAGCCTTTAAAATCCCACAAATTTTACACCTAGAGATGTTTTTATATACATCTACGAGTGATTTGGTTAAAGGTTTTACCAACTCATCACGATTATTTATTAACTTTAAAACAATTCTTTTAGCTGATTTTGGTCCTAAACCTGGCAACTTTGAAATTAATTTTATTAGCACGTCAATTTCACTTGTATTTTGCATTTATTATAATGGCCATTTAAAGCCAGGAATTCCAAATCCTCCAGCTGTTTTAGAAATTTCTTCGTTAGTTTTTTCTCTCAATTTTGATTTTGCATTATTGTGAGCAGCAGTAATTAAATCCTCTAAAACAGATTTATTTTCTTTTAATGTTTCATCTGAGATTTCTATTTTTTGCATTACGCCCTCTCCATCCAAAATAACTTTTACTGAATTGGCTCCTGATATACCTTCTGCTCTAATCTTTTTTATATTTTCCTGACTTTCTTTCATCTTTGCTTCAAGTTCTTTAGCCTTATCTAATATTTTAGTAAAATCTGTCATCTAATCATTTTCTTCTTTTGGGTTGACATCGATTAAATCTGCATCAGGAAATTTTTCTATTAAATTTTTATATAATTTAGATTGTTTGGCAGAATTGATATTTTTAATTTTTTTATTTTGTTGCTTGTCTTTTATTGATAACTCACCTTTTGATTTACTTAATGTGATAATCCATCTGTCTCCAGTCCATTCAAAGAGTTTTAAAGATAAATCTTTAATAAAATTTTTATCTAGATTATCATTAAAAGATATTTCAATACGATTGTTTTCAAAATGAACTAAATTTACATTTTTTTCTAGTTCATACTTAAGTTTAATCTCTTTTTTTTCATTACAAATTTTTAAAAGTTGGTCGAATGAATTTATATCTAGCTTTTCCTCTGCTTTAACTCCTCTATTATTTTCAATTTTTACTTCTTGCTCTTGTGAAATATTTTTAACCTGACTAATTGTTTCTTTTTTTTTTTCGTTAACTATGATTTCTTCATCAGCTTTCTTTTTTAATTGATCGATTTTATCCACACTCAAAGGCGAGTGCTCTTTAATTGTTGAGGACTTTAAATACATTAATCTAATAAGAAACATTTCAATTGATAGACTTTGATTGTTAACAATTTCTAACTCTCCAAGAGTTTTTAAAGTAAACTGCCAAAATAATATTAATGTTTCATCACTAACTTCATTAGCAATTTTCTTTATTTTTGAAAACTCCTCATCATTCAAAGTAAAATTCGTACTCTCCATATTTAATGAATTAATATTTTTAAAGTAATACACCAGCTCTAAAAAGTCATTTATAAATACTTTCGGTTCAACCCCTTGCTCATAAATTTTTCTGTAAATTTCTATGGCTTTTTTTTCTTCTCCCTTTAAGATTAATTCAAATAAATCGATTAATTGTGATTTATCAAAATATCCAAAAATTTTTTGAGCGGAATTTAAATCTAGTTCTTCATCTTTATCCAAACTTAATAAAGCTCTATCGAGTAAAGATAATGCGTCTCTAACAGAACCCTCTGAAATTTTTACAATTAGTTTTAAAACATCATCTGATATTTTTCCCTTCTCTTTATCTTTTATTTTTTTTATAAATTCAAACAATTCACCCGATTTAACTCTTGATAAGTCAAATCTCTGACATCTGGAAACCACAGTAATAGGAATTTTTTTAATTTCTGTAGTAGCAAAAATAAATTTTAACCCTCCTCCATTCTCATATTGTGGGGGTTCTTCTAAAGTTTTTAACAAAGCGTTAAATGCCTGTTTGCTTAACATATGTACCTCATCAATAATGAAAATTTTATATTTAGCTGAAGATGGTCCATATCTTGAAAATTCAATTAAATCTCTAACATCATCTACTCCTGTTTTGCTAGCTGCATCCATTTCAAGTACATCTATGTGACTTGAATTGGTGATCTCATCACAATTATCACACTTAATTTTACATTTGTTTTCTACACCATTTGTGCAATTAAGAGCTTTAGCAATAATTCTTGCTATTGTGGTTTTTCCAACTCCTCTTATTCCGGTAAACAAATACGCATTAGGTATTTTGTTTGCCTTAATTGAGTTTACAATAGTTTGTGTAACAACTTCTTGACCAATTAAATCATCAAAATTTTGTGGTCTATACTTCAGAGCTAAAACTTTAGAATTTTTATTCATAATTAAATGAGGAGACTAGACCCGTTCCACTTTTAGTTCGGCTGCTGAATTTCTTCCCTGACCGGTTCCATGAAGCAAACGCCCTAGCCCCCAAAACTATTATAGCAGGTATAATTTCTAGTCTACAAGAAAAGATTATTTTTTATTTTCCTCTTATTTTGTCTGCTTCAAAAACACCTAAGACGTGAAAATCTTGGCAATGTAATCCTAATTCCTCTAAGGCTTTTTGAACTTTTATATCCTCAATATGACCGTCAAGATCACATAGAAAAAAGAAAGAGTCGAATGTATTTTTTTCTGGATAACTTTGCAGTTTTGTTAAATTCACTCCATTAATAGCAAAACCACCTAAAGATTGATATAAAGCTGCAGGTTTACTTTTAAGCTTGAATAAAAAAGATGTAATATATTTTTTATTTGCAAATTCTGGTTGAGATATATTTTTTCCCATAATTAAGAATCTTGTTAGATTGCCTTTTTCATTTTCAATATTTTTTTTAATTATTTCTAAATTATATGTTTTAGCACTCAAAGATGAGGCTATTGCAGCTTTTGTCTTATCTTTTGTTTTTGAAACCATTTCTGCAGAGCCAGCTGTATCAGCCCTCACATGCTCAATTAAGTTATTTGATTTAATAAATTTAGAACATTGAGAAAGTGCTTGTCCATGAGAATAAACATCTTTTATGTCTGAAATTTTCGTGCCCGGCAGACCTAATAAGTTATGTTCTATTTTCTGAAAATATTCAGAGTAAATATTAAGTCTATATTTAAAGATTAAATATTCAATTCCAATATTGCCTGTAATTCTATTTGACTCTGGAATAATAATTTTCGAATTATCGTCTTTTGAGGCTTTTAAAAAACATTCATCAAAAGTTTTACATGGAATAATTTCAGCATTTTTAAAAATTGATAATGCTGCAAGATGTGAATAAGCTCCGTATGTGCCTTGAAAATAAATTTTGCTCATTAAGATTTGTTTTCCATGATTTTTTTAACAGCTTCTAAATCTTCTTCTGTGTCTACACCTATAGGGGCAAACTTCGCAAAAGCAACATTAATTTTTATATTATTATCTAGCGCTCTAAGTTGCTCAAGTTTATTTTTGATCTCACTAGTAGATTGATTTAAAGAAACAAATTTCTCAAGAGTATCTTTATTGTATGAATATATGCCTAAATGATGATAAATGTTTTCTTTTTCTTCATTAATATTTCTCATAAAATTCAATGCCTCTGGAAAATTTGTTTGACTCAAATTTTCTTTGGTCAAAACTTTAACTACATGTGGATTTTCTAATAGAGCTTTGTCCTGAATTTTGGAAGCTAAGGTTCCTAATTTTGAAGAACTTTCAATCATCTTTTTATTTAAGTTTCTAATATCATCTATATTCATTAAAGGTTCATCACCTTGAAGATTCATTACTAAATCAATATCTGCGGAATTAATTTTTTGAAACACCTCATAAATCCTATCTGTACCTGTTTTATGCTCATTTTTTGTTAATATTGCCTGTCCACCATTTTGTTTAACATCATCAACTATCTCTTGGTCTTCTGCAGCAACTATCACCTCTCCAATATTTGCTTCCTCTGCTTTTTTAAAAACATGTGAAATAATTGACAATCCTTTAATTTTCATCAAGGGTTTACCTGGCAATCTCTGGGCAGACAATCTAGAGGGAATTATTACCAAAGTTTTCATTATTTTTTTAACTATGAGCACAATATAAACAGAGGCAAAATTGTACATCAAAATATATGAGCAATTTCAAATTTATAGTGTTATATGTTCAAAATATTTTAATTAAATGGATTCATTTGAACTAAACAAGATAATCGCTGCTGTTTTATTGGTTGCTCTAATCATTATTGGTATTGGCAAACTTTCTGATGTTATTTTTTATGTAGAAAAACCTAAAACCCCAGGTTACATCGTGGAAGTAGAACAAGCAGTAACAGCTAGTACAGAAACTAAATCAGATGCATCAATAGAAAAAGTTGATATTGCAGCCTTGATGGCGATGGCAGATCTTGCTCATGGAGAAAAAGTTTTTAAAAAATGCGCTGCATGTCACTCGATTGTAAAAGGTGGAAAAAATAATATTGGTCCTGCACTTTACAATGTAGTTAATAGACAAGTTGGTATTGTCTCCGACTACAAATATTCTAAAGCACTCACTGAATATGGAAAAAATTGGACCTTTGAAGAATTAAATGGTTACTTAATAAGACCAGCAAAATGGATTAAAGGAACTAAAATGGCCTTCGCTGGATTGAAAAAAGAGAAAGATAGAGCTTCGGTTATTTTATATTTAAATCAAAATTCTGATAACCCACTTAATTTACCTTAGTTTTCCAAGACAATAAAGTAGTATCGATTTTTGCACATGAATCCTATTCAAAGCCTGTAACCAAACTTTTGATTGTTTGCTCTTAAAAACATTTTCATCAACTTCGGTTCCTCTTGGAAGACAGTGCAAGAATATAGCTCTTGGACAATTTTTTAAAAGATTTTTATTAATCTTAAAATTTTTAAAATCTCTCAATTTTTTTTTTTTATCAACTTTATCATTCATTGATATTACTTTATCTGAAAAAATTACATCAGCTCCTTCAACTGCTTTTTTTGGATCATTATAAATCCAAATTTTATTCTTATTTTTTTTGATATAATTCATTATGTTCTTATTAGGTTGATATTTTTTTGGACAACCAATTTTTAATTTAAAAGAAAATTTAATTGAGGCCGCAATCAAAGAATTTAAAACATTATTTGAGTCTCCAATCCAAGTAATACTTAATTTTGATATTGGTTTTTTTTTAATCTCCTCAACTGTGAATATGTCTGACAAGATTTGTGTTGGATGAGAGGACGGGCTTAATCCATTTATAATTGGAATTGTTAAATGTTTTTTAAATTCCTCCAACTTTTTATCATTATCAGTTCTTAGCATGAAGGCATCGCCGAAACTTGACAATATTTTAGCTGTATCTTCAATACTTTCACCTCCTTTAGATAAATGCAATTCATCTGGTCTAAGTGTCAAAGTTCGACCAGAGAGTTGAGAGATAGCTAGGAAAAAGGACAAGCGAGTTCTTAAACTCGATTTTTCAAACATTTGTATCAATAATTTTCCTTTTAAAGGCGAACCTTTATCATGGTCAAGATTGTTAAGCTTTTTTCTTGATTTTTTTCTTTTTTTTGCATCAATCAAAATTCTTCTAAGATCTTTCGCTGGAATATCTTTTAGATTAATAAAGTGTTTCATTTTATTTTAGTTCTACACAAACTTCATTGATAATCTTGAGAGCTTGATCTAACTCCTTTTTTTTGACATTTAACGGAGGTAAAACACGTATAACATTTTCTGCTGCTCTAATGGTTAATAACTTTTTATCCATAAGTTTTTGAATAAATTTTGTTTGATCTTTGTGGAGCTGAATTCCTATTAAGTAACCTCTCCCTCTAATATCTTTAATAACTTTAGGGTACTTTTTCTTAATAGAATTTAAATTTAAAAAAAAATATTTAGATAATCTTTTAATATTTTCTAAAAACTTTTTACTTGAAACAATATCCATCACAGTGTTTCCAACTGCCATTGCCAAAGGGTTTCCTCCAAAGGTGGATCCATGAGTTCCTGGAGTCATTCCCGCAGCAACTTTTCTGTTCATTAAAACTGCTCCTATTGGAAACCCACCCCCAATACCTTTTGCAATTGGTACTATATCTGGAATACATTTTGATTTTTCAAAAGCAAAAAAACTACCTGATCTCGAAATACCACATTGTACTTCATCTAAAATAAGTAATATTTTCTTCTTATTACATAATTTTCTCAATTCTTTTAAACACCAATCTGGTACAACTTTAATACCACCCTCACCCATTATAGGTTCTATCATAATTGCAGCTGTATTTTTACTTATCTTTTTTTTTAAAGATTTGTGATCTCCAAAAATAAAATGATCAAAACCACCTACTTGGCCAAATCCCTCAGTCATTTTCTTAGATCCACTTGCGAAAATTGTAGCTAAAGTTCTTCCGTGAAACGAGTTTTTTACACACAAAATTCTTGTCTTATTTGGTTTACCTATTGAATAAAAATATCGTCTAGCAACTTTAATAGCAGCCTCAGTAGCTTCTGCACCACTATTCTGAAACATTACGTAATCTGCAAAAGTTTTTTGACATAATTTTTTCGCTAATTTCTCTCCCTCAGGAATTTGAAAAGCATTAGATACATGCCAAAGTTTCTTTGATTGTTTATTTATAGTCTCAATTAATTTTGGATTAGCATGACCTAAACAATTGACCGCTATGCCCTGTACAAAATCTAAATATTTAGCTCCAGTCGCAGTATAGAGATAAGATCCTTTCCCTTTTACGAATGAAATTTTTTTTCTGTTATAATTTTTTGCTAAATAGCTCATAAATTTTTACTATTTTTAACTTTGTATAAACAATAATATTATATACAAGTCAGGATTGAATATTTCTATTTTACTTGTTAAGTAATTTTTGTTGATAACTTAGATTAATTAGTTGTTTAAATAAAATTTATATCTGTATATTGTGTAAAAATTACTCTAAAACACTAAATATAGATTTATTATGAGTTGGACTGACGAAAAAGTAGCTAAACTGAAAGAATTATGGGGTAAAGGTAATACAGCAAGCCAAATTGCAGAAATAATAGGTGGTATCAGTCGAAATGCAGTTATCGGCAAAGCTCATAGGCTAAACCTGTCTGCAAAAATAAAAACTAGGTCCGCAACTTCCAAGGAAAATTTTGAGAGTCCGATTGATAACAAAAATATTAAATTAAAAAGAGGAAGAAGAAGTAAATTTAAATCTCTTATAATTGAGAAAAATTTTGAGCCGGAAAATCCTAAAACACTTGAGGAATTAGATGAAAATTCTTGTAAATGGCCAATTGGTCATCCCAACGAGAAAAATTTCTATTTTTGTGGAAGGACATCATTAAAAGATTTCTCTTATTGTAAGCTTCATTTGCTTTATGCTTATCAGCCTAAAGGTAAAAAGGATGATGTGACTGAAAAAGATGAAGTACCTGAATTTATAGAAAAAAAAATAAAATCAGCTTAAAGATCTTCATTAATTTTTACTTAGAGATATTTTTTTTTGAGAATTGTCCACCCTGTCTCCACATATAGCAATATTTTTCTACTTCTTTTTCAAATAAGCATTTAGCTGGAAATCCAATATCTGAATTTGTTTTATATTTGCCTGATATAACATTATCATATTTTAAAAGTTTAAGTTGATCTTCTGTAAGTAATGGTTTGGGAAATAATTGAAAAAACTTTGCCGATAATTTTCCAAAAAACAAGGGAATTGGTAATAAAATTCTTCTTTTATCTATTAAATTTAATAATTTTACAATTATTTCCTTCAGCGTCAGAGTTTCGGTGCCTACACACTCAATTATCTGCGAATAAATATTTTTAGAGATAATATTATAAATAATTTCAACTAAATCAGAGGAATGAATGGGCATAAATTTTGTTTGTCCATTATAATAAAGTGGAAATACTGGAAGCCTATTTAACAAAGTCATAAAGTTAGTCGTAAAATTATCATCAACAGAATAGACAACTGATGGTCTTAAAATTGTAGACAAAGGAAAGTTTTTTAATATTTCTTTTTCACCATCTAGCTTACTTTTAGCATATTCGGACTCTGTTGCCTCACTAATACCTAACGATGATAAATGAATAAAATGTTTTAAATTATTTTGCTTACAAAGTTTTGCTAAGAGAGATGGGTATAAAGTATGAATATTTCTAAAAGAATTTCCTTTTTTTTCATATAAAATACCAATTAAATTTATACAAACATCTGCTTTTTCAAATAAACTTTTAATTTTATCCTTCTCAAAAATATTTGCCTCAACAATATCAATATAACCAGCATTACCCTGAGTTTTAATGATGTGGCCTTTTTGATGGATGTTTCTGGTAACGACAATAACCCTATAGTCATTTTTTGTTAACTTTCTGATTAGATGACGTCCAATTTGACCACTTCCACCAAAAATTAGACAATTTTTTCCTTTCATATATAAGACTTTTAAAAATGAATATTGATATCAAACTCCACAAAAATGACTTACCAGATGATTTAGATTTAGGCAATGTAATAGCTGTTGATGGAGAGTTTATGGGTCTAAATGTCAGAAGAGACCCATTGTGTTTAGTACAAATTTCATCAGGTAACTCTGATGCACACATAATTCAACTGGACAGATCAAGTTATAAAGCTCCAAATTTAATAAAAATATTAAGAGATAAAAAAATCACAAAAATCTTTCATTATGGTAGAGCAGACATGGCTCATATTAAGTATTACTTAAAAACGGATACAAATAATATTCTTGATACAAAAATTGCGAGTCGTTTAGCAAGAAGTTATGCAGATAATCACTCACTTAAAACATTAATAAAGGAATTTGTAAATGTAGATATAAGTAAACAATTTCAAAATTCAGATTTTGGTGGTGAACTAACACCTGCTCAAATGAAATATTGTGCTAATGATGTAATATATCTTCATAAAATTCATGATGAATTAAATAAAATTTTACTGAGAGAAAAAAGAATTGATTTGTACAATGATTGTCTTAAATTTTTAAAAACAAGAGTAGAACTTGATTTGGCATTATTTAAGGATGATATATGGTCCCACTAAATGAGAAAAAAAAAATATATTAAAGTTGCTAAAGAAGTAATTGATCTTGAAATAAAAGCATTAATAAAATTAAAAAATAATATTAATGAATCATTTAACTTAGCTGTTCAACAAATACTAAAATGTCAATCAAAAGTAATCTTATGTGGAGTAGGAAAAAGTGGTTTAATTGCAAATAAAATTGCTTCAACTTTATCATCAGTTGGCACTCCAGCATTCTATCTCTCGGCAAACGACTCGTCTCATGGTGACTTGGGAAGCATTTCAAAAAAAGATATTTTAATTTTAATTAGTAATTCAGGTGAAACAAACGAATTAAAAAATATTATTCAATTTGCAAATAGAAATAAAATTTTACTTATTGGAATAGTTTCTCAAAAAAATTCGGTTCTATATAGATCAGCGGACATAAAAATATTTATACCCAAAGCAATAGAAGCGGGAAGTATCATTCCGACCTCAAGTACAACTTCTCAATTGGCTCTAGGTGATGCATTGGCAATAGCAACTATGAAACAAAGAAATTTTAAAAAAAAAGATTTCAAAAAAATTCATCCAGCAGGAAGTTTAGGTGCACAATTAAAAACTGTTGAGGATATTATGTTAAAAGATAGTGCAATACCATTTGTGAATGAAAATGTTAAGATGAAAGATGCATTGAAAATTTTAAGTTCAAAAAAATTGGGTTTCCTTTTAGTTAGAAACAAGAAAAAACAAACCAACGGTATAATTACAGATGGACAGTTGAGACGTTTTAATCAGAAAAGTCAAAATGTTCATAACATTCCTGTTAAAGAAATAATGACAAAAAACCCAATTGGAATAGATAAAAATGAGCTAGCTGCAAAAGCGCTTTCTATTATGAATAATAAAAAAATTACTTCTCTTTGTGTTTACGAAAAAAAAAATAAATTTAAAACAATAGGAGTACTTCATATCCATAATATATTACAATCAAATATTTCTTAATGAAAAAAAAAATAATTTTAGGATCTTCATTTATAATCTTTTTTTTTTCCTTTTTAATTTTTCTCTATTTTAATTCAAACAGCGAAAAAAATCTTATTGAAAAGAAAAAAACTGTAGAAAAAATTGAAAAAAAAAATTTGGAGCCGGTAGAGGGGAAAATTGAAAGTTCAAATATAATAGAGGATGTTAGTTATTCAGCAAAGGATGCAAATGGAAATGAGTATTTTTTAAAAGCTGCAGAGGGAACAATAGATCAAAATGAGAGTAATTTTATTTTTTTAAAATCAGTTAAAGCAATCATAAATTTAAAAGATTATAAATTAATAGAGATTTCATCTGACTTTGGTAAGTATAATATTAATAATTATGATACTATTTTTTCTCAAAATGTAATAATTAAGTATTTAGATAATAAAATTACAAGCGATTATCTTGATTTTTCTTTAGATAAAAATTTAATGATGATCTCTAAAGATGTGATTTTAAAAAATAATAAAAGTTCTCTTAGGGCTGACGTGATTGAGGTTAATATTGATACAAGAGACACAAAAATATTTATGTACGAAGAAAACAAAAAAATTAATATCAAATCTTTGAATAAAAATGGCGTTAATTAAAAAATTTAGAATTAAATCTTTTAAAAAAATTAAATCAATAATTGAATTTGAAAATGTAACCCTGGCTTATGGAAACAGAATAATTTTAGATAATATAAGTTTTAAAATTAATGAAGGTCAAATTTTTGGTATGCTTGGCCCAAATGGAGTGGGTAAATCTACCATATTTAATTTAATTACAGGGTTAATAAGCCCAAAATATGGAAAAATTAAAATTGATGGTGAAGACGTATCACGATACCCGATATATTTAAGGACTAAAAAATTTAAAGTTGGATACGTTCCACAATATGGTGGATTCTTTAATGATCTAACTCTTCATGATAATTTAAAAGCAATTAGTGAAATTGTTGTTGAAGATAAGAATTTGAGACAAGAGAGGATTGATTACTTGCTATCAAAGTTTGAACTCGAAAATGTGAAGAATATTAAAGCAAAACACCTTTCTGGAGGTCAAAAAAAAAAATTAACAATCTCATTATCTCTTTTAAGTGAACCAAAAGTTCTTTTATTGGATGAATGTTTTGCTGCACTTGATGTCCTTACTATTAAAATGTTACAAGAAATTATAGTAAATTTACAACAAGAAAATCAAATTACTATTTGTATATGTGATCATCAAGCAAGAGATTTACTAGCATGTGTAGACATTGCGATGATATTAAGCAATTGCAAAGTAATTGCTCAAGATACACCATCAAATCTTGTTAAAGATATTAATGCTCAAAATGCATATTTTGGCAATAGTTTTAAATTTAATTAATACTTAATGCCAAATAAAATTATTTTAAAAAAAAAAATTTCAAATTTTTACAAAAAAATTTTTATTCCTGGTGATAAAAGTATTAGTATAAGGTGGATTCTTATATCATCTCTTGCGAGTGGAATTTCAAAAGCTGAAAATTTGTTAACATCGCATGATGTTATGGCGTCAATCAATGCCATAAAAAAGCTTGGTGTAAAAGTTTTTATAAACAAAAATATTTGTAAAATACATGGCGTAGGAGTTGGGGGTTATAAGTACAAAAAAAATATTATTATAAACGCACAGAATTCTGGTACGCTTGGTAGATTAATTACAGGAATTTTAATCGATACACCCTTCCCAATAAAAATTATTGGTGATAAAAGTTTATCTAGAAGAGACTTTAGAAGAATTACAGAGCCTTTAAGTAAATTTGGCGCTTCATTTAATCTTAAAAATAACTCTAAATTACCTTTAGTTATAAAAGGATCGAGTAAATTAAAGTCAATAAAATTTTTTGAAAACAAGGGTTCAGCACAATGCAAGAGTAGTGTTATTTTTGGTGGAATAAAAGCTGAAGGTAAGACAATCATAAAGGCAAAAAAATCTAGAAACCATACTGAACTTTTATTTCAACATCTAAAGTTGCCAATCAAAATAAAAAAAAACAAAAATTTTGATTTAATTGAAATTAGTAAAGTGGATAAGATTAAACCAATAAATTATAAAGTTCCGTCGGATATAAGTTCCGGAGCTTTCTTTATTGCTTTAACTGCTCTAACTAAAAATTCCAAACTAATAATTAAGAATGTGAATGTTAATCCGACTAGAATAGGAGTCATTACTATTTTAAAAAAAATGGGGGTAGAGATTTCATTAATTAACAGAAAAATTTACAAAGGAGAAGTAATTGCAGATATTTTTGTAAAAAGTCCTAAAAATCTGAAATCAATTAACTGCCCGTCTAATTTAAATAGTGATGCTATAGACGAATTTCTTGTTATTTTTTTAATAGCAGCTAAAGCAAGTGGTGTTTCTACTTTTAAAGATTTAGGTGAACTTAATAAAAAAGAGAGTCCAAGATTAAGATGGGGTTCAAAAATTTTGAAAATGATGGGTGTAAAAGTCATTACGACTAATAATTCCATTAAAATATTTGGAAATCCAAATTTAAAAATAAATAAAAAAATTGTTATTCAAAAATACCTCAAAGATCACAGGGTATTTATGACAAGTGTTATAGCTGCATTATCTTTTGGTGGTGAATGGCACATACATGATAAAGATGCTGTTGAGACCTCATTCCCCAACTTTTTAAAAATTGTAAATATATTTAAGAAATGAAAAATAAAAAAAAATTAATTAAAGTAGCAATTGACTCACCCGCAGCAGCTGGTGCAGGCACATTAGCTAGAGCTGTATCAAAACATTATAATCTTTTATATTTAGATACTGGAAAAATATATAGAATGATAGCTTTTATTAAAATAAATCAAAAGAAAAAATTTAATCAAAAATACTTAAAAACAAAGATTAAAAATTTGAATATCAAAAATCTTCAAAATAAAAAATTATTATCTGATGAGGTTGGTAATGAAGCCTCTGTAATTGCCAAAAATAAAAAAATAAGAAAACTTGTTCATTCTTTTCAAATTGATTGTGCTTATAAACCACCTAAAAAATTTAATGGTTCTTGTTTAGATGGAAGAGATATCACATATAAGATTGTTCCAGATGCAGATTTTAAGTTCTTTATAACTGCAAATTTAAAAATCAGAGCTAAAAGAAGATTTCTTGAATTGAAAAATTTAAAAAAGAAAGCTTCTTTTTTTGATGTTCTAAAAAGTATTAAAAAACGTGACAAAAGTGACTATAATCGAAAAGTATCACCTTTAAAGAAAACCAAAGATTCTATATTGATAAATACCTCAAATTTATCTAAAAGAGCATGTTTTTTAAAAATAAAAAAAATTATAGACAAAAAAATAATTAATAATGGAAATTTATAAAGATTTATCAAACCCCGCATCAAAGGAATTCGAAAAATTACTAAACTCAACACTTTCAAAAAATCAAATTGAAGAAGGAAAGATCATTGAGGGAAAAATAAATAAAATCACTGACAAATTTGTTTTTCTTTTTGTTGAGGGTCTAAAAAGTGAACCGGTGCTTGATATTAATGAACTTAAAAGTATGGGTTTAAATGATAAAATAAAATTAGGAGAAACAATTCCTGTCCTTTTAGAAAAAATTGAGGATAAAAATGGTGAGGTTTTGGTTTCTGCTAATAAAGCTCAAAAAATTAGGGGTTGGGACAAGTTGGTTGAGGCTTACGAAAAAAACGAGCCAATTATGGGTAAGATAACTTCTAAGTGTAAAGGAGGATGTATAGTAGAGCACATAGATACTGGATCGTTAATGTTTTTACCAGGGTCTCAAATCAGCGATAAACCACTAAAAGATATAAGTCATTTGATGAATGAGCCACAAAAATTTGCTCTAATAAAATTAGATAAGGTTAGAGGTAATGCTTGCGTATCTAGAAGAGAAATTATTTCTTCATTTAAAAAAGAGGACAAAGCTAAAATCATAGAGAAATACAAAGTTGGAGATATTATTAAAGGAGCGGAGGTTAAAGGTTATAGCTCTTTTGGATGTTTTTTTAACGTAAATGGTGAATTGGATGTTTTGGTGCATTTACAAGAGATTTCTTGGTCAAGAATTAATCATCCTGATGAAGTTTTTTCAAACATTGGGGAGAAGCATGATCTTAAAGTCATATCTGTTGATAAAGAAAAATTACAGGTTGGCTGCAGTGTAAAACAATTATTGCCAGATCCATTTGAAAATATTGGAAACTATGAATTGAATAAAGTCTATAAAGTAAAGGTAGTGAAAATTATGGATTTTGGTGCTTTTTGTGAGTTGGAAGCTGGACTTATAAGTTTACTTCACTCTTCAGAAATAAGCTGGAACAAAAAAAATACATCTGCAAAAAAGATGTTTAAAGTAAATGATAAAATTGATTGCATTATAACTGAAATTGATAAAGAGAAAAGAAGAGTTGCTATATCTCATAGATTGACACTAAAAAATCCTTTTGAAGTTTTTGAAAAAAAGTTTCCAGTTGGTACTATTGTGGAAGGAGAGGTGGTTAACAAAAATGAATATTCATTGTTTGTTAAAGTTGAAGGTTTAGAGGTGGATATTTTTGTACATTGTAATGATTTAGTATGGTCAAATAATGGTGAGCAAGAGCTTAATAACTATAAAAAAGGCGATAAAGTAAAAATTAAAGTTTTAGAAATTAAAGTTTCTGACCAAAAAATTCGAGGTGGATTAAGACAAACTAAACCAGATCCATTTGACTGGTTTAAAGATAAAAAAATTAGACAGACAATCACTGTCAAAATCATTTCAACAGACTCAAAAGGATTAATAGTTAAACCAGAAGGATGTGATTTAGATTTTCCTATAAAAAAATCTAATATTGCAATAAATGCAGCTGATACCAGAACTTCAAGATTTACTGGGGGAGAAAGAATAGATTGTGCAATTTCAGATTTAGATATCGAAAAGAGAAAAGTAACTTTAAGTATTAAACTTTTAGAGGAATTAGAAAAAAAAGAGGCTTTGGAGAAATATGGAGCAGAGGGATCAGGGAAAAATTTGCCATTCTCATCATTGTCAGAAGATCTAAAAAAGAAAGATAAAAAATAAAATTAAATTGGCTATTGTAAAATCAGAGCTTATAAAAGAATTAAAAAAATCTTATCCAAATTTTTTAACTAAAGATCTTAACAAAATAATAGATATAATACTCAAAGAAATAAAGGAAACTCTCCAAAGAGGTGAGGGAGTGGAGTTTAGAAATTTTGGAACTTTCAGAACAAATACTCAAAAAGCCTCTATTAGACGAAACCCTAAAACAGGTCAAAAAGTTAGTGTTCCTAAAAAAAAAACAATAAAATGGAAAATGTCTAGGGAATTGTTTAAAAAGTTAAATAATGAAAAAGAGTAAAATTTTCGTTGCGTGTGATAGCACCAACATTACAAAAATTAAAAAAATTATTAATAAAACTAAAAATTCAAAAATACAAATAGGTTATAAATTTGGACTTGAATTTCTTAACTCAAAAAATGGTAGACCATTTCTATCTAAATTAAAGAATAAAACAATATTTGCAGATCTAAAACTTCACGATATTCCAAATACTTGTGCATCAACAGTTAAAGCTATAAGGGATTTAAAAATTAATTATTTAACTATACATATAAGCTCTGGCCTAGAAGCTTTAAAAGTAACCAAAAAAGTTTCGGGAAAAATAAAATTAACTGGAGTGACAATTCTTACATCATTAAACAATAAAGCATTAAAAGATATCGGATTTAATAAAGATGTAAAAAAAATAGTTCTTCATCAGGCAAGAATAGCAAAAAAAGCAAAATTAGATGCTATAGTATGTAGCGCTCAAGAGGTAAAATTAGTTAAAAAAGTATTTAAAAAAGAAATTATAACTCCAGGTATAAGATTTAATTCTAAATCAAATGATCAAAAAAGAATTGTAACTCCTAAACAAGCTTATAAAAATGGTAGCGACTGGCTTGTAATGGGAAGACCAATAACCAAAGGAAATATCAAAAAAAATATTCAGAATCTAATCGATCACTTAAGCAAATGATCAAAGGTTTAAAAATTTGTGGGGTTTCAGATCCTGAAACTTTAAACTTTATTTTAAATCATAATCATAAACCAATAATGATAGGTTTTATTACAAACTATGAGAAAAGTAAAAGATTTGTTGATTTTGAAAAATTAAAAGATTTGATAAATGTAGACAAAAGACAGGTTAATTTTGTTTCTGTGCTTGTAAACCCCGACGATGTAGTTTTAGAAAAAATAAAAAATTTAGATTTTGATTATTATCAACTTTACGATGTAAACCCTAATAGAACAAAAGAAATTAAATCTAAATTCAAAAAAAAAATAATCACAGCTCTTACTATTTCAAGTAAAGATGATGTAATTAAATATAAGGATTATTCAGAAATTTCAGATATAATTTTGTTTGACTCAAAAGGTTACCATAAATCTGAAAGTTTTGATCATAGATTACTAGATGACGTACCAAGTGAATTAAGTAAAATGATTGCAGGAAATATCCAATTAGATGATATACCTAATCTTAAGAATAAAAACTATATTGTTGATCTCAGTGGTGCATTAGAAGACCGAAATGGAAAAAAAGATATTAATAAAATTGATAAATTGTTAAATTTGTTTGAAAAATATGAAACTTAAAAAAAAAATTCCAGTTATTGATCAAGGAAATTCACTTGGATTTTGGGGTGGTAAATTCGGAGGAAACTTTGTTCCTGAGACTTTAAAAAAACCAATCGAAGACTTGGAAGTTTTATTCAACAAACTAAAAAAGGATAAAAAATTTATATTGGAGAGAGATAAATATTTTCAAAATTGGGTTGGAGCTCCCACAAGATTTATAAAACTAGAGAATCTCACAAATTACATCGGTGGTGCTCAAATTTGGTCTAAAGTTGTGTCAGATGCAAATGGGGGGGCACACAAAATCTACAACGCAACAGTTCATTGTTTACTTGCAAAACGATCAGGTAAAAAAATTATATGTGGTGATACTGGTGCTGGCTATGCAGGTAAAATGTTAAGTATGGCAGCTAAAAAATTTGGTTTAAAATGTAAGATATTCATGGGTGCAAAGGATATTGGTAGACAACAGCCAAATGTAAAAGCGATGAAAAAAAATGGTGCGGAAGTAATACCTGTCTACTCAGGAAGTCAAACACTTGTAGATGCTGTCTCAGAATGTATGAGATTCTGGGTTGCTAATTGTGATACAACAGCAATGTGTGTTGGGAGTACAGTTGGACCAGCAGTTTTTGTTCGAATATGTGGATGGAGCACTAGCCAAATTTCTAGAGAATTAAAAGCACAATTAATTGATGAGTTTGGATCAATTCCAAAAAAACTTAAGCTATACAATTGTGTCGGGGGTGGAAGTTCAAGCTTTGGTTTTTGGAATGAATTTATGGATTATGATAAAAAACAAGTTGAGTTTATTGGGGTAGAAGCCGGTGGACCAAAAAAAAGTAAAAAGCATGCAGCACCATTAACCTATGGTTCAAAGATCGGTATACTTCATGGTGCAGCTCAGTATGTTAATCAAAACTCAGATGGACAAATTGAGGAAACGGAATCGATTTCAGCAGGACTTGATTATCCAGGAATTTCTCCACTTCATTGCTTTTTAAAAGATACCAAGAGAGCTAGGTATACTGCAGCAAGTGATGAGGAGGCTCTAAGTGCCTATAAACTTGTTACTAAATTTGAAAAATTAAGACCTTCTTTAGAACCAAGCCATGCTTTTTTTGTTGCACTTAAAGAAGCAAAAAAACTTAGCAAAAATACCGTAGTAGTAATTAATAGTTGTGGCGATGCTTATAAAGACCGAGGAATTTTAGAAGAAAGATTAGGCAAAAAATATGTTAAATCCAATTAGTGTTGCTTTTAAAAAAGCAAAAACGGAAAATAGACCAGCTTTATTAACCTACACTGTTGCTGGTGATAGCTCAAAAAAACAATCTTTGGATATATTAAAATCTATATCTAAAAATGCAGATATTTTAGAATTAGGTGTACCCCACAATACTCCTGTTGCAGATGGAAGCCAAATTCAAACTAGCGCGTACAGAGCAATTAAAAAGGGTATTAAAATAAACGATATATTTAGGATTGTTAGAGATTTTAAAAAATTTGATAAAAACAAACCTATTATATTAATGGGTTACTATAATATGATTTTTCAATATGGAGATAACAACTTTTTAAAAAAATGTAAAACCTCAGGAGTAAATGGATTAATAGTTGTAGATTTACCTTGGCCAGAAAATAAAGATTTCGCAAAAAAATGTAAAAGAAAATCAATTTATTTTATTCAACTTTTATCACCTACAACAACAAGTAAAAGACTTAAAAAAATTATACAAAACTCTCACCCAATGAATTATTTTATATCAATGCTAAGCACTACAGGTGGCAAATTAAAGGTATCACCAAGAGAAATACTTAAAAATTACAATAGGATAAAAAAAATTAATCCTAAAAAAGAGATTGTTATTGGTTTTGGAATTACAGATAAGACAATAGGAAAGCTTAAATCTGCTGATGGATTAGTAGTAGGAAGTGCTATTTGTAAAGAAATTACGAGAAGTTTAAATAGTAGACAAAATCCTGTCACAAATGTAGGTAAGTTAGTAAGAAAATTAAAATATAAAATAAAATGAATTGGATCACTAAAATAATTAAAGCAGGTGAAAAAATCAAATCTGCCATTCATAAAAGAGCATCCAAAGAAGACATTGCTAATAGTGATTGGACATCTTGTTGCAAAGGTCCAATATTAAAAAAAGATTTAGAAGAAAATTTATGGGTTTGCCCTGATTGTAATAAACATCACAGAATAAAACCTAAACAAAGATTTGATATTTTATTTGGAAAAGATAATTACGAAATATTTAAAACACCCATCCCAAAAGATGACCCTTTAAACTGGACAGACTCAAAATCCTATAAGGATAGATTAAAATCTGCCAGAAAAAAAACAGGTATGGATTGTGGTATGATGGTCGTAAGTGGTGTAATCAATGATATTAAAATTACTGCAGTTGCATCTGATTTTGATTTTTTAGGTGCATCAATGGCAGCTGCAGAAGGAGAAGCTTTCTTATACGGTATTCAACATGCAATTGAGAATAAAACTCCTTTTTTATGTGTAAGTGCAGGGGGTGGAATGAGAATGATGGAAAGTTTAATTTCTTTATCTCAAATGACAAGAACCACACTAGCAATAAATGAACTAAAAAATAATAATCTTCCATATCTTGTTTGTATAACAGATCCGACTGCTGGTGGGATCACAGCTTCCTATGCAATGTTAGGTGATATTCATATAGCTGAGCCCGGAGCGCTAATCGCTTTTGCTGGAGCAAGAGTAATTCAAGGAACTGTTAAAGAAGAATTACCAGAAGGTTTTCAAAAGAGTGAATATGTTGAAAAGACAGGCTTTGTTGATTTAATTGTTGAAAGAAAAGATCTAGCTGAAAAAATTGGAACTTTATTGTCAATATTGTTAAAGAAAAATTCTGTTATAAGCACTGACCAAAATGAAACTACAGAAAATACTCAGTCGCTTTCTAAAATTGCATAAAAAAGAAATTGATCTAAGCTTAGATCGAATTATTCACCTTTGTGAAAAACTTGGTAATCCTCAGTATAAAATTAAAGCCATCAGTATTGTTGGGACAAATGGTAAAAACTCTACAATTCAAGCTTGTTATTCAATTTTAAAGGAGGCAGGAATTAAATGTAATGTTTATACCAGTCCTCATATTCAAAAAATAAATGAAAGATTTGTTTTTAACAACCAGCAACTTGGAGATGATGAACTAGCCTCTTTATTTGAAGAGGTTGAAAGAGTAAATGCTAATAATCCAATAACATTCTTTGAAATTTTGACTGCATGTTATTTTTACAAGGCAGCTCAATTTCCTAATAATCTTAATCTAGTTGAGGCAGGTTTATTTCATAGGTTTGATGCAACAAATATCTTAAAAAATAATCTTGCAAGTATAGTAACTTCTATATCGAAGGATCATTTAGACTGGCTTCCAGAAAATGAGAGAACAATCGATAAGATCATTTTTGAAAAAACTTCAAACCTTTTAAATTCAAATATTATTGTTGCAAAACAATACCCTGTTTCAACATTAGAAAAGATTAAAAAAACTATTCATCAAAATCAATCTAATAAGTATTTTTTTAATGATGATTTTTCATTCTCAATTGGAGAAAAAGAATTCTTTTATTATGAAGATAAATTTGGTGGATTAAAACTTCCAAAACCAAATGTATTAGGTCAATTTCAACAGGAAAATATTTCAACAGCTATTGCAACCTTACGAATTTTAGATTTGGGCATTGAAGATCATCATATAAAAAAAGGTATTCAAAAAATCGATAACATTGCGAGACTTCAAAAAATTGAGTCAGGTAAATTAAAAGATTTAGTTAAAGACAATCTTTTTTTGATATCTGGAGATCATAATGAAGATGGAGCAAGAGTATTAAATGAATATTTAAAAAGCCTAGATTGTAGAAAACACATCATTATTGGAATGATGGATAATAAAGAACACGAAAAATACATCAACCACTTTAGAGATATCACCTCAATAACAACTGTAGATATTAAAAACCAGCCAAATGCAATTAGTGGACTTAAATTAAGAGAAAAATTTAAAAATATGCCAAACGTAAGTTATAAAGAAAGTATTGAAGATGCGATTAAAAGCATAAATCTAAATAAAGGAGATCTACTGCTGATAACTGGATCTTTATATCTTTGTTCTGAAGTTTTGAATTTAAATTAGATATTTTTTTCTAAAAATTCTTTCATGTGACTTTCGGGTACACCTCCAACTTTTCTATCTACTTCGACACCTTTTTTATAAATAATTACAGTTGGCACCCCTCTTATTCCAGCAGCACTCCCAGTATTTATTCCACCCTCTTCAATATCAGCGTAATAAAATCCTGCTTTATCTTTATACTCAACAGCGAGTTTATCCATAATTGGTTTTAAGGCTTTACATGGTCCACACCACGCAGCTGAAAATTGAATTACAGAAATATCTTCATTTTTAATTTTGTTATCAAAATCTTCGTCTTTAAAATCTGTTAGCATTCAATCTTTCTATAATTTACTAATACAAAGTCAACTATGCAATTTCATATTTTTTTTCAATTGACATTATAAATTCGTTTATTTCATCTAACTTTTTTAATTCTTCCTCATCATCTCTATTAGAAGCTTGATCTCTTAAATAGTCAATTTCAGTATAAGCCATATTAACAGTTTGCCACTTTTCCTTATTTTTACTCAAAATTCTTCTAGCAATTTCACTTTTGATATTTTTGTAAAGATCAGGTGGTAAAACTTGTGGTGCTTCTTGATAAATAATTTTTTGGCCAAACCAGCTACATCTTTTATCTTGAAACTTATCTAATAATCTCAATTTGTCTTCCCAAGATGAGCTATGCCAAGTTTTAAATAATGCAGTATCTTTGTTCGGAATAAATTTCTCATAAAGAGTTTCCTCTGGTAATAAATCTTCTTGAGTTTTTGTTTGTTCCTTTTCCTCTGCAGCTTCTCTATTTATGATTTGAATATTTTTACAAAAATTTTCATTTTCCCTTACAAGTTTAGCTCTTTTTTGAATTGTTGCTAAATCTAGTTCTGAATAAGGTTTTTGTTTAAGAGCAAATTGTTTATCTAAAATTACTGGAGCTTTATTAGTTTTTAAAACTCTTAAAGCCTTAGGACTATATTTTTTTAATACGTCTCGTAATTGTTTTACTGGTAGGTTTAACAATGGTTCTGGATCCCTTCTTAGGTCCCAAACATATCCCCAAGATGCATAAGACGGGTGAAAGCAATGATTGGGATGTAGCGTACCAATAAGATACATCATATTTCGACCCTTCACATTTTCAAAAATAGAATATATTCCTTCATTTTTTAAAAATGTTTCAACACTAGTTTTTGTTGATGTTTTTAAAAATGTATCCCAATTTTCTTTATGTTTGTCTTTTATAATTCTTAAAACCTTCAGTGAATTCTGTGCATCAACATAGGCTGTATGGCTAGCTGAAGTGTCAAAACCCTGCATTCTAGACAAAGATTCCAGTGCAAGACTTGGATTACCTGCTTCGGTTAGCTCTGTTTTTAGGGTCTCTGAGTTTAATGTTTGGGCTGCTCTAGCTATATGCAAACCATCATGTTCACTGTTGGGCGATGAGTGCGTGGCATAAGGATACCTATTACCCTTAAAAAAATTAAAGTGGAACATTCTACGATCAAAATTTAAATTTGACCAACCCATAAATACTGCTGGAGCACACTTTGTGAAAAAATTTTCAACAGCACCTAAAAAATCGTAATGTGAATAATTCCCTTTGGTAAGTAAATCAATGCTAGTTGAATTAACAAGTAAGGCCTTTGCACTGGGCACCTCTCCTTCTGGCATTCTGCCTCTGATATTTAATTTTCCAATCTCTTTAAGATTTTTATCAACAACGACAGCACCTACTTCAATTATTGATCCCCAAATAGTGCTATTGGTTGTTTCGGTATCATAGATTACTATTTTATCCATTATTAATATTACTCCAAATTTGTGAGTTCATTAAATTTTTTAAGTCTTCCAAGAAATAAGTTTTGATAAGTTACTAATTCAGGTCCTTGAATTTTAAACTCTTGAAACAAATTATCTACTGTGCAAACAAGAATAACGCAAGCATTAATATTTGAATTGTAAACAACATTATGAGCTAAGGAATAAGCAGCTGTTTGTAAAAACCAAGAGTCTATATATTCAGTTTTTTTTGGTTTGTTGGATTGTTTGAAATCAATAATAGTTTCTTTTCCCTCATAAACACCAACGCAATCTGCTGTACCTGCATATCTCTCAGGATAATACATTGTGCATTCCACACCATATATTTCCTCTAACCTATTTGTTAAACCTTTATCAATTATTTCTTTTGCCATTTTTTTATATTGTTCATTATCCTCGAAGAAACTTAAGTTTTCTCTTCCTAATAGAAAAGATTCTAAATAGCTGTGCATCTGAGAACCTCTACTACTGGCTGCTTTTGTAATTGCTTCAGCTTCTTTGTGGCCAGTTCTTTCTCGCCAATTTGCTAAGGCTGCTTTATCTTCCTCTGACTTTGTTGCATCGAGTATCGAAGTTACACTTGGTAATTTTGCCTCTCCTAAAACATATCTTCTTATTCCATCTTCTGTAGCTCTTGAACTTGAAGGATAGATGTATTTTTTGTTCCAACGCATTTGATTTCTTATAGTCGGTAATATGTGAAAAAAGAAATTATTTTTTAAGCTGTTTATTTCTCTCAACAAATTTTTCAACGTTCTCTGTCAGCACAGCTTTTTCAACTTGCTCGGGATCTTTTATATTTTCTAAAGTTCTCGTGATTGATCTTGCATCAGTTCCAAACTTATCTACTACATTCATAGCCTCTTCTAACTTTTTTCTTAAAACTATGACGTTGTCAAAATGCTTTGCAAACCTTGTACTGATTGTTTTTAAATGGTTATAAATTTCTGTTGCACCCTTTTGAACCTTAAGAGATTGAAATCCCATGTGTAAAGACTGTAGATAGGCTGAGAGAGTGTTAGGGCCACAAATTACTATTTTGTATTTTTTCATCAATTCTTGGGTTAATAATTCTTTTGTAGTTGGATCTTGATACTCAGTTAATTCTTTATAAAGACTTTCAGTTGGTGCATACACTATTGCAAAATCAGTTGTTTTTGGTGGAACAATGTATTTTTCCATGACACTTTTTGCTTTAGCTTTAAATGCACTCGCTAATTTTGTTCTAGCATCTGCAACTGCTTTTTTATCATCTGCGTCATATGCATCAGTGATAGTTTTGAATTTTTCTACTGGAAAATGAGAGTCTACTGGAACCAAGACATCTCCTTGAAGCTTGATTGCAAATTCTACGTTTTCACTAGTGTCCTCTTTCATCTTGACATTTGTCATAAATTGAGATGCTGGTAACAAATCTTTGATTATAGCATCCAAAGAATATTCAGCCAAAGTTCCATACTTTTTAACCCCTGCTAAAATTTTAGTAATTCCCTCTTGGCTTTGATTTAATAATCTAACTTGCTCATTAAAGTTTCCAACCTTCTCATCTACTTTGGTTAAGGCCTCAGTCATATCCTTAGTAACCCCGGTTGACAAAGAATTAAATGAAGTAGACATTGAACTAAGAGATGTATTGATTGTAGAATTAAGACTATCTTTTAACCTCACTATTTCAGCATTTAAATTAGCTAATTCCTCAGCTTCTTTATTCCCATTCTCATCTTTAGGTTTAGACCTTAAATTTAAGTATAAAATACCTAAAGTTGCACTTAGTAGCATGACTAGAATTATTAATAGAATCGTATCCATGCTTTTAAAGATATACCTGTTTTTATGGAAATCAACTTATTACTAGATTACTATGAGATATCAAGATTAGTTATTATTTTTAAAAAATAATTAATAAATATGGATTTTTTTTTGGTTTTAAAAATATTGTTTGTTATTGGAGTGATGATCGCTCTATATGCGATAATTAGAAATTTAGATATAATAAAGATTATTTTAATTTACTTTAAAGATAAATTACTTGGAAAGTAATTTAATTAAATTGTTTAATCGCTTTTTCTTTACATTTTTTTTTGAAGTTAAAAGACAAGCTTCAGATTTTAAAATTTCGCCATCCTTTAAGATGCGTAGATTATTTGCTTTTAAGGTCTCACCTGTAGATGTAATATCAGTAATCAATTCAGCAGATCCAGTAAAAGGATAAGCCTCAGTAGCTCCTAAACTTTCAACTAACCTAAATTGTGTAACACCTTTTGAGAACAAAAAATCTTGTGTTAAATTTGGATATTTAGTTGCAACCCGAATTCTTTTTTTTTTTATATCTCTGAATTCAAAAGCAATTTCCTCAAGATCAGCAATAGTCTGAACATCAATCCAAGGATCTGGAATTGCTACCACTAAATTTGCTCTTCCAAAATTAAGTTTTTTGGCAACATTTATTTTATTTTGGACATTTATTCCGCTTTCTTTTAATAAATCAAAACCAGAAAAACCAATATCTAAAGAGTTATCACCTAGTCTTTCAATAATTTCTCTAGCATGTAGATATAAAATCTTAACATATGGTTTATTTTTAATTGATCCAATTAAATCTCTTTCGCCTCTTTCAGATATAATTCTTAATTTTTTTTTCTTAAAGATTTTTAAAACATCTGCCCTAAGTCGACCTTTGCTTGGAATACCTATATTGATTAAATTATCCATTTTAATAAACTAAATTTAAAGCAGCACCAACTGCTGGAGTTTGTTTTTTTGAACCAAGGTCGGAAATCAATTTGTCATATCGGCCGCCATTGCAACAATTAATAATTTTTGATTTGAACTTAATATCTATTTTAAAAACCATACCTGTGTAATACTCAAGCTGTCTGCCAAAAGCAGCAGAAAAAGTGACATTTAATTTATTAATTTTATTTTTTGAGATTGGAAAATATCTCTGATCTACCAACAAATTAATTTTATATTTCTTGAAAAACTTATTTAATACCTTGGCTGCATTATTAATTGGACATTTAATTTTCAAAAACTCCTTAATAATTTTTGAAATATTTCTTCCTTTACTAGGTCTCCTTGGATCTTTAATCTTTTTATCAAATCTGCTTAAAATTTCGTTAATTGTTCTATTTGCTATAGTGGTTGATTGATCATTTTTTAACATTCTAAAATATCTTTTTTTATCGATCTCAACTATTGTCGGATCAACATCTGAATTAGTCTCTAATCTTTTGAGAAGATCATTAAAGTAATCTTCTCTCCAAAAATGTCTTGAAAGCCTTAATTTCCATCTTTTAGGGATATCTAATTTAGATATAAGAAGATTGAATATTTCTACATTACCAATTGTGATCTCGCCTGATGAATAATTAAAATTTTTTAAAGATTTTAATGATGTATTTATTATTTCCTTATCATCATTTTTCTCATTTCGTGAACCTATGATTTCAAAACCAACTTGATTTCTTACAATGGAGTCCTTTTTGTTTTCAGATTTACGATACGCTTGACCATTATAAAATATCTTCTCCTTGCCTTTTAGATTATTTTCTAAGTATCTAAGACAAGATACAATTGTCAGATCAGGCCTTAAACAAAGTTCATTTCCTCCTTGGTCAGTAAATGAGAAAATAAATTTTCTAAAACTTTCACCCGATCTTTGTACAATATGGTTAGCTTCAATTACTGAGGGTAATTCAATATATTTGAAACCGTTTGATTTAACAGTTTTAAGTATACTGTCAGATAAATTTTTTGATTTCATTTACTAAATTTTCTTTTGAAAAGGTGATTTGATTATCTTCTCCCTTAATACCCTGGAGGTTCTTAAGTGTAATTTTATTATCTTTAAATTCATTTTCTCCACAAATGACTGCAATCGGGCACCCTCTTTTATTTGCATATGTCAGTTGTTTCCCTAGATTTTTCTTACTATCTAAAAAAATTTCTGAGTTAATATTATTTTTTCTCAAGATATCTAAAATTTCGTAATAATTTTTTAAATATTCTCCATCCATTACGCAAACAATGACTGGTTTTTGATCATCTAATTGAACTTGATTTATTTGAGACATAGCAAACAAAAGTCTATCCACACCAATACTAACACCTGTTCCAGGTATATCTACACCTTTAAATCTTGAAATTAACTTATTGTATTGTCCACCAGAGCATACGCTACCAATATCAATTTCTTTACCTTTATTATTTGTTGTTTTAAAATTAAGATTGGTCTCAATACAAAAGCCATCATAATACGCCAATCCTCTAACTATTGTAAAATTCGTTTTGACTAACTCAGAATAACTTCCGAAATTTAGCACCTCAAATAAATCCTCAAGCTCTTTAATCCCTTCTTGGGTAATAAGATTTTTAAAATCTTGTTTGAGTTTTTTTAAATCTTTGATTTTTAAAAAATCTAAAATTTTTGAAACTTGCTCATCATTTAAATCAGCTCCTTTGGTTATCGCACCACTTTTATCTTTTCTCTCTTTTTTTAGTAGATCTTCAACTCCTTTTATTCCAAAATCTGGTTTGTCTAACTTATCAATTGCTCTCATCACCTTAATTTCTTTATTTGCAGGAATTTTCAGATCTTGAATTAAACCTTGAATAATCTTTCTATTACTTACATTAATTGTAAATTGATCTTTTTTTAAACCACACTCAATTAGTGTGTTTGCAACCAGATTACATAGTTCAGCATTTGCTTGTGCTGGATTTACATTGCCCACAATATCACAATCAGCTTGAGTAAATTCTCTAAAACGTGCATTACCTGACTTTTCATTTCTAAATACATTTTGAATAGCGTATCTTTTATAAATTGATGGAAGTTCTTGATTATTTTGGGCAACAAATCTTGCTAAAGGACTGGAAAGATCGTATCGAAGAGTAATATTCTTTTCACCATCATTAAAAGAAAAAACATCAGACATAGGATTACTATCATCCTCTGCAAGAAAAGATCCTATATTTTCACTAATTTCAAATGATGGGGTTTCTAAAGGATCGAAACCATATTTAATAAAATTATTCTCAATGACTTTTAATAGTCTTTTTTTGAGAATTAACGTTTTATTCCATCTATCTTCAAAACCTGACGGTAATCCAGGAATTAATTTATTTTTTTCACTCATTTTTTGGTACCTTGAGTAGGTTACGCTCCTACGACTTCGGATCCACAAACCGACGTGATACTATTTCACCATCAAGGCATATCCTTTTTTGTTTTATCTTATTTTGTTGTTATTTAAAATTATAATATAAATGATTATTCCCTAGCTTTAGCCAGCATGGAAGTGAGCGTGCGCAACTCTACTAGTTCCTTTAAGAGCTTTTCTTAAAGTACTTTTTGATGCTAATTTATTTATTTCAAATTTTTTCATTGAAGGCTTTTTAGACAAAAAAAACGATAATGCAACCCCTAAAAGAAAAAGGACGTATATCCATTAGTAGATATATCGCCCTTTTATAATTTTAGAAAATTAGTCTAATTTTTTTAAATTTACTGCTGAAGGGCCTTTGGGACCATCTTCAAGAGTAAATTCTATTTTATCACCCTCATTAAGATATCTCATGCCCGCTGCTTTAACTGCGCTTGCATGTACAAACGCATCTTTTTCTTTATCGTCTCTTTCTATAAAGCCGTAACCTTTTTTGCCGTTAAACCACTTTACTTTTCCTTGTATTGTACTCATCTTATTCACTCGTCCTTTAGTTATTTATTTAATATTAGGTTAGGTTCTTTTAAATTAATTTCAAGATGTTTTGATGGTGCCTCGGGAAGGATTCGCACCTCCGACACAAGCCTTTTCAGGGCTCTGCTCTACTCCTGAGCTACCGAGGCAATAGGTCAACCCCTAAAGATTATTCTGCCTTTTGTGAGGTCATATGGAGTCATTTCGACTGTCACATTATCTCCTTGTAATACTCTAATTCTGTTTTTTCTTAATTTGCCTGCTGTATGAGCTGTTACAACATGACCATTTTCAAGCTGAACTCTAAACATAGCATTTGGAAGTAAATCAGTTACCTTGCCTTTGAATTCAAGTAAGTCTTGTTTTGACAAATTTATTTTCTCCTTATTCTTTTTTTTACAGATTGAGCATGTCCTGCTAACCCTTCGTAATTTGCAAGAGTTATAACTGATGGCCCAAGACTTTCAATACCCTTTTTTGATAAGTTTATGTAAGAAATTCTTTTATAAAATTCATTGACGCTTATACCACTAGAATATTTTGCTGACCCATTAGTTGGCAATATATGATTTGATCCAATGTTATAATCTGTCATTGCCATGACTGCATATTTTCCTAAGCATATTGAACCAGAATTCTTAATTTTGGGTATGAAAGATTTGTAGTTTTTTACGTTCAATTCCAAGTGTTCAGGTGCAATTTTATTTACGATATTAATTATTTTACTATCGTTTGCTACATACATTAAAATTCCATTTCTCTTTAAACTTTTTTTTGCCACAGATTCTCTTGGAATACTTTTTAATTGTTTCAAAATTTCCATCTGGACTTTACTAATTAGTTTTTTGTCTTTTGAAATTAATATACATTGTGCTTGAGGATCATGTTCTGCTTGTCCGATTAAATCACTTGCAGCCCATTCAGGATTTGAGAATTTGTCACAGACAATAGTTATTTCAGAAGGACCTGCGGTCATGCCTTCGATACCTACATCCCCAAAAACTTCTTTTTTTGCCGCTGCTACATATGAATTCCCGGGTCCAACTATTTTATCAACTCTTTTAATTTTTTTAGTTCCATAAGAGGCAGCTGCTATAGCAGATGGACCACCAATAGAGTAAATTTCTTTAATTTTACATTTTCTTGCTGCGTATAAAACAGCCGGATTTTGATTTCCCTTGAGACCTGGGTTAATCATTACAATTCTTTTAACTCCCGCAACAATTGCTGGTATAGCATTCATAAGCACACTTGATGGATAAGATACAAGTGAACCTGGAACATAAATTGCAACAGACTCTAAAGGTAAATATTTATATTCAAGTTTATTTTTGAATTTATCTGTATACGAAATATTCTTAAATTTTTGTAAGGAATGGAATTTATAAATTCGATTATAGGCTGTGTCGATTGCTTTCTTAACTTTAGGATTTAAAGACTTTATTAATTTATTAATTTTTGTAGCACTAGGAATAATTGTAGTATTTCGATTAAATTTCCTTTCATATTTAATTAATGCTTTATCACCATTCTTTTTTACGTCATTAATAATATTAGTTACAGAAACTTTGTCAGATTTTATACCTTTTCTCCTTTTAAAAAGTAAATAATCCAAATTTTTATCAAAATTCTTAGTTTTACTATTTAATATTTTCATAATTATTTAATTTCGTTTTGATCCTCAAGCCTCGCTTCGATAGTTTCTGTCGTCAAAGCAATGTGGGCATTATTATTAAAAATAAGATTTATTTCATAATCATCATTATTTTTCAAATAATCAATTCCAATTAATTCTAAAACTAAATCTTTGTTTGATTGATTAATATTTTTTGATCTTACTTTATCAACAAAATCAAATCGACAAATACTATTGATTTTCTTGCCCTCTTGATCGGTTTCAATTTTTGTTCTTTCAATTGATAATAAAAAAACCTTATTAGATGCCAGATACTTTATATCTGTAACTTTAACTTTTGCGCCAGAACTACAAGCAGAAATCATTTGTAGCCCCTCTTGATCGCTCGCAATTATTTTTGCTAAATATTTACTCATTATTTCAATCTTTTAATTTTAACACCAATTTTTTGTAATTTATTTTCAATATTTTCATATCCTCTTTCCAAGTGATAGACTCTTCCAACAATACTTTTACCATTCGCCACTATTGCGGCTAATACTAAAGCAACACTGGCTCTTAAGTCACTAGACATTAATTCAGCACCAATAAATTTGGTATTACCCTCAATCAATGCTTTATTATTTTGAATATTTATTTTTGCACCTAGTCTTTGCAACTCAGCAACATGCATAAATCTATTCTCAAATATACTTTCAGTTATAGAACTTTTCCCAACGCTCTTGCACATTAATACCATTAATTGAGCTTGAAGATCTGTTGGAATACCTGGAAATTCTTTAGTTTTTATATTTTGAATAGGTTTGATTTTGTCAGGTCCTTTTATAAAAATTTTGTTATCCGAAGTTTTAATCTTTGCCCCGACTTTTTTTAGGAGTTCTATTTCAGTATTAATTATTTTTGGGTCTAAATTTTTAATTTGTAGATTGCCTTTAGCAAGCGTTGCCGCTACACAAAAAGTTCCCGCCTCTATTCTATCAGCCATAACTGTGTGACTTGTTTGATTGAGAGAATTAACTCCTATAATGGTGCAGGTTCTTCCAGACCATTTTATATTTGCACCTGCTTGACTTAAGAATTTTGTTAAATCTTTAATTTCAGGTTCCACGGCACAATTTTTTAAAATTGTTTTGCCTCTAGCTAAACATGCAGCTATTATAGAATTTTCTGTAGCACCTACACTAATTTTAGGAAACTTTATTTTTTTGCCTTTAAGTCTTCCATTTGATTTAGCTAAAATATAACCATCTCGTATTTTATATTCCATTCCCAACTTTTTTAAAGCACTAAGGTGATAATTTACAGGTCTTGCACCTATAAGACATCCCCCAGGCAAAGATGTTTTAGATTTATGAAATTTAGAAATCAATGGACCTAACACTAATATTGAACCTCTCATTGTTTTTACAAGTGAATAACTTGCAAAAGTTTTCATATTTTTTTTATTAAAAATTTTTGCAGTTTTTCTGTCTTTAGATAGAATTATTTTTGATCCAAGAGATTTTAATAAATTAAGCATAGTATCTATATCTCTTACTCTTGGTAAATTTTTAATAATTACTGGTTCGTCAAACAATAAAGTTGCTGCAAGAATTGGTAGAGATGCATTCTTAGAACCTGAAATCGAGACTTTACCCTTGATTTTACAAGGACCATTTATCAGAAATTTATCCATAAATTACTTTTTTATTTTAGCAACCTGTATGGTGGTTTGTCCCTGATATTTACCGTTTTTTGATTTATATGTTGTTTCTGGCTGGGTATCTGATTTAAAAAATAAAAATTGAGCAATACCCTCGTTTGAATAAATCTTTGCAGGATTAGGAGTTGTATTACTTAATTCGATAACAATATTACCTTCAAATTCATTTTCAATTGGCGTTACATTACATATAATTCCTGTTCTCGCGTAAGTACTTTTTCCAACACAAATACAAAGAACATCTTTTGGAATTCTAAAATATTCAATGGTCTTAGCCAATACAAATGAATTTGGTGGAATTATACAATAAGGCCCCTTTCGCTCTATAAAGTTTTCATCAGAAAAGTTTTTTGGATCCACTAGCGAACTATTGACATTTGTAAAAATTCTATACTCATCGGAAATTCTGACATCGTAACCCATGCTACTTAGCCCATATGATATTTTCCCCTCAGAGACTTGGTGATCCAAAAATGGTTCGATCATCTTATGCTCTTTACACATTTTTTTTATCCAAGAGTCTGGCTGAATGGACATTATTTTGTTTTCTTTTTATTTTTTTTTTGAAAAATTTTTCTCTTTTTTAAATTTTTCCTAAGCGCAATGCTTAGGCGCTCATTTTTATTTTTAGTAATCATTCTTTATTTGGATTGGTAAGGAAATCTAAAGTTATTGGTTTAGATGTATCTAAAGTTTTATCCTTATTATCATCTTTTTTAGGGCCTTCTTTTGCTAATCTTTTTGCTTTTTTTTCAGCAAGTTTTTTCTCTCTTTTCGCTTGCTTTTCCATAAGCTTGGCACTTTTGGTTGATTTATAATCGTAATGAATACCCATAAAATTTCCTTGGTAAGATATAAATCATATTAATCAAAAAATTAAGGCAATAATTTGGAAAAAATGCTCTATTATCAATAAAAATAGAATTGATCCAAATGCTCCTATAGTTAAATGGCATAACGTGTCCATGGTAAGGATAAATTCCAAGTTCGATTCTTGGTGGGAGCACCACTAATTTTTATAAAAAGACTTTCTAAGAAAAATTGTAATCAAGACTAAACTAAAAAAGGCTAAAATTGGAATATATATTTCAGGTGAAAAAATTATATCTGTAATTTTGGGAACTTGTGAATTTTGTTCTATTACTTTTTCCAAACCACTACCTAGCGAAACAGCTAAAAAAATTTGAGGTATAATTCCTATTAATGATGCGAAAAAAAAATTTTTTACCCTAACATCAAAAATTGTGGGCAAAATGCAACTAAGTTGCCAAGGTATTCCGCCAATAAATCTATATATTAAAAGATAATAAAATTCAGATTTTTTAAATTTTCTCTCTAGATTTTGATACCTATTTAAAAATTTATCTCTAATTAAATCTTTTAAAAAATAGTTTCCAAAAATATAAAGAAATGTTGCACCAACACTCATACCTATGACCACAATTATAGTACCCAACCATTTGCCAAAAATAAATCCTCCTAATAGTGCAATTGGAGAACCAAAACCTAAAAATGGAAAAACCCATAATATTGTGAAAATTAAAAAAATTATTGATATTAAAAATAAATTAGAATTTTTTAATTTTAAAAAATACAATCTGTTTTCTTTAATGAAGTCATAAGAAGTTATTTCTTGGATACTAAATTTTGAAAAAAACAATAGTATAAATATAGTAAGTAAAACTAAGTATGATAAACCTATTATTATTTTAGTTTTCTTAGCTTTTTCCATCATGGTTCATGGTATTTATAAATCTTCTATTTGCTATTTATATATTTAATTATTATAAAGGGCGAAATTTTATATAAATTTAACCACTTTTATGAAAAGAACATATCAACCATCTAGGAAAAAAAGAAGCCGAACCCATGGTTTTAGATCAAAAATGAAAACCAAGGGAGGTAGAAAACTTTTAAAACGAAGAAGAGCTAGAGGAAGAAAAAATTTAACAGTATCCTCCACTGTTAAAAGAAGAAGAAAATAAAGCCAGCTCAATGAAAAGCAAAATTGTTGCTCTTTCAAAGAATGAAGACTTTAAAACTTTGCTCAAAAAGAAAAAAGTGTCAAACAGATATGTAACAATTTTTTTTGGTAATATTGATAAAAAAGATAATCAAAAACTTAATATTTCTTTTGTAACTAAGAAGAAGATAGGAAATGCTGTAAAGAGAAACAAAATAAAGAGAAGACTAAGGAATATTATGAATGACGCTGTAAAAGAAATATCTCTAAAATATCACTATTCATATCTTGTTATTGCTAAGTCAACTATGCTAAATAATGAATTTAGAATTATAAAAGAAACCTTATTTCAGGATTTTAGAAAAATTAAATAATGAACATTTTTACAATTATATTTATAAAATTAATTCAAGGTTACAAATACATAATGAGTCCATTACTTGGTAACTCTTGTAGATACTTTCCATCTTGTTCTGATTATAGCATTGAAGCATTAAAAACTTATGGTTTTTTTAGGGGTGGATATTTAAGTTTAAAAAGAATTCTTTCATGCCACCCTTTTAAAGAAGGTGGAATTGATCCTGTAAAAAAGGAAATAAAAGTTAAAAAATAATGGACTCTAAAAATACAATAGCAGCTATAGCTTTATCATCTGCTGTAATTGTTTTATGGGCATTATTCTTTGTACCAGAAAAATCAACAATGGATCAAAAAATTGTTGAAAAAGAAAAAATTGAACAAAGCGGTGATGCACCAAGTTTAGAGCAAAAGGAAACTCAAATTACAATTTCAAGAGATGATGCATTAAAACAAAGTGAAAGAATTCAATTTGAAAATGATAATATTATTGGTTCAATATCATTAAAAGGTGCGTCAATAGATGATTTAACTTTCAAAAATTATAAAATGACTCTTGATAATGAACAAAGAGTAACTTTACTAGGACCTCGAAATATTAAGGAAGGATATCTAATAGATAGTGGTTTTGTTACTTCTGATAAAAATGTTGATGTTCCTAACTCAGATACAATTTGGTCAATAGAAGGTAATAACAAACTCACAGACAAGTCTCCAATAAAACTATCGTGGTACAACGAACAGGGGCTAAAATTTGAAAAAACAATATCATTAGATGATAAATACCTTTTTACTGTTAAACAAAAGATAATTAATGAGAGTAATAATAAATATGATTTTTACTCATATGGACAAATAATAAGAAATGAAATTCCAGAAATAATTGATTTTTTAATTCTTCATGAAGGACTCATTGCAACTTTAGATGATGAGTTAATAGAAGAGGATTATGATGATATTCAAGAAAAGAAGTTTACTAAAGTAGCAAATAAAGGGTGGTTAGGGATAAGTGATAAATATTGGATTACTTCTTTAATACCACCAAAAGATAAAGAGTTTAAAACAACATTCGACTATAAAAATAAATTTAGAGCAAATTTTATTTCTACAGATCCTTTGGCATTAAATGAAAAAGGTTCAATTGAAGAGGAATTACAAATTATCGTTGCTGCAAAAAGAGTGGATGTGATAGACGGATATGCTGAAAAACTCAACATAGATAAATTTGATTTAGTTATTGATTGGGGATTTTTATACTTCATAACCAAGCCTCTATTTTATGGAATTGATTATTTTTTTAAACTACTTGGAAACTATGGTTTGGCAATTATAGCTATCACTATTTGTATTCGTTTAGTTTTTTTCCCATTAGCTAACTTTTCATTTAAGAGCATGGCAAAAATGAAAGTTCTTCAACCAGAAATGGTTCGTCTAAAAGAGTTGCATAAAAATGATAAAATGAAACTCCAACAAGAAATGATGGCTCTTTACAAAAAGGAAAAAGTAAACCCAATGTCAGGTTGTTTGCCAATTCTTGTTCAAATACCTGTATTTTTTGCATTATATAAAGTTTTGTTTGTCACTATTGAAATGAGACAAATGCCTTTCTATGGATGGATTCATGATTTAAGTGAGAGAGATCCTACAAGTATATTTAATATTTTTGGTTTATTGCCCTACGACGTTCCAAGTTTCTTGGTTATCGGAGCTTGGCCAGTAGCAATGGGAGTTTCAATGTGGGTGCAACAAAAATTAAATCCCGCACCAACTGATCCAATGCAGGCTAAAATTTTTGCTTTCTTCCCGATTTTCTTAACTGTAATACTTGCACCATTCCCAAGTGGGTTAGTTATTTACTGGACTGTTAATAATATTTTAACAATGGCTCAGCAAGTATTTATTATGAGAAGAACAACAGTCAAAACGACAACCTAAATTTTAATTTAAAATAAATTAATGGACTTAAAAAAAATTCTTCCCGAAAACGGACCCCCAATAAACGAGGTTAATAAATACATAGAAAAATATAAAAATGACTTAATAGTCATTAAATATGGAGGAAATGTTTTAATTGATAGAAATATCTTTGATAATTTTATTACTGATTTAAGTATTTTAAATAAATTAGGTCTTTCAGTTATTGTAGTTCATGGTGGAGGTCCGAGAATCAAGAGAGAATTAGATAAATCTAATATTCAATCAAAATTTATAAGAGGGCTAAGAGTCACTGATAAAAAAATTATAAACATTGTTGAATCAGTCTTAATAGATTTTAACAATGATATTGTAAGCTCTTTGAACAAAAAAAATACAGAAGCAGTCTCGATCCACACTAAAAAAGATAATATTATTGAGGTCGTACCAGAGGCAAAAGAACTGGGTTTTGTTGGTCTACCAAATAAGATTAATAACGATATTTTATTGGATATAATTCAACAAAATAAAATACCAATTGTTTCACCATTAGGTTTAGATAAAAACAATCAAACACATAATATTAATGGTGATACTGCGGCAATGGCTGTAGCTAAATCTGTCAAATCAAGGAGATTACTATTGATGACAAATGTTGATGGTGTTTTAAATAAAGAAAAAAAACTTATAGATGAAATATCCTCATCCGAAATATTAGAGATGGTAAAAAATGAGACAATTACTGAGGGAATGATACCCAAAATAAATGCTTGTCTAGATGCTGTTAAAAATGGAGTTACAGCAGCAGGTATAATTAATGGTACAAAACAGCATTCTTGTTTGTGGGAAATTTTCTCAGACAAGGGATCAGGTACATTAATAAGAAAATGAATTTAAAAGAAAAAAAATATCTGCTACTTGATCTTGATGGTGTTTGTTATGGAAAGCACAATAACTATTCTTTAGAGCGTGTGTTTGGTCAAGTTTCAAAGAGGATGACTCAATTTATATCTGAAAAACTTAAAATTAATAAGGATAAAGCTAAAGAATTACAAACAAATTATTTTTATAAATATAATACATCACTAAGAGGATTAATGGTCCATAATGGAATATCACCAGATGAATTTTTATCTTACGTCCATGAAATTGATTTATCATTTATGAAAGAAGATAAAATTATGAGAAATGAACTTAAACAATTAGATATGGAAAAATTTATCTTCACCAATGGTAGTGCTGAACATGCTGCTAATATTTTAACTCACTTGGGTGTGTATGATTTATTTGGAAGAGATAAGGTTTTTGATATTAAAGACGCTGGTTATGTACCTAAACCAGAAGCGGAAACCTTCGACTTAATGGTAAAAAAATTTGGCATAAATCCAAAAGAGACTATTTACATTGAAGATATAGCTAAAAATTTAAGTATAGGTCACGAACGAGGTTGTACAACCGTTTGGTTAATTAATGACGAGCATTTTGGAAAAATGGATGCAGACAAAGATTTTATTTCACACAAAATTGAAAATCTGTCTTTATTTCTAAAAGAAATAAGGCTATTAAAAAGTAATTAATTATGTCTTTAGAAAAAATAATCAATGATGCTTGGGAAAATAAAGATCAGGTAAACCAAAATTCTGATCAAAATTTAAAAGATGCTATTAACCAAGTTATTGCTGATTTAGATAGTGGTAAATCAAGAGTTGCTGAGAAAATAAATGGAGAATGGGTAACTCATCAGCACCTTAAGAAAGCTATAATGTTAAGTTTTAGAATTTACCCAATGGAAAATTTAAATGGTCCTTATAGTAGTTGGTATGATAAATCACATTTACTAAAAGGTAAAACTGCAGGATGGACCAAAGCTGATCATGAAAAAGCAGGTTTTAGAATGGTTCCGAACTCACCGGTAAGAAAAGGTTCATTTGTAGGAAAAAATGCTGTTCTTATGCCATGTTATGTAAACATTGGAGCATATATTGACGAAGGAACAATGATAGATACTTTTGCAAGAGCTGGTAGTTGTTGTCAGATAGGTAAGAATTGCCATATTTCTGCAGGTTCAGGTGTTGGTGGAGTTCTAGAGCCCGCTCAAGCTTTACCAACAATCATAGAGGATAATGTATTTCTTGGAGCGATGTCTGAGGTAGTTGAAGGAGTAATTGTTGGAGAAGGTTCAGTTTTAAGTATGGGTATGTATATTGGTCAATCAACTAAAATAGTTGAGAGAAAAACTGGAAAAATTACTTATGGTAAAATACCACCTTATTCAGTTGTAGTTCCAGGCTCGTTGCCTGATAAAAATAATTCTTCTGCACCCTCCTTGTATTGTGCGGTAATAATTAAACAAGTTGATGAAAAAACAAGATCTAAAACTTCTATTAACGACCTCTTAAGAGACTAAAAATGAAAACTTTAAATGAGTTAAAATTAGCTAAAGAGCTAATCAGATTTCCTTCCATCACCCCAGTTGATGCTGGAGTAATGAAATTTTTAGAAAAAAAATTAAAAAAATTAGGTTTCAAAACAAAAATATTGGAATTTAAAGAAAGAGGATTTCAGCCTGTAAAAAACTTGTATGCAAGATTAGGATCTAAGAAACCGAATTTTATGTTTGCAGGACATGTTGATATTGTCCCTCCAGGAAACATTAAGGATTGGACAGTAAATCCATTTAAACCGTCTATCAAAAAAGGCTATTTAATTGGGAGAGGTGCAAATGATATGAAAAGCTCTGTTGCAGCTTTTGTGTCTGCAGTAAGCACTTTTTTATCAAAAAAGAGAAAATTCAACGGTTCAATAAGTTTACTTATTACCGGTGATGAAGAAGGTGATGCAGTAAATGGCACCAAAAAAGTTGTAGATTATTTAAAAAAAAGGAAAGAGAAAATTAATTTTTGTCTTGTTGGTGAACCAACAAATCCAAATAAATTAGGTGAAATGATAAAGATTGGACGAAGGGGTAGTTTAACTGGTAAATTAAATATTTTTGGTCAGCAAGGCCATGTTGCATATCCTCATAGAGCTAATAATCCCTCAACTATAATTGTAAAAATTTTAAAAGAATTAAAAGATATAAAATTTGATAGAGGATCAAAAAACTTCCAACCTACAAACTTAGAGGTTACAAAAATAAATATTAATAATAACGCTGATAATGTTATCCCGGCTATGGCTGAGGCAACATTTAATATAAGGTTTAATAATAAACATTCGTCAAATTCTATTAAAAATAGACTTAATAAAATTTTTAAAAAAATAACCAAGAAAAATAAATCAAAATTTAAAATTGATTATAGAGTTTCAGGTGAGGCATTTCTAACACAGCCAAATGAAACAACGCACATGATACAAAATATCATAAAAAAAGTTACCAAAATTAAACCAAAGTTATCTACTACAGGTGGAACCTCTGATTTAAGATTTATAAGAAAAATATCACCTGGTCTTGAATTTGGTTTAGTGGGAAAAACAATGCATAAAGTTGATGAAGCTGTATCTTTAAAAGATCTAAAAAATCTTAAGAAAATTTATGAAAATATTTTACTAAATTATTTTAAATGAAAACAGCGATCATAAATTCTGAATCCTATGAAAAACATAATACTGGTGATGGTCATCCTGAGCAGCCCAAAAGAGTAATTGCTATAAAAGAAAAATTAAAAAAAAGAAAAGACCTTATCTGGTATAAGCCAGATAGTGTTCCTGAAGATATATTATCTATGACACATTCTAAGGACTATATAATTAATTTAAAAAATTCTTTTCCTCAAAAAGGTCTTAAGTTTTTAGATGGCGATACAGTTGTATCACCTGAAAGTAAAAAAGCAGTTTTTGATGCTGCTGGTTCAACAATAAGAGCAATAGATGGAATTGAGAACAATCAATATAAAAATGCATTCTGTTTGGCTAGACCACCTGGACACCATGCTGAAAAAAATAAGGCCATGGGATTTTGTTGTATATCAAATGCGGGGGTAGCAACGAACTATTTAGTGAAAAAATATAAATACAAAAGAATTGCCTGTGTAGATTTTGATGTGCACTGGGGTAACGGAAATTATGATGTTATGCGTGATAATAAAAATTCATTATATATTTCTACACATCAATATCCTTTTTATCCTGGAGGTGGAACGGATAAAGATAAAGGAGACTTTAACAATTCATTGAATATCCCTTTGCCCGCTGGCACAAACTCAGAAGAATACTTTAATGCATTTGATAGAGTGTTAGAAAGACTAGTACAATATAAACCAGATTTTCTAATATTTTCAGCAGGTTTTGATGCACATAAAGATGATCCATTAGCTCAATTCCAGCTAAGCTCAAAAGATTTTTATGAAATTACTAAAAGAACATTAAGAGCTACTAATAAGTTTACTGCAGGTAAAGTTGTTTCTATACTTGAGGGTGGGTATGATTTAAATGCCTTAGCAGAAAGCGCTAATGAACATGTAAATGCCTTGGTAGAATTCAACTGATAAATATTTAGCTCATCATAAATCATCTTCATGAAATTGTACAAAATTAGAAAATCAAAAATTGATAATAAAGGTCGTGGGCTTTATGCTACTAAAGATATCGCTGAAGGCACAAAAATTGTTAATTACTTGGGAAAAATAATTACAAATAAAGAAGTTGAAGAGTCAGACAAATATGACAATAAAAAACCTATTTACTTATTTACTCTAAATAAAAAATATACCCTTGATGGTGATTTCTCATTTAATATTGCTGGATTAGTAAATCATAGTTGTGATGCGAACGCACGTTATGATGGTAAGGGTTTAAAAATTTGGATAACAGCTGATAGAGATATTAAGAGAGGTGAAGAGATAACTTGTGATTATGGATTTAGTTTTGATAAAGAAGATTACAAACAATTTCCCTGTAAATGTAAATCAAAGAATTGTTGTGGTTTTATAATTCGTGAGGAAAGTCGTTGGAGGATTCATCGTAAATTTGCGATGAGTAATAAAAAAAAATTAATAAATAACTCTCGTTAAATAGAGACCTTGTGATGGTGCAGGTGGTGCACATAATTCTCTTTTTTTAGACTCCATTACATTTATAAATTTTTTTAATGTCCATTTTTTTTCCCCAACATATTTTAAACAACCAACCATGGACCGGACTTGCTGTTGTAAAAAAGATTGGGATCTAAATTCTATTTCTATTTTATCTTTTGTAGATTTGATTTTTACTAATTTCATGGTTTTTATTGGACTTTTAGCCCTGCAACTTGATTTTCTAAAAGTACTAAAATCTATAGTTCCTATTAATTTTTTTGCACTTTTCCTCATTAATTTTAAATCAAGATCTTTCATAATGTGTCAGCCTCTATTTTCATCTAAAACTGGTCCACTGATCCGATTTATAATCACGTAATTATAAACTCTCATTTTAGCTGAAAATCTGGCATGAAAATTTTTACTTCTTTTTTTAATCTTAAGTATTGCTATTCCATCTTTATTCAAAAAGTGATTGATTGATTTTAGGAACCTATCGATTTTGATAATCTTATTTTTACAATCAAAATGTGCTGACTGTTCTTTAGCATGAACCCCTACGTCCAACCTTCCAGCTCCATATATTGTAATATTTTCTTTTAATAGTTTTGAAATTTTATTTTGTAATAATCCCTGAACAGTTTTTCCCTTTTTCTGAATTTGCCACCCTCTAAAATTAGTGCCCACATATTCAATTAAGATCTGATATCTAAACATTTAATAACTTTGAACCCTTTTTAATTTGGGAGCCCAACATGAATTCACTAATTTTTTGTGCTCTTTTTCCTTGCCTTTGAATTTCAAGAATCTTGATTGATTGATTGTTCTTACATGCTACTTCCAGCTGATTTGAAATTATTTCTCCAACTTGACCTTTGCCATTACCAATTTCGGCTTTCAAAATTTTATATCTTTCGCCATTAAAACTAAAAGAAGCACCTGGGGAGGGAAATAATCCATTTATTTTTCCAATTATTTTAAATGCATCCTCGTCCCAATCAATCTGTGACTCCTCCTTATCAATTTTTTTTGCATAAGTAGCTTTTGAATGATCCTGATCAATAAACTTCGCCTTATCTTCAAGTATATCGTCCACATTATCTAAAATTTTTTCAGCAGCTAAAGCAGATAGTTTTTCTGAAATTTCTTGAGCATTTTGGTTTTGATCTATTTTGATTTTATAAATATTACTAACTGGTCCACTATCCAATTCTTTTTTGATCTTCATGATACTTATGCCAGTTTCAGGATCTAAATTCATAATTGATCTCTGAATTGGTGCTGCGCCTCGCCAACTAGGAAGAATTGAGGCGTGAACATTTACAAAACCTTTTTTGGTTAAGTTTAAAAAATTTTCAGGAATAATTTGTCCATATGCACACACTATTGCAAGATCAGCATTTAACTTTTTTAAAAATTCATACTCCTCTTGATTACCCTTCAGTGTCTTGGGTGTTCTATAATCTATATTTAAAGTTTCAGAGATACCCTGAATTGGACTCTTGTTGATTTTTTGTCCTCTATGAGATTTTTGTGGTGGTTGAGTAAAAACCACAGAAATATTATAACCATTTTGATATAGAGATTTTAAGATAGGAACACAAAATATTGGTGTACCCATAAAGATAATCTTATTTGCCATCTTTAAACTACTATTCTGTCTGGATTTTTTTTAATTTTTGAAATTTTTTTTATAATAAAATTTTTTTTTAATTTTGATAAATGATCAATAATTAATTTTCCATCTAAATGATTTATTTCATGTTGAATACAAGTAGATAGAAGTCCATCACATTTAAGATTTTTCTTCTCTCCCTTTTCATCAATATATTCCACCTCACAAATTTTTGGTCTCTCAATTTCAATAAAAGTTTCAGGTATTGATAGACAACCCTCTTCGTACACCGATGTTTCTTCACTTAAGTTTTTTATTACAGGATTGATTAAAGCAATTGGTTGATTTTTTTCATCCTTATTCGAAACATCAACAACTAAAACCCTTTTAAGTATACCTACTTGAACTGCTGCAAGGCCAATTCCCTTTGAGTGATACATTGTTTCAAATAAATCATCTATTAACTTTTTTTCATTAATTCCAATTTTTTCAATTGGATCGGAAACTTTTTTTAATATTTCATCTGGAACAATAACAATTTCTTTAAGCATAAAGTTAATAAATAAACTAATTTTTAAACTTTTAAAGGAAGAACTTTAAGTAATATCTTATTTCTCATCCAATCAATATTAAGCTTATTGAGAGCTGTGACTATAAAATAAATTGTATCTTCATCTATTCTCTCAATTTCATCTTGTCCAATCAATTCGGCTATTCTTAAAAGTGCTAAACCAGTTTCTTTATTATTAATCATAATTTGTATGTCTGTAGGGATTTCGTTTTCATCTATTTGATACAAATCATCATATTTTTCTGAAATTTCAATTCCATCATATCTCAATGACTCTAAAAATATAATGTCTTTTTTAGAAAGAAAATATTTTTTGTTTTTCTTAATTTTTTTTAAAAAATGATTTGTATCTTTAGAAATTTTAGAACTTGCATAATCACCATTGAAATAATTAATAAGTTTTGATTGATGCATAATTTCATTATTAAATTTAATTTTTTTATCTTCATCTTTTTCAATTTGAATATTTGTATAATAAAAACTGGTTAAATTATCTGGTATATCTAAAGGATTTATCTTCTCGAGAAAAATTTTTAGTTCTCGATCAAACGCATTATCTAAACCATCATCGTTAAATGAATTTTTTAATATTTTTAATAACTTTAATTTTTCTACCATTTCTGACTCAAGTAAAATTTTTTGATAAATAAGGGCTCTTCCCTCAATTTTAGTAAGTTTTTTATATTCTTTTTGAGCATTGAAAAGTTGATTAAAATCAAATTGAAATCTTTTATATAAATCAAATAACTCTTGTTCTGGATAATTCTTATCATGAACAGCCTTTTCTATAGTTGCTATTTTTCCAATTTCTGAAACATCAATTTGCCTAAATGAGCCTAATAAGTTTGCAGATGAAAGGTATTTCCAAATTATTTTTTTCGTTTTATCATCTGGTTCGAAATTAAAATTGGGATTAGTTTGATGGGCTAGATAGAAATCAAATATTGATTCTTCAGAGACTGATAGATCTATTTTTTTTGTATATTTTAGTAAATAATTTATTTTTTTTTCGAAATATTCATCCTTAAAACCTGACTCTTTTTTTAAATCCAAAATTAATTGAGCTTCCTCTCTTTTATTATCTTTAATCAAACAATAAATATTAAATTTAGATAAATACTCATCTGTAATTAATTGATTATTTTTTGAAAATACGCCACAAGCTTTATCAATATCTGAATTAGAAAGATATTCATCCACAAGGTATTTTGTAAGTTCAGAGAATAAATTAATTATTTGATTTTGGATTAAATATTCTTCGATTAAATCTAGGTTTGAATTTTTTATTAACCAATCAGACTTTAATCCCAGAAATTCATCATCTGATATATTTTTTTTTGGATTATGAGCATTAATTAAGAGTAAAGTATTAATGATTTCAATTGCATCATTAGATAAATCCATCTTATTTAATTTTGTGAACAAATTTTTTAATTGGTCACCATCTGAGTGAGACCACATATCTACATTAAGATCATAATCCTCTGGGTCATATAATCCGATTATCTTAATTTCTTTCGTATCAAACTTTTCATCAAGATTAATAATTGATTTTTGATTTTGATTTTGTGTACCAAAAACACTTGGCTCAATACTCTCTTCAACTATATTTTCTTTATTTAAAATTTCTGAATTATTTATTAATTTATTTTCCTCAATTTCTTTTTTATCTATGTTCCAAATATCAACTGGTTTTTCCTCTGTATTGGCAATAGAAACAAAAAATAAAAAAAATAAAAAAAAAATTTTTTTTTTATTTAACAATTTTAAAATTTTCATTTGGAATGATTTTATCTATATTTTTTTTAGGAGCTGGAAAATCAATTTTATTAAGTAAAAAAATAATTAAAAAAAAGACAAACAATAATAAAACTAATTTAGTTACAATACCCATAATACTTCGGCTTGAACTTGTTTTTTTTATAAATTGCATATACTTTTAAGTAATTTCAAATTAAGACATATTTGTGGTTTTTCAATAAAGAAAATTATGAAATCTGATAGAAATATTGTTTTTTTAGGCATGATGGGATCTGGTAAAACATCTATTGGATTTTTAGTTTCAAAAAAACTGAAATTAGATTTTTATGATGTGGACCATTACATAGAAAATAAGCTCGAAATGAAAATTTCAAATATATTCAAAAACAAAGGTGAAAAATTTTTCAGAGAATACGAGGAAAAAATTACTTTAGAACTTATGAAAATTAAGGGAATAGTAGTTTCTTTGGGTGGTGGAGCTTTTTTAAATAAAAATATAAGAAACGAGGTTTTGAAGAACCACATTTCTTTTTGGCTTAAAACTAAGGATGATATTTTAATCGAAAGAATAAAAAAAAGCGCTAAAAGGCCATTAGCCTATAATGTTTCTAATAGTGATTTACAAAATATGATAAAAAATCGTAATAAATATTATGCAAAAGCGCAAAATAAAATTGATTGTGACAATAAAACGAAAAAAGAAATTGTAGATAAAATCTTAGATATTATATGAAAACAATTAAATTGATAATTAAGACTAATTCTGAAAAATATCCAATTTTTATTGGAAAGAATCTTATTACAAAAATATCAAGTCTGATGGTCAATAATTCCATTAAATCAAAAAAATGTTTATTGGTAGTTGACAGAAATGTTCCTAAAAAATTTATTTCTGAAATAAAAAAAAAACTACGAAATAAAAAAGTATTTTTATTTAGTTTTAATGCCAATGAAAAAAATAAGAATCAAACTATTGTAAATTCAATCTTAGAAATTTTACTTAATAAAAATTTTTCTAGAGAAGATAGTTTATTAGCAATAGGGGGAGGTATAACTGGAGACGTTGGTGGTTTTGCTGCAAGTTTATTTAAAAGGGGATTGCATTTTGTAAATATCCCCACCACCCTTTTAGCTCAAGTAGACTCATCGATTGGTGGCAAAACAGGAGTAAATTCTAAGCATGGAAAAAATCTCATTGGTAGCTTCTATCAACCAAAATTAGTCATAAGCGATATAGATACTTTAAAAACACTCAATAGAAGAGAAATTGTTTGTGGGTATGGTGAGATTTTAAAACACTCTATAATCTCTAAAAAGAAATTCTTTAAATATTTGGATAACAATTTTGATAACATTATTAAACTTAAATCTCCTTATATAGAAAAGGCAATATTTGAGAGTTGTAAAATTAAAAAAGATGTAGTCGAAAAGGATGAAAAAGAGAGCAATTTAAGAAAAAAATTAAATTTTGGTCACACTTTTGGTCATTCATTTGAAGCTTCACTAGGATATTCTAAAAGATTAAATCATGGTGAAGCTGTTATTTTAGGAATGATGGTGGCATTAAAATTTAGCAATAAGTATAAATTCCTAAATTCTAATGATTATAAATTAATTTCTGCTCATTATAAAAATTCAAAATTACCTTCAGATATTAAAAAATATTTTAAAAATAAAGATCTTAATAAAATTATCAAATTTATGAAAACTGATAAAAAAAACAATTCTGATAAAATAAAGTTGGTTTTATTGAAAAAAATAGGCCATACAATTTTAAATCAAGAATACTCAATAAAAAATTTAAATCGTTTCTTAAAAAATCAATTAATTGATTAAAATTTGAATAGAGTGAATATATTTATTTAATTCCTCATTCAAAATTTTGTAAATTTTTTTATCACTATCAATTCTTTTCATTTGCTTAAGTTCCTTTGACACTAAAGAAATTTTAAGATGAAATTTACCTGCTTGATTTCCAGTATGATTTTTATGGAGAAAAGATTTATCTTCAATTAATATACTTTCTAGAGCAATTTGATTTTGTAATTTATTTTTTACGATTGCAATTAAATCATTTATATTCATAAGTATAGTTATATTATCATGAAAAATATTTGCGACTGGAATAATTGTAAAGAAATTGGTGAATATAAAGCGCCTATTGAAAAGGATAATAGTAAAAAATATAGAATGTTATGTTTAGAACACGTAAAAGAATTTAATAAAAATTGGAATTATTTTTCCGGTATGAATGATAATCAGGTAATTAATTTTCTAAAATCAGATATGATATGGCATAAACCCACTCAAAGTTTTAGTTCATCTGATAATTTTTTTAAAGTTTTATGGAATAACACCTTAAAAGATGAAATGGATAATGATAAATTTAAAAGTGAATTCAATCATATGCGTCAATTTAAATTTGATCATAAAGATATTAAAGCCTTTAGTATATTGGGTGTTTCAGTAGGTTTAAAATGGCAAAAAGTTCAGGAAAAATTCAAAACACTTGTCAAAAAATTTCACCCTGATATGAATGCCGGAAATAAAAAATATGAAGAAAAACTAAAGTTAATTACTTTAGCTTATACACAATTAAAAAATACATATAGGAACAAAATTGACACCCAATCTTAACATTCAACCCGATATTAAAATTTCATTAAAACAATCATTTGGTATTGATTCTGAGATGGAAGTAGACGCATTCTCTAAAAAAAGCGAATATGTTCCAGAAATAGATAAAAATTATAAATTTGATAGAGATACAACATTAGCAATTGTCTCTGGATTTGCACACAATAAAAGAGTTCTGGTGCAAGGTTATCATGGCACAGGAAAATCTACACATATAGAACAAATTGCTGCTAGATTAAATTGGCCCTGTATAAGAGTTAACTTAGATAGCCACATCAGCAGAATAGATCTGATTGGTAAAGATGCAATCGTCCTGAAAGAAGGAAAACAAGTTACACAATTTAATGAAGGTATTTTACCATGGTCAATTCAAAATCCAGTAGCTTTAGTTTTTGATGAGTATGACGCTGGAAGACCTGATGTAATGTTTGTCATTCAAAGAGTTCTTGAAGCTGAAGGTAACTTTACCCTCTTAGACAAAAATAAGGTCATAAAGCAAAATAAATTTTTTAGATTATTTGCTACATCAAATACAGTCGGTTTAGGAGATACCACTGGACTTTATCATGGAACACAACAAATCAATCAAGGTCAAATGGATAGATGGAATATTGTAACAACACTTAATTACCTTAGTCTAGATAAAGAAATGGATATTATATTAGCGAAAAACAAATCTTTAAATAATCCCAAAGGAAAAGAAAAAGTTTCAAATATGATAAAAGTTGCATCCTTAACTCGAAAAGGATTTATAGCCGGCGACATAAGTACTGTAATGAGTCCAAGAACTGTATTGCATTGGGCTGAAAATGCAGAAATTTTTAAAGATGTAGGTTACGCATTTAGAGTCACTTTTCTAAATAAATGTGATGAAATTGAAAAAAATACAATTGCTGAATACTATCAAAGATGTTTTGGAGAAGAACTACCAGAGTCACTCGCAAATATTCAAATTTAAATGAAAAATAACAAGGCTGAAAACTTAAGAGAAAAACTTAAGCAAGCTTTAACTTCAACAGCTAGAGTGATTTCTGATGATATTCATCTAAAAACTATTGATGAAAAAAACAAAAAAGATTTGAATTTTGTTGATATTGAAAATCTCAACTCAAAAGGAGATTTCATTAAAGCCAGAGCAGAGTCTGACTCATCTGCTTTAAAAAAAAAATTTTCAAATGATGAGATTTATAAAAAGAATTTACCTTTAAATTCTTCATATAAGTCTCTTTATTCTATCGCAGAAAAAGTAAGATATGAATGCCTTGGCTCAGAAATGTTGAAAGGTATAGCAAAAAATCTTAAGGAAAATTATGATCAAATAATCCAATTAAAAAGAAAAGACCAATTAAATTCAAAAGAAGATGTTCCGGTAGTGGAAGCTTTTGAATTGTACATGTTAAAAAAATTTTTAAACGTTAAATTAAATACATTAACAAGTAATATGTTAAATTTTTGGGAAAAAGACTTCGATAAAGTAATGAATAAACACATTGAATTTTTAAAAGAAAACTTAGAATATCAAAATGAATATTCCTCAAAGTTTTCAGAAATATTACAAGAAATGGATATTTTTAAAAATGAGGATAATGAAGAAACCAGGGAAGAAAACCAAGATGATGGTCAAAATAATCCTTCTAATGATGACCAAGACAACAATTCAGATGATACTAGAGATGAAAATAACAATGAAGAGACTGAAGCGAGCTTAGACTCTGAATATGACATAGATGAATATAAACTTGATGAGCAACTTATTGATAGTGAATCTGATCAAAAAAATAATGAACAAGTTATCCAAAAAAAATCAATTAATGATTTAAATACAGACTATAAAATCTTCACAACACAGTTTGATGAAACAACAAAAGCAGAAAATTTAGAAAACTCTGATGAAGCTTCAAAATTAAGAAAAACTTTAGATCAACAATTAATAGGTTTTCAAGATGTCATTACCAAACTTGCAAACAAGCTTCAAAGACAATTGTTAGCAAAACAAAATAGGGCTTGGGAGTTTGATTTAGAGGAAGGGTTATTGGATAGTTCAAAACTACCAAGAATAATTATGGACCCTTATAATTCATTATCATTTAAAAAAGAGAAGGATTTAGATTTTAAAGACACTGTCGTTACTCTTTTAATAGATAATTCTGGATCCATGAGAGGCCGACCAATTACAATTGCTGCGATCTGCGCTGATATTTTATCAAGAACCTTGGAAAGATGTTCTGTCAAAGTTGAAATATTAGGTTTCACAACAAAAAATTGGAAAGGTGGAAAAAGTAGAGAATTTTGGAATAAAGAGGGTAAACCAAAAACACCAGGTAGATTAAATGATTTAAGACACATAATTTATAAAGGCGCTGACACACATTGGCGGCAATGTAAAAATAATCTTAGTTTAATGTTAAAAGAAGGATTGTTAAAAGAAAATATTGATGGAGAAGCAATTTATTGGGCATTTAATCGATTAAAAAAAAGAAAAGAAGAAAGAAAAATATTAATGGTAATTTCTGATGGTGCACCAGTTGATGACTCAACTCTGTCAGTCAATTCAGGGGATTTTCTTGAAAAACATTTAAAGAAAATTGTGAAATTTATCGAAGAAAAAACCGAAACTGAAATTTTAGCGATTGGAATAGGCCATGATGTATCAAGATACTACAATCGAGCGATAAAGATTACAGATGTCAATGAATTAGGAGATGTCATGATTTCTCAATTGAGTGAACTTTTTAAAAGTAAAAAAAATTTACATTAAAGATTGAACAAATCTTTATTTTTCCACTTTATTGTTACTTCAGCTCCACTTCTTGTTTGAGAATTCCAACAATTAACAGTGGCAAAATTTTTTTCTAGTAAAGTCTTTCCTATAAATAATCCTAAACCTAATCCACTATTTTTATCAGTTGATTTGAGATAAGGTTCTCCAATTTTGGATAAAATATCGCTTGGATATCCATTACCATCATCTTCAATGGTAATTTCTGTAAAATCATTATCACTTTTCAAATTTATAAAAACTTTGCTTTTACAAAACTTATTTGCATTACCTATAAAATTTCTTAATCCATAAACTATTTCAATCGATCTATAAATTTTCTTTGAATTTAGATCTTGTTCTAGATTTAAACTAAATTCTTTTTTACTTGTTTCCTTAAATGATGAAATAATTTGTCTTAAATATTCTCTCATTGATAAGTCCTCATCAATAAATTCGTCTTCCTGATCAGGATTTAAGGATAATCTTTTTAATATTTCATTACACCTTTCAACTTGACTTAACAACAATTTAATATCTTGTGAAACATCTTTTTGATCTTTTAGTTGTTTTGATAATTCCTGAGTAATTATCTTTATTGTTGATAAGGGTGTCCCTAATGAATGTGCAGCTGCTGCAGCTTGTCCACCTAAAGATAACATCTCATGTTCTTTAGCCATAATTTCTTCCATTTTATTTAAAGCATCTTTTCTTAACTTGCTTTCAGCACCGAATATAATTGCAAAATAATTTAAAAAAAGAAGAGCAATTATTAAAGATAAAGGGATAGCATAGATATAATAATTACTCACATGAAAGTGATCACTTAAGGGTCCGGGTAAGTCTTTTGAAAAAAAGGTTAAGCCTACAATAGATAAAGTAGTTAATAATACTAATAATGAATTAGTTTTAAAACTTAAATTTGATGAAGCAAAGACACTTGGTATTATTAAAAAAATGATAAATGGATTCTTCACACCCCCTGTAAGATAAATCAATCCACATAATTGTATTATATCAACGAGTAAATGAATAAATGCTGATCTATCTGTTAACTGCGTTTTTTTGTAGATAAAAATTAAGTAAAGATTACTAATCACTCCAATAGAAATAAATAAATTTGCAAAAATAAAGTTGAAATCAAAATTTAGATAAAAATATACTAGATATACCGATATTAATTGACCAATAATACCAATCCACCTTAAATTTATATAAATTGATTTTTTTAAAGAATATTGTTTTGAAGTTTCAAAAAACTTCATTTTTAAATATCTAAATTTTGTACATTTATTGCGTTAGATACTATAAAGTCTTTCCTTAAAGAAACATCATTTCCCATGAGTGTATGAATCAAGACTTGATCTTTTTTTAAATCTTTTGAGTACTGAACTTGCAATAAGTTTCTTGTATCTGGATTTAAAGTTGTGCTCCATAATTCCTCTGGATTCATTTCTCCCAAACCTTTAAATCTTTGAATGTTTAATTTCGACTTTTCTGACTCCATAAATCTATCAAATTCTTTTGATCCCTTTTTGATTTTTTTAAAATCTTTATTGTTATTAATAATATATTGTTCAAGCTCTTTTTCGTCTTTGATATAAATTCCTTTTGATCCTTTATTAATTTTAAATAATGGTGGCTGTGCTAAATAAACATGCCCATTTTCAATAAGTTTATTAAATGGTTTGTTATTAAAAAAGGTTAATAATAAAGCTCTTATGTGTGATCCATCAACATCTGCGTCCGTCATAATTATAACTTTACCGTATCTAAGATCTTTTAAATCTATTTCTTGAGATTTCGGATCTAATCCTAGAGCATTTATCAATGTTAAAATTTCATTTGATGAAATCATCTTTGATAAAGCTTTTGTCCTGTGATCTGAACCATTATTATTATTGCCATTTTTCTTACCATCGTTTACGTCTACGTATGTATTGAGAATTTTTCCTCTCAAAGGCAATACCGCTTGGTTAGCTCTGTTTCTGCCTTGTTTCGCTGATCCACCAGCTGAATCTCCCTCCACAATAAATAGTTCTGTTCCTTCTTGTTTACCAATTTGACAATCGGCTAACTTTCCAGGAAGCCCGCTTAACTCAAGAGCACCTTTCCTTCTAACACTTTCTCTTGCTTTTCGAGCAACATCTCGGGCTAACGCAGCTTGAATAATCTTTGCTAAAATAATTTTAGCAATGGATGGATTTTGATCAAACCATATAGAAAGTTTTTCGTTAATGATATTTTCAACTATCATTCGCACCTCTGAGGATACAAGCTTATCTTTAGTCTGAGATGAAAATTTAGGATCAGGGATTTTTGCTGACAAGACACAAGTTAACCCTTCCTTAATATCATCACCTGATATAGTAAATTTATTTTTTTTTAAGAGATTATGCTCATTCGCATATTTATTAACAACTCTTGTTAAGGCACTTCTAAAACCAAGCAAGTGTGTTCCGCCATCTTTTTGTTGAATATTGTTAGTATATGGGAATACATCTTCGCTATAGGAAGCATTCCATTTGAGAGAGCACTCTATTTCTACATTTTGTTTTTTACCCTCTATATAAATAGGCTTTTTAAATAAATCATTACCGTTTTTATTCTGTAATTTTTCCCTTTTTTCATCCAAAAAATTTACAAACTCTATTACACCACCATCAAATTTAAAGATGGTTTTCTTTTCCTTTTTATTTGTAAAGTCTGAGAATGTAATTTTTATTCCTTTATTTAAGAAAGCTAATTCTCTCATTCTTTTTATAAGTGTATTTGAATTAAATTTGATAGATGAAAAAATTTCCTTTGAAGGTAAAAACGTTATCTGAGTTCCAGTCTCTTTTGATTTCCCAATTTTCTTCAGTGGCGATTTAGCATCTCCCTCTTTAAACTCAATGAAATATTTTTGGCCGTCTCTATGGATTTCTAATTGCAATTTTGCTGAAAGAGCATTAACAACAGATACACCAACGCCGTGCAGACCTCCTGATACTTTGTAAGAGTCATGATCAAATTTACCTCCAGCATGAAGTTGGGTCATAATCACCTCTGCTGCAGATTTCTTTTCCCCTTTATGAATATCTATTGGAATGCCTCTACCATCATCTTTTACAGTAATTGTGCCATCAGAATTCATCATTACATCAATATTTTTACAATAACCTGCTAATGCTTCATCTATTGAGTTATCAACAACTTCATAAACCATGTGATGTAGACCTGTGCCATCGTCAGTATCACCAATATACATCCCAGGTCTTTTTCTTACTGCCTCTAGACCTTTAAGAACTTTAATCGAGTCTGCCTTGTATTTATTTAAAGTCGTCATTTTTTATTTTACGGAAAAATTAATTATATCATTTTTTGTACTAAATTGCTCTTTTTATAATTTTACCAATTTGTAAAAAATGTCAAATTGAGCGCATAAAATAAAGATTATTTGTGGCGGAGAGAATGGGATTCGAACCCATGAAAGAGTTGCCCCTTTACACGCTTTCCAAGCGTGCGCCTTCAACCACTCGGCCACCTCTCCACTTATATTTCATTTTTTTCTAACAACTAAATTATTTTGAAAATACTCAATTTTCAAATAATCAGAATATAGAGACAAAAATTTATCAATACCTACGTATGATTGTAAAATTCTATTATCATCGTGTTGTAAAAAATCATCAAAAAACATAAGTCCATTAACTTTTAAAATTTTAAATGCTTCAATTGCATCAGACAGAATATCTTCCCCATTATGAGATCCATCAATATAAATAAAGTCAAAATGAACATTGTCTTTTAACAATTTTCTCATTGAAATAACTGAGTCATTTTTTATTTTCTTAAAATTAAATCCTGAGAGATTCTGATCAAAAGCTTTTTCTATTAAATCAAAATTAGGCGAAAGTGTTTTACTATTCGGATTAGGCATATCCCATATATCTAAAAAAAAGGCATTAACAAATTTGTATTCAGATACAACGTAAAAAGAAGATAACCCCTCATAACAACCTACCTCCAAATAATCAAATTTTGAGCTCTTATCTTTTGGCAAAAAAAAAGTAAAAATTTCAAAATTGTTTAAAAACCATTTTTGTGAGAAATTTTTGTGATCTAATTTTTCTTCAAATATTTTTTTTTGAGAAGCATAGTCCTTTTTACATCTTTTTTTTAATGCTTTAGATTTATAATAGTGTAAAAAATATTTTAATTTTAAAAAAAACATATTAATCAATATATTCAAAAATATTAAAAAATAAAATGATACTTGTAACAGGATGTACTGGATATATAGGCTTTCACATTTGTGAATTTTTAGAATTAAAAAGATTGCCTTATTTTGGAATTGATAACTTTTCTAGATCTCATTCGAAAAATATTATTAATAAAAAAAAGTTTTTAAAAACTGATATAAACTCAAAAATCATTTCATCTTTAGTCTCCTCAAAAAAAATTCATACTGTAATACATGCTGCAGCTTTGAGCTTTCCACCAGAGTCAGAAAAAAATCGAAAAATTTATTTTGAGAATAATATTGAAAAAACAAAAAATTTTATTGACGTATGTGTTAAAAATAATATTAAGAAATTCATTTTTTTATCGAGTTCTAATGTATACAATTTTAATCCAAATAATATAAAGGCAGCATCTGAAAGTCAAAAAAATAAGCCATCAAATTATTATGGTAAGACGAAATCTATAATTGAGAAATATTTGAAAAATAAATTTGAAATCTGCTACATACTAAGATTATTTAATATAGCTGGTTATATAAATAAAAAAGAATTTTTCGAATTCAAAAATAAATTTAGAAGAATTATGCCTGTAATAACCGAAGCCTCTAGAAAAAAATTGCTATTTAAAATAAATCTTGTGAAAAATAAAAGAAAGTTAATTTATCCAGGAAGAGACTTTGTTCATGTAAAAGACTTTTTAAGTATTATTTTTAAAATTTTAAAAAGAAACAACATTGGTTCATATATTATGAATGTAGGGAGCGGAGAACTTATATATTTGGATAAAATAATCAAAATCTTTGAAAAAAAGATGAATAAAAAAATTTCTTACAAAAAAAAATTTTATGAGTTGGGTAACTATAACTATACTTTGAGTAACAATTATAAATTAAGAAAAATATTAAATTTTGATTTTAAATTTAATATTAATGAAATTGTTAAAAGCTGTATTAAAAAAAAAGTTATATAATCCAATTTCTATAAAAACCTTGGTTTTTTATCAAATATTGTGGAAAAAATTGTTCACTGAACTCTAATTTAGAAAATTTGATATCTCTTCCAAATAAATCTTTATTTTCTTTTACTCTTTTTTTTATTGTCTCTAAATCACTATTTTCAAGAGTATCTAATTCAGAATGCGTCCATGCTTTAATCTTTTTCTGAATATCTTCCTCAGACATTAAATATGAAAAATGCCAACCAGCTTTATTTAACACTTTTATTTTCTTAAATTTATCAAATCTAAAAAAACTATATTTCAAATTTTTTTTAGCGATAAGTCTTAACCAACTAAATGATTTCAAATTTTTAAATTTTGAAACACGACTACCTTCCCAAACATCTTTATATTGTTCTGACAACAAGTTTAATTTGTAATAAAAACAATATTGTTCACAAATTACTATATTATTACCAATACTCGTTAAATTACTTACGACTTCAGGATTTATAATTTCATCAGCATCTGAATATATTATTAAATCATCTGGTTGAGTATTTTTTAATCCATTCATAAGAAAATTTCTTTGATAATCTTGTCTTTCCCAAATTCCTAGACTTTCTGGAAAGTTATCAATTTTTAAATAAATAATTTTGTGACTAAAATTTTTGAATTTTTTATGATCAAAAAGATATCCTTTAATTTTACCTCTATGATCATAATAAGACTCACAAATTACAAAGTAGTCTACATACTTATCTAATATGTTAAATCTTATTTCAGTCAATAAATTTTCATTAAAAAATATGAAACAATCGTAAATTTTCATTTAGCACCTTTAATCTTTAAAACTCCTATAAATGCTTCTTGAGGGATCTCAACTCTTCCAAATTGTTTGGACCTTGCTTTTCCCTTTTTTTGTTTTTCTAAAAGTTTTCTTTTTCTATCTGTTGCTCCTCCACCATGTATCTTTGTCAAAACATCTTTCTTAAAACCTTTAATTGTTTCTCTTGCGATAATTTTGCCACCAATCGCAGCTTGTACGGGGATCATAAAATTATGTCGAGGTATCAAATCTTTTAATTTTTCACAAACTTCTCTTCCAGTTTTTTGAGCAAAATCTTTATGTATCATCATGGCAAGTGCATCAACTGGTTCACTATTAACTAAAATACCAAGTTTTACTAAATCTCCCTCTCTATGCTCTAAAATTTCATAATCAAAACTTGCATAACCACTTGTCATAGATTTAATTCTGTCATTAAAATCAAAAACTACTTCATTTAATGGTAGTTCATAATTTAATACAGCTCTATTGCCTGAATATGAAAGATTAGTTTGGACTCCTCTTTTATCCTGACATAATTTTATTATTGAACCCAGGAATTCATCTGGAGTTATTATGGTAGCTTTAATCCAAGGCTCCTCAATTGAATTGATAATTGTTGGATCAGGAAGAGTTGATGGATTTTGTAAGTCCATAATTTTACCATTATTTAATTTAACTTTATAAACTACTCCAGGTGTAGTTGTTAATAAGTTAACATCAAACTCTCTTTCTAATCTTTCTGTGATGATTTCAAGATGTAAAAGACCTAAAAATCCGCATCTAAATCCTAATCCTAGAGCTGATGATGACTCTGCTTCAAATGAAAAACTTGCATCATTTAATTGTAATTTAGCTAGCCCATCTTTTAATTTTTGATACTCAGAGCTATCAACAGGAAACAACCCACAAAAAACTACAGGTTTACTTGGTTTAAAACCAGGCAATGCATTCACAAGTGGTTTTGATGCATCACAGATAGTGTCACCAACTTTTGTTTCTGAAAGAACTTTAATTCCTGTTGTGATAAAACCTATTTCACCAGTATTTAATTCATCTATATCTTTTGCTTTTGGTGTAAAAACCCCAACTTTTTCAACTATATAATCTTGATTAGTAGAAAGCATTTTAATTTTCATATTTTTTGTAAGTTTACCATTAATTACTCTAACTAAAATCACGACACCTAAATAAGTGTCATACCAACTATCAACTAATAGACATTTTAAATCTTTATCAGTGTCACCTTTTGGACTCGGTAATTGATTAATAATTTGTTCCAGAATATCATTTATACCTTCTCCGGTTTTTCCTGAACAAGGAATCGCATTTTCAGTATCAATTCCAATAACATCTTCGATTTGTTTCTTTGTTCTATCTAGATCAGAAGCGGGCAAATCTATTTTGTTTAAAACAGGAATGATTTCATGATTAATATCTAGAGCTTGATAGACATTAGCCAGTGTTTGAGCTTCGACACCCTGGGTACTATCTACAATTAATATTGATCCTTCACAGGCATACAAAGATCTGCTTACCTCATAACTAAAATCTACATGACCAGGGGTGTCTATAATATTTAAAATATAATTTTTTCCGTTTTTAGCTTTATAATTCAACTTTACAGTCTGTGCTTTTATTGTGATACCTCTTTCTCTTTCTATATCCATAGAGTCAAGTACTTGTGATTTCATTTCTCTCTCTGTCAAACCACCACATTGATGGATTATTCTATCAGCTATTGTAGATTTCCCATGATCAATATGAGCAATGATTGCAAAATTTCTTATATTATTGATTGTACTCATTTTAATTTTAAGATCGAATTTTAGCGCCAGTTTTATTTTCTACTGCTTCTATGATTGAATTATTTATTTTCTCTAAATCCTTATCGTTTAAAGTTTTTTCTGATGACTGAATTGTTATGCTGATAGCTATAGACTTTTGATTATCTGGGATATTTTCGCCTTCATAAACATCAAAAACTTTTATATTGCTAATAAGATTTGGACTCACATTAGAAATTACACTTATTAACTCTTGTGCCTCTACATCTTTATTAACTACAAATGCAAAATCTCGCTCTGACTTTTGAAAATCCGATACTGAAAACTTCAATTTTTGATCTTTCAATGGTTTTCTTGAAAGTTTTAAATTTTCTAAAAAGATTTCAAAACCTATTAAATTTTCAGTTTTAATATCAATTTTTTTTAAAATATTAGGATGAATTTCACCAAAATAAGCTGCAACTTTATCTTTTTTATGATCTAAGAAAATTCTCCCAGACTTCCCTGGATGATAATAATTGGGTGTGTTGCTATCAATGAAAAATTGATCGGAATTATAACCTGCCTCATTCAAAGTTTGCACTACATCTCTTTTTGCATCAAATAAATCTATATTTCTCTCTTTATCTATCCAAGAAAGCCTTGATTTTTTACCGGCTGACAAACCACAAACTATTGTCTTTTGCTCACCTGGGTTTGAACCAGTAAAAACAGGACCTATCTCAAAAATAGATAAATCTTTAAAACCTCTATCCAAATTTTTGCTCATATACATGATTAAATTTGAAAATATAGAATTTCTTAAAACTCCCAATTCAGAACTTATAGGGTTTACAATTTTTACCTCTTTATTGGTTTCTCTAAAGTGTTCGTTATAACTTTGATCTGTGAATGACCATGTTATTGTCTCTAAATAACCCTTTGAAGCAATTGCTCTTTGCAATAAATGGAATAATCTTTGAGTTTGAGTTAAAGTAGATTTAGATCTATCTTTAATTGGTTCTATTGTTTTTATTTTATCATAACCACTTATTCTCACCAACTCTTCAATAATATCTATTTGCTGTAAAATATCTGGTCTCCAAGAGGGAACTGTCAATTTTAAAAATTTTTTTTCTTTTTTGATTACAAAACCAAGATCATTCAAAATTTTTTGGATTTCCTTTTCAGAAATTTTAAATCCAACTATATTTTCAAAAGAATTTACATCAAAGTTAATAGTTTTAATTTTATAAGACTCAATTTTTTGTATATCGATTTTACTAACTTCGCCACCACAAATTTCTTGAATTAGTAATGCTGCTTTCTTTAAACCAGTTTCGATGGATAATGGATCGATTCCTCTTTCAAATCTAAATTTTGCATCTGTGTCTAAATTCAATTTTTTTGCAGTATTTCTAATTGATCTTGGATCGAAATAAGCAGACTCTAATAATATATTTTTTGTATCAAATTCTGTGCCTGATCTTGTGCCACCAATAATTCCACCTAATCCTAAAACTCCTTTTTTGTCACTAATAACACACATACCTTTTTCTAACTTATAAATTTTATTGTCCAGTGCTTTAAATTCTTCTCCAGATTTTGAGTTTCTAACAATTATCCCTTTTTCAATTTTGTCGGCATCATATGCGTGTAATGGTCGATTAATATCAAGCATTACATAATTTGTTATGTCAACAATAGCTGAAATGGGTTTTTGACCAACTGAAATTAATTTGTCTTTGAGCCATTGAGGACTTTCGGTATTTTTTACATTTTTAATCAAACAACTACCAAAAGCACTACACCCTTGACCTTTCTCCTTATTAATTTTAACTTTTAAAGTTTGTTTTGTTTTTAATTTAATCTGTTTCTCTTTAGATACTATCAATTTTCCAAAACCTGAGGCTGCAAGATCTCTAGCTATTCCCTTCACGCCAAGACAATCTGGTCGATTAGGTGTAATAGATAAATCAATAAGATTAGATTTTAATTTTGAAAAATAACTTTTACCAACATTTTTTTCATATTTTTTAGATAATTCGGTAATACCATCACTCTCATCAGATAAATTTAACTCAGACTCAGAGCAAAGCATTCCGTAAGAGGTTACACCTCTAATTTTTGCTATTTCTAACTTTGTGTTAGTCTTTGGGATAATTGCACCTGGAGGTGCATATATGGTAATAAGTCCCTCGCTCGCGTTGGTAGCACCACAAACAACTTTTTTAAGTTCTTTCTCACCGACGTTAACATCACAAACTTTAAGTCGATCTGCATTTGGATGTTTTTCTGTCTTGATAATTTTTGCGACTTTAAATAATTGATTATCAGGTGAAAGACTTTCTACACTTTCTACCTCTAATCCTATATTGGTAAGTTGTTCTAAAAGATTTTTTTCTTTCAGATTAGTTTTTAAATGATCTTTTAACCAATCAAATGTGATTTTCATCTACTTAGGCCTCTATAGTTCGTAGGTACGTCTAGAGGATCAAATCCAAAATGATTTAACCATCTATAATCACAATCAAAGAAAGCTCTAAGATCATTAATTCCATATTTTAACATCGCCAATCTATCAATTCCTATTCCAAACGCATAACCTTGAAACTTAGTAGGATCGACCTTAACATTTTTTAAAACATTTGGATGAACCATCCCACAACCTAATATTTCTAGCCACTGATCACCTTCCCCTATAATAATTTTTCCATCTTTCATTTCGTATCCAATATCAACTTCGGCAGATGGTTCTGTGAAAGGAAAATGACTTGGCCTAAATCTCATTTTTATTTTTTTTACTTCAAAAAATTCTTTGATAAAATAATTCAAACAACCTTTTAAATGACCCATATTTATATTTTTATCTATATGAAGACCTTCAACTTGATGAAACATTGGTGAATGTGTCTGATCACTATCTGATCTGTATGTTCTGCCAGGCGCGATTATTTTAAAAGGTGGTTTATCTTTTAACATTGTTCTAATTTGAACGGGAGACGTGTGAGTACGTAACAATCTTTCTTTTTTATCATCAAGATAAAATGTATCATGCATATCTCTTGCTGGATGATTGTCTGGAGTATTTAAAGCAGTAAAATTGTTATATTCATTTTCAACATCTGGTCCTTCCTCTACACTAAAGCCTATTTCAGAAAATATAGAAGATATTTCATCAATTGTTTGTGATACAGGATGAATTTTACCCCGTACAAATGATCGCTCCGGTAAAGTAACATCAATTTTTTCTTTTTCCAATTTTTCATTAATATTTGCTTTTTCTATTTCGTTTATTTTTAAATTTATAAGATCTTGAAGTTCATCCTTAATTATATTCAAATCAGATGCGAATTTTTTTCTTTCTGAGACATCAATAGTACCTATTTTTTTAAATTGAGATGAGACCAACCCATTTTTACCGAATAGATCAGATTTAATTTGATTAAGTTCTGCTGGATCTAATTTACCTTTTAATTTAAATGTGAATTCGTCTCTTATTTTTTTTAGATCGGACATTTTTACAGATTATTTCTTCAGCGAAATAAAACAATAGTGAAGATTAATTTAAAGCAGATTGTGCTTTTTGAACAATAGTTTTAAAGGCTTCTGGGCTATCATAGGCTATCTCAGCTAAAATTTTTCTATCAATTTTAATTCCACATTTGTTTAAACCATAAATAAACTTGGAATATGTCAAACCTTCAGCTCTTACACCCGCGTTGATTCTTTGAATCCACAATGATTTGAAATCTCTTTTCTTATTTCTTCGATCTCTATATGCATATTGCATAGCTTTTTCCATAGCTTGCTTTGCTACTCTAATAGTATTTTTTCTTCTTCCCCACTGACCTTTTACAGCTTTTAAAACTTTTTTGTGTTTAGATCTACTTGTTACACCTCTTTTTACTCTTGCCATTTTAACCTCTTAAGCTGTAAGGCATATACGATTTAACAATCTTACCATCTTGTTTTGACATCGCAGTAGTGCCCCTAAGTTTTCTAATCTGAGAATTAGTTCTTTTTATCATGCCGTGTCTCTTTCCAGCTTGAGCCATCATAACTCTCCCTCTAGCTGAAATTTTAAATCTTTTTTTTGCTGAGCTTTTTGTTTTTAATTTTGGCATAATTGGACGAGGTTATACAAAGAATGTTGAAAATTTACAACCTATATTAAAGCCTATAAAGGTTGAATTACCATAATCATTTGCTTTCCATCAAACTTGGGGTGCAATTCAACTTTACCAATATCTTTCATATCCTCTTTAATTTTAGCCATCAATTCATTACCTAAATGAGAGTGTTGAAGTTCACGTCCTTTAAACCTAATGGTAAACTTTACCTTGTCACCTTTAGCAATAAATTTTTTAGCATTTTTTACTTTAAATTCATAATCATGCGTTTCAGTTACTGGTCTCATTTTAATTTCTTTTAAAGCAATTATTTTTTGTTTCTTTTTTGCAAGATTTGCTTTTTTTTGTGCATCATATTTATATTTTCCCATGTCCATAATTTTACAAACTGGGGGATTAGCATTTGGGGCAATTTCGATTAAATCTAAACCTTGATTTTTTGCCATTGAGATTGCCTCATTGGTATTTAAAACACCTAAATTTTCTCCATCGCTTGCTATAACTTGAACCTCGGGTGAGGAAATTCTGTTATTTGATCGAGGTCCACGATCCTTAGTTCTTCTTTGAAAATAGTTTTGCTTAAAATCTGCCACTTAAATATTTGAAGGTGCTTTATTTAAAGCAGAAAATTTTTTTAGAAATGAGTTTAGATCCATATTTTCTTGTTTATTTGAATCCAATCTTCTAATGGTTACTGAGTTACTGTCAACTTCTTTTTTACCACAAATTATTAAAAGAGGTATTTTTGCTAATGAATGATCTCTTATTTTATAATTTAAATTATGATTTTTTAAATCAACCATTGATGTAATTCCAGCTTCTCTTATCTTATTAGAAACTTTTTTTGCATATTCTTCGAAGTCTTCGGAAATAGGTATAACAACTGTTTGTAACGGAGATATCCAAAATGGAAATTTTCCAGCATAGTTTTCAATCAGTATTCCTATAAATCTCTCAAGTGATCCAAATAATGCACGATGTAACATAACAGGAACTTTCTTAGTACCATCTTTATCTACGTATGATGCATCTAGTCTACCTGGTAAATTTAAATCAACTTGGACTGTTCCACATTGCCAATCTCTTCCTATTGCATCTCTTAAAACAAATTCTATTTTTGGACCGTAAAATGCTCCCTCACCTTTATTAATACTATACTCAAGTTTAGACGCTTTGACTGCCTTTAACAAAGATGCTTCAGCCTTGTCCCAAATCTCATCCTCACCAACTCTTACCTCTGGCCTATCAGCATATTTAAGAATTACATTTTCAAAACCTAAATCTTTATAAATTTCTAATATTAAATTAGTAACTTTTAAACATTCACTTGTGATTTGATCTTCGGAGCAAAAAATATGAGCATCATCTTGAGTGAATGCTCTTACTCTTAATAATCCATGTAAAGCACCAGATGGTTCATATCTATGAACTTTTCCAAACTCAGTAATTCTTAGAGGTAAATCTCGATAACTTTTTAGACCTTGATTAAAGACTTGTATGTGTCCAGGGCAATTCATTGGTTTAATTGCAAAAACTTTTTCATCAGGAGTTTCTGAGGTATACATATTTTCCCCATATTTTTCCCAATGACCCGATTTTTCCCACAATAATCTATCTAATACCTCTGGTGTGTTCACCTCTTTGTATCCGGCTAGGTCCTGTTTAGCTCTCATGTAATTAATTAATTTTTGAAATAACGTCCAACCTTTCTCATGCCAAAAAACAGATCCCGGACTTTCTTCTCTAAAATGAAACAAATCCATTTCTTTGCCCAATTTACGATGATCTCTTTTTTCTGCTTCTTCAATTCTTTTTAAATAATCGTCTAAATCTTTCTGGGAGGCCCAACTTGTTCCGTAGATCCTTTGAAGCATTTCATTTTTTGAGTCACCTCGCCAATATGCGCCTGAAACTTTTGTAAGTTTAAAGGCTTTGCCAATTTTACTAGATGATACTAAATGAGGTCCTCTGCATAAATCATACCAAGTATCACCATGATGATAGACTGAAAGTTCTTCAGTTTCCGGAATACTCTCAATGATTTCTGCCTTATATTTTTCTCCAATTTTTTTAAAATGCTTAATTGCTCTATCTCTTTCCCATACTTCTCTTCTTGTTTTTAAATCTTTGTCAATTATTTTTGACATCCTTTCCTCAATTTTTTTGAGATCGTCATCTGTAAAGGGCTCCTTTCTGGCGAAGTCATAATAAAATCCATTTTCTATAACTGGTCCAATTGTAACTTGAGTGCCTGGATATAATTCTTGAACTGCCATAGCCATGATGTGTGCAGCGTCATGTCTAATAACTTCTAAACCCTCTGGGTCTTTTGCTGTAAAAATTTTAACGGAACAATCTTTATCAATCGAAAAATATAAATCCTTTAATTCTCCATTCACACTCATTATCAAGGCTTGTTTTGCTAATGATTTGCTAATTTTTTCAGCAATCTCTAGGCCTGTCACTTTTTTAGGAAAATCTAGATTGTTTCCGTCTGGTAAAGTAATTATGGGCATTTAATTTAGTAATCTCTTATACTCTGAATAAGTAGAAAAACACATTTTTTCAACATTAAATTTTTTTATAATGTTTTTTCTTCCCTCCTTACCCATTAATTTTAAGGAAGTTTCATCCATTGTCATTGCTTGAATGATTTTGTTACTCAAAGAACCTGCATCACCAGATTCAAATAACAACCCAGTTTTTTCGTTTAAAATTGTCTCATTTGATCCTCCAATATTACTAGCAATGATTATTTTTTCCATAGATTGTGCCTCTACCGCAACTCTTCCAAAAGCTTCAGGTTCAATTGATGCTGAAACTATAATATCAGAAACTTTATAAGCTAAAGCCATATCCTTACAATGGTCTATGAATTTTATTTGATTGGTCAGATTATATTTTTCAGTTAATTTGATAAGTTTTTCTTTATAAGAATTTCTTCCCTGATCACTGCCTAATATTACAACATGAAATGCTTCGTATCCTAATTCAATTTTAACTAAATTTATTGCCTCAATAAATAATTCTTGACCCTTCCATGAAGTAAGTCGACCTGGCATAAGAATTATTTTTTTTTCATCAGTAATATACCACTCATTTAAAAGTTTTTTTTCATCGGTTTCAATTTTGGTTGTTGGATCAAAATAATCTACATTTATGCCTCTAAAAATTACTAAAAATTTTTTATTAGAGTTTAAGAATTCCTGATAATTCTCTTGAATATGTGAAAAGATAAAGTTTGACCCTGCTATTACCAAATCTGACCTTACCATTACTGAATTATAAAATTTTTTTAATCTACCTCTAAAATTATAAGTCCCATGAAATGTAGTGACAAACTTTCTTCTAGTTAATTTTGTTGCAAATAAACACGACCAAGCTGGTGCTCGACTTCTTGCGTGAACAATTGAAATGTTAAAAATCAAAATTATTGCTATTAAAATAATTGAGTTTATCAAAATCAATAATGGATTTTTACTATGGACAGGGAGCCTTATTAATTTAACTTTTTTTTTATCAATAAACTTAATTAACTCTCCACCACTTGTAACAATGTAAGATTTACAATTATTTTCAGGCAAAAAATGTGCAATATCATAGCAACCAGTTTCTGCACCGCCGTAACCTAATTTTGGGATAACTTGTAAAACATTTAAATTAGATGACATTTAAAATAATTATATAATAATAGACAAAACTAATAAACTTATATGACAAATTTTAATTACTTAAAAATTTCCACCACCAGAAAAATAAGATATTTGAAACACCATCAAAAAAATGCCACTTATATTGTTTTTTTGCATGGTTTTATGTCAGATTTGGAGGGTAAAAAACCTCAAGCATTTTTAAAATTTGCAAAAAAAAATAAATTAGGTTTTCTTGCTTTAGAATATTCAGGTCATGGTAAATCATCAGGAAAATTTATTAATGGTAATATTTCAAAATGGACTAAGGATACCACTTTAGTAATTCAAAAAGTTGTCAAAAAAAACGATATTATATTTATCGGATCAAGTATGGGTGCTTGGATTGCTTTAAACCAGTTTAGTCTTATCAAAAACAAAATTAAAGGTTTTTTAGGAATAGGTTCAGCGCCAGAATTTCTTGATAAACTAATGTGGAATAAATTTTCTAATAAAATGAGGATTGAAACCAAAAAAAAAGGTGTCATAAATTTAAAACATGGTGATTATGAATACCCAATCACTTACCAATTAATCAAAGATGGAAGAAAAAATAAAATTTTAAATAAAAGAATAAGTCAAAATATAAATGTAACGATGGTTCACGGGAGTAAAGATAAATCTGTACCTGTAATTTACTCAAAAAAAGTTTTAAAAATATTTCAATCTAAGAAAAAGAAATTAGTAGTTATAAAAAACGGTGATCATAGTTTATCTTTCCCAAAATGGCTCAAGATATTGAAAAAAGAGTTAAAATTAATAATTAACTAACTTTTTGTATTTTTGTTTTTGTAGAGATTGGATTTTTAAGCTTATCTAACATTTCTTTTGGACAAACCTGTACAAAATTCTTTAACTCGCTTTCAAAGCCATCAATTATTTTTTTTGATAAACTGGATCCTGTTTCATTACTATGTTCGAGTACCAATTCTTTTAAAAATTTTGACCAATACTCAGTTTCAACATTTTGCCATACAACTGAGTCCGGATTAACTTTTTTTTCAAATTCTTTTGATTTATCGTAAATAAAAGCCATTCCTCCTGTCATGCCAGCTGCAAAATTATCTCCAACATCTCCAAGAATTACTGCTGTACCACCTGTCATATATTCACAACCATTTGAATCACAGCCTTCGATAACAGTTGTGGCACCAGAATTTCTTACCGCAAATCTATCTCCAGCTTGACCAGCTGCAAAAAGTTTACCTGACGTTGCACCATAAAGAACTGTGTTGCCAATAATAGTATTCTCATTAGAAATTAAATTGCTTTCATCAGGTAGTTTTATTGAAATGGTTGCTCCTGACAAACCTTTCCCAACATAATCATTTGCATCGCCTTTTAAATTAAGTTTAAGTCCTTTTGCTGCAAATGAACCAAACGATTGTCCAGCTGAACCTTTAAAATCTAGAGTTAAAAAATTTTCCTCTAATTTTTCATAACCATATTTTTTATATAGGTGATGTGAAATTCTAGTGCCTACAGCTCTATTAGTATTTTTAATTAAAAACTCGTTATTTATTTTTTCTGAGTTATCTAAAGCCTTTTCTATTTGAGGCCAAATTTCTTGATCCAGTGTATTAGGAACTTGATTTATTTCTGATACCTCACAATACCTCTTATTATTGCCAGGGTCTGCTTGGACAAATAATGGATTAAGATCTAAGTCATCTAGATTAGGCGAGGCTTTACTTACCTGCATTAATAAATCAGTTCGACCGATAACCTCATTTAAAGATCTAAAACCAAGTGAAGCTAAAATTTCTCTCACCTCTGTAGCAATAAATGTAAATAAATTTACAACTTTATCAGGAGTTCCAGTAAATTTTTCTCTTAATTTTTCATCCTGTGTACATACTCCTACAGGACAAGTATTAGAGTGACATTGCCTTACCATAATACAACCCATCGCTACTAAAGCGGTAGTTGCTACACCATACTCCTCTGCACCCATCATAGCTGCAATAACAACATCTCTTCCAGTTTTAATACCCCCATCAGTTCTTAAAGTAACTTTATGTCTTAGATTATTTAATGTTAAAACTTGATTGGCCTCCGTCAGTCCCATCTCCCAAGGTATACCTACGTATTTTACACTTGTTTGAGGTGTAGCCCCGGTTCCTCCATTATGTCCTGAAATTAAAATTATATCAGCTTTTGCTTTTGCAACACCAGCTGCAATAGTACCAACGCCAGAAGATGCAACTAATTTAACTCCAATTCTTGCCTTAGGATTGATTTGTTTTAAATCATAAATAAGCTGAGCTAAATCCTCAATTGAATAAATATCATGATGCGGAGGTGGGGAGATTAACGTTACACCTGGCGTTGAATGTCTTAGCTTGGCAATCTCATCTGTTACTTTAAATCCTGGTAATTGGCCACCTTCGCCGGGTTTTGCACCTTGAGCAATTTTAATCTCAATTTCATTACAATTGTTTAAATAATTGACTGTTACACCAAATCTTGCTGACGCAATTTGTTTTACTCTCGAATTTGCACTATCACCAGAGTCCATAATCTTAAATCTATTTGCATCTTCACCACCTTCTCCACTACAGGATGCACCTTTAATCCTATTCATCCCAATAGCTAATGTTTCATGTGCCTCCTTAGACAATGCTCCGTGGGACATACTTCCACTACCAAATCTTTTTAATATTTTTTCTATTGGTTCAACCTCAGAAATTTGAATAGATGGTCCTAATTTTTTTTTTCTAAAATCTATTAAATCCCTTAAGTTAATTGGTGGCAAGTTATAGATTCCCTCAGCATATTTTTTATAAGCTGTATACGAGTTTGATCCTACAGCACTTTGTAATAAGTGGATTAATCTGCCCTGATATTGGTGTGTTTCTCCATTTTTTCTGTATCTATAAATCCCACCAATAGGTAAAACTGTATCGGTACTTTCAAATGCCTCTTTATGTATTGCACGTATTTTTTTTTCGATTCCTGACAATCCAATACCAGAAATTTTTGAAGTCACTCCTGGAAAATAATCATCAACTATTGATCTGCTTAAACCAACAGTTTCAAAATTACATCCGCCTCGATACGAACTTAAAACAGATATACCCATTTTTGACATGATCTTTAATAATCCTGCGTTCACTGATTTGATATATCTTTCAACACATTCATCAAAACTATACTGGCCAAATAACTTTTTCTCATGCCTTTGGTATAAACTATCAAAAGCTATATATGGATTAACTGTTGTTGCGCCAACACCTATTAATGTTGCAAAAGAATGGGTGTCCAAAGCTTCGCCAGATTGAACGTTAATTGAAACATACCCTCTTAATTTTTTATCAATTAAAAAAGTATTAATCGCACCAACGCATAACAACATTGGCATAGGCATCCTTGTATCTGAAATAGCTTTGTCGCTTAAAACTAATTGTGTTACACCCTGTCTAACGGCAATTTCTGACTCTTTTTGGATCCTTTTAATAGAGTCAAATAAACTTTGATCATTTGAGAAAGTACAATCTATAGAGACAGAGTTTTTTCCAAAAAAATTTATAAATTTGTTAAATTGTGAATTCGATAATATCGGACTATTTAAAACATAAATATTTTCTTTAGTTAAAGTATCAAAATCTAAAATATTCCCAAGATTACCAAATCTAGTTTTCAAACTCATAACTTTATTTTCTCTTAAAGAGTCAATCGGTGGATTGGTCACTTGGCTAAAGTTTTGTCTAAAAAAATGATAAAGTGGTCTGTATTTGTCTGATAGAACTGCTAAAGGCGTATCATCACCCATGGAACCCGTCGCTTCTTTTGCATCTTCAGCCATTGGATGTAAAATTAGTTCTAAGTCCTCTAAACTTATTCCAAAAGTGTGTTGTCGTCTCCTTAGATCTTCACCATCAAAATTATGTTTTTCATTAGAAATAGATAATTTTTCATCTAAATCTATTATCTGAGAATTGAAATGTTTATATTCTTTTGCCAAATAGTCTTTAATTTGATTATTCGTAAACACTTTGCCTTTTTCAATTCTAACACCAATTATCTCCCCTGGGCCAAGTCTTCCTTTTGATAAAATTCTTTTTTCATTTAATTCAATCATTCCAGTTTCAGATCCAGCAAAGAGAAACTTATCTTTTGTTATTGCGTATCTTAAAGGCCTTAAACCATTACGATCATTAGCTGCAATGACCCATTCATTATCTGTTGCAGCAATAGCGGCAGGACCATCCCAAGGTTCCATAGTACTATTTAAAAAATTAAACAGTTGTTGATGGCTTTTTGGAAGAGTTTTATTTCTTTTTGACCAAGCATCAGGAATCATCATTAATTTTGCTAAAGGTGCGGGTTGGCCAGATTTATTTAATAACTCAAAAACATTATCTAGTGCCGCAGAGTCAGAAACTCCTTTTTGTATAACTGGCTTTAAATTTTCAACATTTTCAAAAAGAGGGCTACTCATCTCTTGTTCATGAACTCTCATCCAGTTTTTATTGCCTTTGTAAGTATTAATTTCACCATTATGGGCAACTGCTCTAAATGGTTGTGCCAAACTCCAGCTTGGAGCAGTATTAGTTGAAAATCTCTGATGGAAAATTGCAAATCTTGAAATAAATCTTTCGTCTTTTAAATCCAAGAAAAAATCTGAGATAGCCTCAGCTAAAAACATGCCCTTATAGATAATTGATTTAGAACTTATCGAGCAAATATAAAAATTATTTAATGATAAATTGAATGCTTTATTCTCAATTTTTTTTCTTGTTTCATAAATTTTTCGCTCGAGATCTTTATCAAGCAAATTTTTATCATTCGATTTAAAAAGCACTTGAATTATCTCCGGCATAGTTTGAAAAGCTTTTTCTCCTAAAACTTTTGGATTAACAGGCACCTGTCTCCATCCATAGATACTAAAATCGTTTTTAGTTAACTCACTTTCTACAATCGTTTTACAGCTTTCTTGTGAGGAGTAATCATTTCTTGGTAAAAAAATCATTCCAACACAAATATCAGAGCCATCATGTGTGTGACCTGTAACCTCTATTTTTTCAACAAAGAAATCTTTGGGAATTTCTAAATGTATTCCTGCTCCATCACCTGTTTTTCCATCAGCATCAACAGCTCCTCGATGCCAAACAGCCTTTAAAGCTTCAATTCCATATTCTACAACCTCTCTTGATTTTTTTCCCTCTGTTGATGCAATTAACCCTACGCCACACGCGTCATGTTCCATTTCTTTGGAATAAACATTGTTTTTAATAAGTAATTCTAAATTTTTTTTATATATACTCATTATGCAACTTTAGATTTTTTTAATTCGATATTTTCAAGATAAGATTTGATTGATAAAGCAGCATCTCTACCATCTTTAATTGCCCAAACAACTAAAGATGCACCTCTTACAATATCCCCGGCAGCAAAAACGCCTTTAATATTAGTTTCCATAGTGTCAAAGTCTGCTTTAATTGTTCCCCATTTTGTAACTTGTAATTCTTGTGCCTCAAATAATAATGGTAAGTTTTCTGGATCAAATCCTAAAGCTTTTATTACCATATCTGCTTTAATTTCAAATTCGGATCCTTGTTTAATTTCTGGTCTTCTTCTACCTGAGTCATCTGGATCTCCAAGTTGAATTTGATCTACAATTAATTTTTCAATTTTATTTTTTCCTCTAAATTCTTTTGGACTAGACAACCAAACAAATTCAACACCCTCTTCTTCTGCATTAGCTACTTCTCTTGCAGATCCAGGCATATTATCTTTATCTCTTCTATATAAACATTTAACTGAATTAGCTTTTTGTCTTACAGATGTTCGAACACAATCCATTGCGGTATCTCCACCTCCAATAACAACTACATCTTTACCCTCAGCGTTTAATATACCTTTATCGAATAAATCAACTTTATCTCCCAACCCCTTTTTGTTTGATGCTGTTAAAAACTCCATAGCAGGAAAAATATTATCTAAATCATTACCTGGTAGATTAATTTCTCTTGGTTTATAAACTCCAGTAGCAATTAAAATTGCATCATGTTTTTTTCTCAATTGCTCTAAAGTTGCATCCTTACCAACCTCAAAATTTTGTTCAAATTTAATTCCACCATCTTTCAACAATTTTGTTCTCCTCTCGACCACATGTTTTTCTAATTTAAAATTTGGAATTCCATAAATTAACAAACCGCCCGCTCTGTCATATCTGTCATAAACAGTAATTTGATATCCATTTTTCCTAAGTTGTTCAGCAGCTGCCAGTCCAGCGGGTCCAGCACCAATTATTCCAACACTTTGGTCTTTTTCGTGTTTGATTGATATAGGCTTTACCCATCCGTTCTCCCAAGCACTATCAGTAATATATTTTTCAACTGATCCAATTGTTACAGTGCCATGGCCTGATTGCTCAATAACACAATTACCCTCACATAGTCTGTCTTGAGGGCATATTCTGCCACAAACCTCAGGCATATTATTTGTACTTTGAGATAATTCATAAGCTTCCTTCAATCTGCCTTCAGCAGTCAATTTAAGCCAATCAGGGATGTTGTTACTTAAAGGACAATGGACTTGGCAAAAAGGAACGCCACATTGAGAACATCTACTTGACTGCTCTTGTGCTTTTTGAGTGATAAATTCATCATAGATTTCATTAAAATCATCTTTCCTATTATCAACTCCTCTTTTAGGTGGGGTTTGTTGACCTATTTTTACGAATTTTAGCATTTTATCAGTCATAAATTTTTATAAATTTATCGCAAAATATACATAGTTTTTATTAGTAAAAGAAATAAATAGGTCAGTTATTATTACCTAATTACATTAATATTTAGCTTAAATTCTACTTAATCTGATTTTTGCATACCTAATATGATTAAATCGAATTGTTTAAAATGAATATTTTTTAAGCTACGACACATGTATGTTGCAAGATTTTATAGAAATTTTAATTCTTTCTGCTGTTCAAGGAATTTCTGAATTTTTACCCATAAGTTCGTCAGCTCATTTAATATTGGTATCAAATTTTTATGATTTAGAAACAAGTTCTTTATTAATAGACATAAGTCTACATTTAGGCTCATTAATTGCAGTAATTTTTTATTTTAGAAAAGAGCTATTTGATCTAAGAAATAATAATAGGTTATTAAGTTTAATAATTATTGGCTCCTTGCCTTTAATATTTTTTGGATATATTTTATATTCCACCGAATTTATTCATCTTTTAAGAAACACAAAAGTAATTGCATCAACAACACTATTTTTTGGATTCATACTTTTCTTTGCTGATCAAAGAAAAATTGATCGAAATATTTCTACAGATTTAAATATTAAATCAGTTTTATTAATTGGTTTATTTCAAATATTAGCGTTGATACCAGGAGTTAGTAGGGCTGGAATAACGATTACGGCAGCAAGATTTTTGAATTTCAATAGAACAGACGCTAGTAAAATTTCTTTTTTAATGTCTATACCTGCATTAGCAGGAGCAAGCTTCCTAGGTTTAAGAGAGGCTTTTGAACAATCAATAGAAATTAATTATTTATTATTAATTGCTACTTTTTTATCATTTATGTTTTCATTTTTTACAATTAAGTATTTTCTTAAATTTATAAGTAAAATTTCTTTTAATGTATTTGTAATTTATCGGATAATTCTTGGCTTAATTTTATTTTATATAATATATATTTAACTTGCTTTCCTTATTAATGGAACTAATTGAGATAATAAAACTCCACTTAGTATAAAAAAACAACCAAGTAAATTATAAATGCCTAATATTTGATTTAAAAGAAACCAGGCGGCAATTGTTGCAAACACACCCTCCAAAGAAAAAATTATTGCTGCTGGTGCTGGAGTTATATTTCTTTGAGCATAAATTTGTAAAACAAATGCAAAACCACCTGATAAAATACCAGCATATAAAATCGAGTCTATTTCATTTAATATATTAGCGATTACGAATTCTTCAGAAAATAAACCTATTATAAATGAGAATAGAGCAACTAGCAGAGTTTGAATTGCACCAATAGTCAATGGTAGATTGTACTTTTTGACAATCATACCAGTAAAAATAATATGTGTACTCCAAAATAAAGCTCCTAATACCACAAGGGTATCACCTAATCTTACAGTTGCATCTTGAAAATTTGTTAATAAATATCCGCCGATTAAACATAAAATTACTGATGGCCATACACTCCAGTGTAAAAAATCTTTTTTAAAGATGAAAATAATTATTGGGACCATTGGCACATAAAAAATTGTAAAAAAAGCAGCATTTGCTACATCAGTGTAAAGCAACGCAACCTGTTGTAATGCTGAGCCCAAAAATAATGATAGTCCGATTAAAAAGGACAGGATAGCGAATGTTTTTGTATCAAACCTAAATTCTTTTTTTAGTTTTTTTGCTTCAAACATTAATGCTAAAGGAACAATTGCTAAAAAACCCACAAAAAATCTTACTGAATTAAAAGTGAATGGGCCGATGTCGTCCATGCCTGTATCTTGTGCAATAAATGTAGTCCCCCAGATGAAAGTGCATAATAGTGCACTAAATAATGAGAGAGTTTTTGACATATTTTTACACAGCTAATTTGTAAGCAAAATTTTTTCCAAGATTGTCTTTCAAATCGTTGTTAAATCGAGCTGCTTCAGCTCCATCAATTATTCTGTGATCATATGATAAAGATAAAGGTAACATTGTTCGTGTAATAAATTTTCCATCAATAAAAATTTGTTTTTTTTGAGATTTGCCAACTCCCAAAATTGCAACTTCAGGATAATTAATTATAGGTGTAAAAAAAGAACCGCCAATACCTCCTAGACTTGTTATTGTCATGGAACCACCAAATAATTCTTTTTTATCAATTTTAAGATTCCTGCACTGATCACTTAATTTTTTAAGTTCGTTGCCAATTAATGAAATATTCTTATTATCAGCATTTCTTAGTTTTGGCACCATAAGTCCATGCTTCGTATCTACTGCTATTCCAATATGGTAATACTTTTTTAAGGTCATTTTTCCTTTATCAATTTCATCTATAGATGAATTAAAATTTGGAAATTTTTTAAGTGATGCAGTTAATGCTTTGACGATAAAAGCTAAAGGAGTAATTTTTTTTTTTTCTCCAGTGTAAATATCTGTAAGAGATGTTCTAAACTCCTCTAATTCAGTTATATCTGCTTCATCATGATTGGTCACATGGGGAATATTGGTCCAAGAATTCATAAGATATTTAGACGAAAGTCTCTTCACTCTTGGAATATTCTTTATTTCTGTTTTTCCAAATTCAGAGTGAGGATATTCTAGTTCTATCGTTTCATCTTTTTTGAATTCTTCTTCAGAACTTCTTCTAGGTTTATTTGCGACAAATGACTTTACATCACTTTCAGTTACTCTTCCTACTCTTTCACTACCTTCAACTTTACTAATATCAACACCAAGTTCTCTTGCAAATTTTCTGACTTTTGGTGAGGCTGCAGTTTTTTTAGAAAAATCTTTTACGATAACATTTTTTGATCCAACTTCTCTTCTAATTTCTATTTTTTTTTCCTTAGTATTTTCTTTTTTAATTGTTTTTATTTCTTCAGTTTTTAATTGAGTTTCTACTTGATTGTCTTTTAATTCAATTTCTAATATTTTATCACCCTCAGAAACCTTATCCCCAACATTTAAATTTAATTCTGTAACTATTCCATTATGTAATGAGGGTATTTCAACACTCGATTTATCACTTTCAATTGTTATTAAAGGATCATTTTTTTTAATCTCTTGACCCTTTTTGACTATAATTTCAATAACCTCTACATCTTTAAATTCACCAATATTTGGAACTTTTATATCTTTTTTGGGCATTCTATAATTTTGTTGGCATAGGTTTATCAATATCAATCTTATACTTTTTGATTGCTTCTTTTGCATATTTTGATGCAATAAGCTGTTCCTTAGCTAAAATACTCAAACCATATGTTGTGATATGTTCCTTATCAACTTCAAAAAATTTTCTTAACTTCTTTCTTGTATCACTTCGACCAAATCCATCCGTTCCTAATGAATAAAAACTTTTATTTACGTATGGTCTAATCTGGTCAGAATTCATTCTCATATAATCAGAAGCTGCTAAAATTGGTCCCTCAGTATTACCCAAACATTTTTCTACATAGCTTTTTTTAGGCTCTTTATCAGGATTTAGAAGATTGTATCTCTCTACCTCAAGGCCATCCCTTCTCAATTCATTAAAGCTGGTTACACTCCAAATCTCACTATCGATTTGATACTCATTTTGTAATATTTCGGCACCAGCTATCATTTCTCTTAAGATTGTGCCAGATCCAAGAAATTGAATTTTAGTTTTTTTATACTTGTTAAACTCCTTTATTTTATACATTCCTTTTAAAATACCATCCTCACATGATTTATCTTTTGGCATTTCTGGATGAGGATAATTTTCATTCATGGTCGTAATGTAATAGAAAATATTCTCTTTTTTCTCATGCATTCTTCTTAAACCTTCTCTAAAAATGACTGCAAGCTCGTAGTGAAATGTTGGATCGTATGATCTGCAATTAGGAATAGTTGAAGCCATCAAATGACTATGACCATCTTGATGTTGTAGACCTTCCCCAGCAAGAGTTGTTCTTCCAGCGGTTGCTCCGATCAAAAACCCTCTGGACTGGCTATCAGCACCCGCCCAAGCAAAATCACCAATTCTCTGAAAGCCAAACATTGAGTAAAAAAGATAAATTGGGATCATTTCTATATCATGGTTTGTATATGAAGTTCCTGCAGCGATCCAAGATGACATCGCTCCAGCCTCGTTAATTCCTTCCTCTAAAACTTGACCACTCTTTTCCTCTTTATACGAACTTAATTGAGCAGAATCTTCTGGCTCATATTTTTGACCTTCATGAGCATAAATTCCTATTTTTTGGAAAAAACCCTCCATTCCGAATGTTCTAGCCTCATCAGGTATGATTGGAACCAGTCTTGGTGCAACATTTTTATCTCTCAAAAGGTTTGTTAACATTCTGACCAATGCCATTGTGGTCGACATTTCTTTTTCACCTGTAGAAACTTTCATATTATCGAAAATATCTTTTGGTGGTGCTTTAACAGGTTTCGCGTAAGTTGTTCTTTCAGGAATAAAACCACCCAGTTGAATTCGTCTTTCATTTATGTATTTAATCTCTAGAGAATTTTGATCAGGCTTGTAGTATTCAATATTCTTAACTTGTTGATCTGTTAATGGAACATCAAACCTATCTCTGTAATACATTAAGTCGTCGATATCTAACTTCTTAGTCTGGTGAGTTGTATTTACACTCTCACCACTTTTGCCCATTCCATAACCCTTAATAGTTTTTGCAATTACAACTGTAGGACTTCCAACATTTTTAGATGCTTTGTCATAAGCTGCAAAAACTTTATGAGGGTCGTGACCACCCCTGTTTAATCGCCAAATATCTTTGTCTGAAAGACTGGAAACCAACTCTTTGGTCTCTAAATATTTTCCAAAAAATTTTTCTCTCACATACGCACCATCCCTTGCTTTCATTGCTTGATACTCGCCATCGACAGTCTCATTCATTGTTTTAACTAAATGACCTGTTTTATCATTGGCAAGCAATGGATCCCAATAAGAGCCCCAAATAACTTTTATAACATTCCATCCTGCACCTCTAAAAATTCCCTCTAATTCCTGAATTATTTTTCCGTTTCCTCGAACTGGTCCGTCTAGTCTTTGAAGATTACAATTTACAACAAATATTAAGTTATCTAATTTTTCTCTTGCAGCTAAACCAATCGCGCCTAAAGATTCAGGTTCATCCATTTCTCCATCACCTAAAAATGCCCAAACTTTTCTACCTTCATCTTTGATGAGACCTCTGTTGATTAAGTACTTCATGAATCTTGCTTGATAAATTGCAAGCATTGGACCTAATCCCATGGACACTGTTGGAAATTGCCAAAAATTCGGCATTAGCCAAGGATGAGGATATGAGGAAAGACCACCAGGGTTTACTTCTTGTCTAAAACTATCTAATTGTTTTTCGTTAAGTCTACCTTCTAGATAAGCTCTAGCGTACATACCTGGAGCGCTATGACCTTGAAAATAAATTAAATCTCCACCAAATTTATTATTTTTAGCTCTCCAAAAATGATTCATACCAACATCGTAAAGAGTTGCAGCAGATGCAAAAGTTCCAATATGCCCTCCAAGTTCTGGGAATTTTTTATTTGCTCTAACTACCATTGCGGCAGCATTCCATCTAATTAAAGATCTAATTCTTCTCTCTATGTTTTGATCTCCATTAGATTTTTTTTCCTCGTTAACTGGTATAGTGTTTATATAAGGAGTATTTTGCGTATAGGGTATATTGGCACCCTCCATATAAGCTTTGTTAATAAGTTCTTTAATTAAATAATGTGCTCTCTGATTTCCGTCTTTTTCTATTACTGCTGACAAAGACTCTAGCCATTCACTTGTTTCTAGTGGATCGATATCTCCTTCTTTAACTACTTGGATTATTTTTGGTTTTTCGGTCTCAATTATTTTTTGTGGAATATTTTGGTCCTGATGTTTTCTTAAAGTACTCTCAGCTTCTTGAATTAAATTTTCAGTTTCTTTTGGAACACTTTCTTTTTGAGATAATGATTGATTTGAAGAAATATTTATTAATAGATCTCCCTTTGAAACCTTATCTCCAACTTTAACATTTACAGACTCGACTTTGCCAGAAAATATTGATGGTATTTCAACACTCGATTTATCACTTTCAATAGTAACAACAGGATCATTTTTTTTAATATCTTGACCCTCTTTTACTAAAAGTTCTATAACTTCCACGTTCTCAAAATCACCTATGTCAGGAACTAACAATTTTTCAGTCATTTTTAAAAGTTTTATACATAAAAAAAATTTACTTAATCTTCAATTTTAACACATTCTATCCAATTTTTTGACACTCTTTATTGAAATACTCAAATAATGATTAAAAAGTTATTAAATATATTTATTCAACCAAAATTCAACACATATAAAGATGCTAATGTGTGGATCCAAAAAATCTTGTTAGAGGAAAAATACGGAAAAATTAATTCCTAAATTTTTTCTACACATAGCGCAATTCCCATACCGCCACCTATACAAAGTGCGGCACAACCTCTTTCTTTATTCTGTTTTTTCATTTCATGTATAAGTGTCACAAGTATTCTTGCTCCAGATGCACCTATTGGGTGACCTAAAGCAATAGCCCCACCATTTACATTAACTTTGTTTTCATCAATACCCAATTCACTGATAACTGCTATAGCTTGAGCAGCGAAAGCCTCATTAATTTCAAATAAATCGATTTCATTTAAATTCCAATTTACTTTTTTTGATGCTTGGCGGATAGCTTCTATAGGACCAAGACCCATTAAAGACGGTTCCAAACCAACAGATGCCCAGGAAATAATTTTGGCCAATGGTTTAAGTGAATTTTGTTGAGCTTCCTTAAATGTAGTTAATAATAAAGCAGCTGCTCCATCATTTATACCAGATGAGTTTCCGGGTGTCACAGTCCCACCATCTTTAAAAGCTGTTTTTAATTTTTCTAAATCAGATAATTTTAAATCTTTTCTTGGGTGTTCATCTTTTTTTAAAATAATACCTTTGTGATTTATCTGCACTATTTCATCATCAAATTTATTATTTTCAATTGCAATTTCTGTTTTTTTTTGGGATTTAAGAGCAAATTCATCTTGTTGTTTTCTAGAAATATTAAACTTTTTTGCAACATTTTCAGCTGTAACTCCCATGTGGTAATTTTTAAAAGCATCAGTTAAACCATCGTGAATCATAGTATTGATTAATTGATCTTTTGAAATTTCTTTTTTCTCTGAATTAAAATAAGAGTAAGGTGTCATCGACATATTCTCTTGACCCCCACAAATTACATTATTTGCATCTCCTAATTTAATTTGTTGATAACCTGAAATAATGGCCCTTAGTCCTGATCCACAAACTTGGTTTACTAAATAAGCAGGTTTGGATACAGGGATCCCTGCATTTACTGCTGCTTGTCTCGCAGGGTTCTGTCCTCCAGCAGCAGTCAAAACCTGGCCCATTATTACTTCATCAATTTGATTATTAGATATTTTACTTCTTTTCAAAACTTCATTTATCACGATAGTACCAAGTTCATCTCCTTTCAAATCTTTTAATGATCCCTTATAAGTGCCTATAGGAGTCCTAACTGCACTACAAATGACCACGTCATCAGGTTTGTTGTTCATAAATTTTAATTTTATCTTATCATTAAAATACACTAAATATTGATATACTATAAACAAATATATTTATAAATGCGCCTGTAGCTCAATTGGATAGAGCGCTTGGCTACGGACCAGGAGGTTCTGGGTTCGACTCCTAGCAGGCGCACCATAAAAAAGGAAAATTATGTTAAAATGGTTAGAAAAAATATCTCTTCAAATGTCAGTAATATATTTTTTTGTTTCTATTTTTGTAATTATATTAATCTTAACTTTTGTATTATAAAAAATTATGTCTAATCAATTTGAACAAATCAGTCTCAAACCAGGTTTTATGAAACATAACGGAGGCCTTTTATTTAGAAATATCTCTGAAAATGAATACGAATTTAAATCAACGATTAATAATAATCATTTAAATGCTGCAGGAATTACTCATGGGGGTTATTTGTCTGCACTGATAGATGCTGGTGCCGGCACAGCAGCACATAGATCAGCTGATAATGCACCCTGCGTAACAATTTCTTTAGATATAAAGTTTATTGGATCATCAAAAGTTAATGATGAAATCTACGGGAAAGTTAAAATATTAAAAAAAACAAAAACTCTTGTATTTTTATTTTGTGAGTTAAATTGTAATGGCAAGATAATTACGTCAGCATCAGGAATTTGGAAAATTTTAAAAATCAAAACAACTGACTAAGCATTCAGCACATAATCTTTATAATTAATTTAATTATGTTAAGTTAAATTATTATTTAAAAAAAAATGAGAACTTTTTATCCATCGATTCGGTCATGTTTTAGTCTATTTTTGTTCTTTAACAACAACTACATCTGGTAGATAAAAATTAAGATATACCAAAGATAGAAATGACAAAAAATAAAATTACAGCTGTCCTTGGCCCAACAAATACAGGTAAAACTCATCTTGCTATTGAGACTATGCTGTCGTTTGACACTGGAATGATAGGTTTTCCTTTGAGATTGTTAGCTAGAGAAGTTTACGACAAGGTAATTAAAAAGGTAAGTTTAGATAAAGTTGCATTAATTACTGGTGAAGAAAAAATAATTCCTACAAATGCAAAGTATTATCTGTGTACTGTTGAATCTATGCCTATTGATAAAGAATTAGATTTTGTAGGTGTGGATGAAATTCAAATGTGCGCAGACCATGAGCGAGGTCATATTTTTACAGACAGATTATTGAACTTAAGAGGAATAAAATTAACAATGTTAATGGGATCAAATACTATAAGACCAATTATTTCTAATCTTGATGATGACATCGAATTTATAAATCGAACTAGACTTTCAAAACTTTCTTATGTTGGTCATAAAAAAATTTCAAGAATTCAAAGAAAAACTGCAATTATAGCATTTTCTGCAGAGGAAGTTTACGCCATCGCTGAACTTATAAGAAGACAAAAAGGAGGTGCATCTATTGTTATGGGATCTCTAAGCCCAAAGACAAGGAATGCACAAGTAGAGCTGTATCAATCTGGAGATGTTGATTTTCTAGTCGCAACTGATGCTATTGGTATGGGAATTAATATGGATCTTGATCATGTTTATTTTTCCAATTTAAAAAAATTTGATGGAAAAAAATTAAGAAAGCTAAATTTAGCAGAAATTGGACAAATAGCTGGTAGAGCAGGAAGATATTTGAACAATGGAAACTTTGGTATAACAGGAGAATGCAAAGAAATAAACGCTGATGAAGTAGATTTATTGGAAAATCATAAATTTGAAGAAATCCAATCTTTATTTTGGAGAAATTCAAATTTAAACTTTGAGAGTCCTTTTAAATTATTAAAGTCTTTAGAGGAGAAGCCTAGTAAAAGATGGTTAAGAAAAATACATGAGTGCGAAGATGAAAAAGCCTTAAAATTTTTTTTAAGAGATAAAAATTTAGAAAATATTAAATTTGATAAAGATAAATTAAGTCTTTTATGGGAATGTTGCCAAATACCAGATTTTGTTAAAAAAACCTATGGCAATCACTATGAAGTGATTGAAAATGTTTTTAAATATTTAACAAGTAAAGAAGGTAAAATTACAGATGATTATATGCGACTTCAACTCGTCAAACTTGATAAATTAGATGGAAATGTAGATTCTTTATCAAATAGAATTGCAAATGTAAGAACTTGGTCATATGTTTCAAATAAAAATAATTGGATAGAAAATCAAAACTATTGGATAGAAAAAACAAAACACTTAGAGGATAAGTTATCAGATAGATTACATGAGGAGCTTACAAAAACTTTTATTGACAAAAGGGCAAGCGTCCTAGCAAGAGGCTTAAAGCAAGATATGGAATTTGATACTAAAATTTTAGAAAATAACGAAGTAATGATTGATGATCAATTTATTGGAAAGATAAGTGGACTTAAATTAGAACTAGATTTAAAAAAGGGTGCTTTAGAAACAGATATCAAATCACTCAAAAAAGCAGCAAGACAGACAGTTGGTCCAGAACTTCAAAAAAGAATAGATACAATAATCGAGACAGGTTTAATAGAACTAAACGAGGATTTTAAAATTTATTGGAGACTTTCTCCAATAGCAAAATTGCAACCAGGTAGAGATTATTTAAATCCAAATATTGTTCTTGTAGTTGATGATATTCTGGAAACAGATCAATTAAAAAAATTAAATAATTATTTAGTGAAATGGCTAAAAAATAAAATACAAAATGTTTTGAGCAGTTTAATTGATTTGAGAAATCTTAAGGAAAAAAATTCATCAATTAAAGCTCTTGCATATCAATTGTATGAGAACAATGGAGTCCTTCAAAGAAATCAAGTTACAGATTATCTAAAAATATTAGGACAAAATGAGAGGAAATTTTTGAGAGATCAAGGAGTAAAATTTGGAAGATATCATGTATTTTTACACAAATTAATCAAACCAGAGGCTGTGTCCTTAAGAACTTTACTTTGGAAAAATTATCATCAAAAATATTTTAATTTAAAACCTCCTGTGTTTGGTTTAAATTTTTTAGAAAACGACAAAATTAAAAACAGAAATTTTATGTTACTTTGTGGATTTGAGAAATTTGATAATTTTTACGTAAGGATTGATATTTTAGAAAGATTATTTGTTCAAATTATTAATTCAAACACAGAAAAGAATGAAATTAAGTTAATTCCTGAAATGTTGAATTTACTTGGATGTAATAAGGACAACTTTAAAAAGCTTTTAAAAAATATGGGTTATAAAGTTTTTGAAAAAAATAATGATATATTTTTTAAATACAATCCAAGAAAAAGCTCAAAAAAAGTAAGTAAAAAATTCATTAAAGAAAGTCCTTTTAAAGTGTTAAAAAATTTAAATTTAAACCGGTAAGTAATGTTTTTTAAGGAAAAAAAAGGAGATACTAAAACTAGTGATTTAGCAAGAGTTGCAGCATTATTGATTCATGCTGCAAAAATTGATGAGAACTTCTCAAAAGAAGAAGAGGTTATAATAAGTAAGGCACTTTTGAAAATAGGTGCTGACCAAGATAATTTAGAAAATATTTTAAAAGAAGGTAAAGAAATAGAAGAAAACTCTAACCAAATTTTGGATTTTACAAGGGAAGTTAAAAATATGGATGATAAAAAAAAAATTGAAATTATAGAAACCCTTTGGAGAATAATTTACTCAAATAAAGAAGCAGATATGTTTGAAACTAATTTGATGAGACGACTTGCAGGCTTATTGTATATTGACAATAAGATCATGGGAGATATCAAAGAAAAAATTAAAAAAGAAAATCAATAATGACATATATAGTTAATGACAAATGCATTAAATGTAAGTTAATGGACTGTGTTGAGGTTTGCCCTGTAGATTGTTTCTATGAGGGTAAAAATATGCTTGTAATTAAACCCGATGAGTGTATAGATTGTGGCGTTTGTGAGCCTGAGTGTCCTGTTGATGCAATAAAAGCTGATACAGAGCCAGGGTCTGAAAAATGGCTAGAAATCAATAAACAATATTCCGAAATCTGGCCAAATATAACAGTTAAGAAAGATCCTCCATCGGATCAAGAAAAATATAAAGATGAGCAAAATAAGTTTGAAAAGTATTTTAAAGAAAACCTTTAAAAAGAGTAAAGCTACTAAATCGAAAAAAAAGGCAAAAACCAAAAAGGTCGTTAAAATAAAAAAAGTAAAAAAGAAGATTAATAAATTACCAAAAAAATTAATTAAAACTAAAAAAGTTCTTTTAAAAAAATCTATAAAATCTGAAGTCAAAACTACAGAACAGAAAAGTGATGGTTTAAGAATTACAAAAAATAATGAGGCTAAACCAGAAATTAAAAAAGTAAAAAAACAAGAAACAGAAAAAAGAGAATATAAAATCAAAGATTACGTCGTATATCCAAAACATGGTGTTGGGCAAATTACTGAATTCAAAAAAATAAATATTGGAGGAATAGACGTTGAAACTTACGTTATAAAATTTGAAAAAGATAAAGCAAATGGAATGGTACCTGTTAATAAACAATTACACTTAAGACCATTAGCTACTATCAATCAGGTAAATAAATGCATCTCAATATTAAAAAGTAAGCCTAAAATAAAAAGATCTATGTGGAGTAGGAGAGCACAGGAATATGAAGCAAAGATTTCATCAGGTAAGATTTATGAGTTAGCTGAAGTGGTAAGAGACCTTAATAAGGGGGATGATTTGATGGTTGACCAATCTTATAGTGAAAGACAATTATTTGAAAAAGCATATGAAAGAATCCTTTCAGAATTTCAAATAATTCTAAATCTGTCATTAGAGGATACTCAAAAAAAATTAGATAAAGCTTTAAAAAGAAACTTAAATACTCAACCTAAACCAGAGGCAGCACCATTAAAGCAAGCTTCATCAGATTTGCCTGAAGAAGAGGCTGTTTCAGAAAATGAAGAAGATATAGAGGAATAAAAAAAAACGCCTCTCACACGTAAATCGTTATGAGAAGCGTTTTTAATAAAGAATACTAAGTAATTATCTTCTTCTTCTTTTTTTAGCTTTTTTCTTAGCTTTTTTCTTAGCCTTCTTTGCTTTTTTTCTTCTCTTAGGCATCTTTAGCTCCCTTTTTAAGTTAAACGAATCAATTGATTCGCTATTAATCTATTTTTATTTTTTTATGTGCCTTATGTCAAATCTTAAATTTTAAAGAAAATTTTAAAAATAAAATTAAAATAAAAATTTTTTTTAAAAAAAATTTAAATTGTAAAAAAGTTAGTGTTTATGCGCTTAATAATCAAATATTTTGTAAAAAATTAATAAAGTTTTTCTAAATCTTCTTTATATTTTTCTAAAATTTTTTTTCTTTTTAGTTTTAAAGTTGGTGTTAACATTCCATTTTCAATTGTAAATTCTTCATTAATTAATTTTATTTTTTTTACTCTTTCAACAAGAGATAAGTTTTTATTTAGATCATCTATATATAATTGAATTTCTTTTTTATTTTTTTCATTGTCACTTACAATTAAAGCAACTAAATAAGTTTTTTTGTCTCCATAAACAAAACTTTGTTTAATTTTGTCGTCAAGACACAATAAATTTTCAATTTTCGAGGGTGAAATGTTATCACCACCAGAATTTACAATAATTTCTTTTTTTCTGTCAGTAATTTTCAAATTTCCCTCTTTTGTAATTTCACCTATATCTCCTGTGTATAACCAACCATTTTTAAGTATATCGTCTGTTTCTTTTTTCATGTTCCAGTAACCAAGCATTACATTTTCGCCTTTAACCAGAATTTCACCATCCTGTGCAATCTTCACCTCATTAGTTTTAAAAGGAGGTCCAACTGTATCAATCTTGATTTTTTCAGGTATATTGCAACTTACTACTGGGGATGCTTCTGTTAGGCCATAACCTTGTAAAGTTGGCAATCCAATAGAGTTCAAAAATTCACCAATTTTTTGATCTAACGCGCCCCCTCCAGAAACAAAAGCCTTTAAATTTCCACCAAACTGATTTTTGATTTTTCGTCTTACTAATTTTTCACATAAATAATTTAATATTTTTTCTCTATAACTCATATTCTCATTATTTAGTTTTTTTATTCCAAGCGAAATCGTCGAAGATATTAATTGTTTCTTGAGACCTGTTTGCTTTGAAAAATTCATCGAAATCTTGCTGTACAAATTTTGATAAAATCTAGGCACAGCAGTCATTATGGTTGGTTTAGCAACTGCCATATTAGATAATAATTTTTCTAAACTTTCAGCATAATAAATTTTTGCTCCTAATGTGATTTGTACAAATTGAACAGCATGTTCATATGAATGAGATAAAGGAAGCCAAGTCAAAAAAACAGGCTCACTATCTTTAACAAGCGAATTCAAAATTTCTTGCGCACCCTCACAATTAGATAAAATACCCCCATGACTCAGCATTACACCTTTAGGGTTACCAGTTGTTCCTGATGTGTAAATGATACAAGCTAGATCTTTTCTTTCAATATACTGATTAAAGTTGTAATGATCTAAAGTTTTGTCCTTAGAAAATCTTTCAAAAATATTTTCTATACTATCAATTTGTTTATCTATATTTTCTATTGATAAAACTTTTATATTATCTGAAATGAATTTATCTATTTTTTTTAATTGAGTATTATTTGAGACAATACAAATTTTTGGATTACAATCATTAATGATATATTCATAATCTTTTTCAGAGTAAGTTGTAAATAAAGGAACTGTTACCCCACCAGCGTTCATTATGGCTATATCAGAAATAAGCCATTCAGGTCGATTTTCAGATAATAAAATGCACCTATCTCCTTTAGATAAATTTTTTCTTAAATATTCAGATAAAATTTGAATATTTCTTTCAACTTGTTTCCAAGTAAGAAAATCTTTCTTATTATCCTTTAACCACTTTAAAAATGGTTTATTAGAAGTAGAGTTTAACTCCTTATACTTCGTGAAAAAAAGTTCTACTAAACTGTTAATTTTACTTAATTCCATAATTTGGTGGGCGAAGAGAGAATCGAACTCTCACTTCTTGCGAAACACGATTTTGAGTCGTGCGCGTCTACCAGTTCCGCCATTCGCCCTAGTTATTTAATAATTTATTAAATAGTATAAGAACTAAAATTATATTAAAACCAAAAAATGTTTAAAAGTCTTTACGAAAAATGTTTAGATTTAGCAGCTCACAAAAGTTCTAAATATTATTTGGCAATAGTCTCTTTTGTTGAAAGTTCATTTTTTCCTATTCCGCCAGATGTAATGGTTATTCCAATGGTAATATCAAAAAAAAATGATTTTATTAAAATCTTTCTTATAACTACAATTTTTTCAGTTTTAGGTGGTATGCTTGGTTACTTAATTGGTGCGTTCTTTTTTGAATTCGGAGCACACATTATGAGTTTTTATGGTTATGAGGGTAAGTTATCAAAAATTAAAGAAAACTTAGTTAATAGTGATGGTTTTTATGCTTGGTTAGGAGTACTTTTTTTAGCTGGTTTTACTCCTCTTCCATATAAAGTTTTTACAATTGCAAGCGGCCTAATAGGATTCAACTTTTTAATCTTTGTTTTGATAAGTTTAATTTCCCGAGGATTAAGATTTTTCATCGTATCATACCTTTCTTATAAGTTCGGTGATTTATTTAATGAATATATGGATAAGCATGGGTCAAAATGGTTTACAATAATTGGAATATTAATTGTTATTATTGGTTTAATAATTTATCTGATTTTTAAATCTCATGTTTAATCTTAAAACTGAAATTTACTTGAGAATAATTTTTCTATTTAGTCTAATAGCTTTGATTTCTGCTTATTTTATAGAGCATGTTCTGGGCCACCAACCATGTAATTTATGTTTGATAGAGAGAATTCCTTATGGGTTAAGTATAATTTTGATATCTCTAATGTTTATTATAAAGAAAAATGAAAATTTCTTTATTTTGCTTTTAATACTAACTTTTATTTTTTCTTTTTTTATTTCATTGTATCATTTCGGCATAGAACAAGGCATTTTTCAAGAATCAACTGTTTGTGGTGTAAAAAACTTTTCTGAAAATGTAATTAAAGAGGAATTACTAAATCAACTAAGTGAAAAGACTATAAGCTGTAAAGATGTGACATTTAGGATTTTAGGATTATCACTAACTACTATTAATATTGTAATAAGTATATTATTTATTATAACTCTAGCAAAAATTTTTACTAAATATGAAAAAAACAAATAGAAGAGTTGAAGAATTTATTAGAGTTGACCATGCAGGCGAGAGGGGTGCTGTCAAAATTTATGAAGGTCAGTTATTAGCTTTAAATACAATTGTTAAAAATGACAATTTAAAAAAAACAATTGAGGATATGAAAGAACATGAAGTTGAACATTGTCAATTTTTTGAAAATGAAATAAAAAAAAGAAATATTGAGCCAACAAAATTTTTGCCATTGTGGGATCTGCTAGGTGTAGGTTTAGGTTTTGGGTCTACTATTCTTGGGAAAAAAGCAGCCATGCTATGTACTGCCTCCGTTGAAGAAGTAATAGATAAACATTACCAAGACCAAATAAATCAACTTGGTCCAGAAGAAAAAAATCTAAAAAAGAAAATTATAAAATTTAGAGAAGATGAGCTTCATCATAAGGATATTGCTTATGAAAAAGGAGCTACCAAAAAAGGCATTTACTCAATTATGGATAAAATAATAAAAACAGGTTCAAAAATTGCAATTCGAATATCAGAAAAAGTATAAAACTTAAGCTTCTAATTCAACATCCCAATATAAATAGTCCATCCAGCTTTTATGTAAATAATTTGGGGGAAAATTTTTTCCATTACGATGTAAGTCTTCTGTAGAGGGTTGAAAAGGATATTGTGTCAATTTCATGCCCGATAATTTTAATAGTTTGCCTCCTTTTTTAACATTACAAGCTGAACATGCCGTAACAACGTTATCCCAATTAGTTTCTCCACCTTTTGATCTAGGCAATAAATGGTCAAAGGTTAATTCCTCGTTGCTGCCACAATACTGGCAGGAAAACTTATCTCTAAGAAAAACATTAAACCTTGTAAAACTTGGTTTAGATTGAGGAACAATATAATCTTTTAGAGCAATTACACTAGGCAATTGCATATTGAATGAAGGACTTCTTACAACACGGTCGTAATTACTGACTATAATTACACGATCTAGAAAAACTGATTTCACAGTATCTTGCCATGACCATAGCGATAGAGGATAGTAACTCAATGGTCTATAATCAGCGTTTAAAACTAGTGCAGGACATTTTTCTAGTGAAACATCTTGATCAATAAAATTATTCATATCAAATTTTAACTTAAATAAAAATTTTTTTCAATATTTAGGAATTATTAAATTTTTTTAAGATATAATTCAATGCAATACTTGAGGCATTTATAGGAATATGGTGATCACAATTTTTTATGAGATGCGTCTCAATGTCTATATTATTTCTCATAAAAAAATCTTTTGCCTCTAACATAAAATTTGGTGAGACAACTTGATCAGAATCACCATGAATTAGCAAAATACTAGATGAGTTTTTTTTTCTTAATTTCAAATCCTTTTCGTCAATAATTTTTCCAGAAAAACCCACAACACAATTAAAAGGTTTTTCAGAAGTAAGTCCTAAGTTTATTGACATCATACAACCTTGACTAAAACCAGATAAACAAATTTGATTATTTTCAAAATTAAATTCTTTTTTAATTTCATCAATAAATTTTGATAATTTTTTTTCAGCCTTTATAGATTGGTCCAAAATATACTCTGGATCATCCTTGCTTAAATCAAACCACTGATATCCATTTGGGTTTATACTGCATGGTTCATGACCATTGGGACAAATAAAAATAGTATTAGGTAAATGTCTTTTCCAGTTCAATGAGAGCATACTAATATCCTTACCATCACCACCATAACCATGAAGTAAGATAATAGCATTTTTAATCTTAGTATTAGCCTCTGGTTTAACCATTACTGTATCTAGGCAAAATGTCATAGTGTGTGAATTATGTTTTTTTATTTTTAAAACACCCTACAATACCTTCATGATATCTGGAATAGTAGTTAAAATATTATCTATAGTTTTGTTAATGGCAGTTGGGATAGTTTTAATTCTTGGTATCGGAACTTTATTTAAAGGTGGTGAAACAAGCAAAAAATATTCTAATAAATTAATGCAGTTAAGAGTTTTGCTCCAATTTATTGCAATAATTGCTTTGGTTGGTTTTGCATATTTTTTCAAAAATTAGTTGTAACTAGCCAACCATTCAACAAAATTTTTTTCCTTAAAATCGATTGATCCAACAATTCTTGCAAACTCATATCCATCCTTGTTTATCAAAATTGTGGTGGGCACTCCTCTTAGTCCAAACTTTTTCGCTAAGGTAATTGGTGAGTCGAAATATATCTTAAGATTATCTATACCTAAATCCTCAAAAAATTTGGAGGCTTTTTCTAGATTATCCTGACCAACATTAATCGGAAATATTTTTATATTGTTTAAATTTTTTTGAAATTGCAATTGATCAAGAGATGGCATTTCCTCTTTACATGGGGCGCACCAAGTTGCCCAAAAATTGAGTAAAACCAAATTGCCTTTAAATTGATCAAGTTGAATTTCATTACTCTTATCATCTAAAAACGTTAATCCATCATATTTTTTAAGCTCTTTATTGATAACAAGATTTTTTATGTCTTTGATTTCGGCGGCTACACAATTAGATATTAAAAAAGCAAATATTATTAAAAATCTCATGTTAAATAGGTATAATTAATTATCATGTCGAAAAATAAAAACAACCAGGCAATATGGGGCAATAGAATAAAAAAAAACACTTCATCAATTTTTCAAAAAGTGGGAAATTCTATTGATGTTGATAAGAGACTATATAAAGAGGATATAATTGGATCTATTGCACATGTCGAAATGTTATTTAAACAAAAAATTATTTCTTTTAAAATAAAGAATAAGATTGTTTATGGTCTAAACAAAATCAAAAAAGAAATAACAAACAAAAAATTTGAATTTAATAAAAAGTATGAGGATATTCATATAAATATTGAAAAAAGACTTTTTGAAATAATTGGCGAAGATGCGGGTTTTATTCACACGGCACGATCCAGAAATGATCAGGTGATTACAGACTTGAAAATTTGGATGAAATCATCAACCAAAGAAATTAATATTTTATTAGATGTTATAATTAAAAGTGTAATAAGAGCAGCAGAGAAAAATATATATACTCTTATGCCTGGATTTACTCATTTAAAAAATGCTCAGCCAGTTTCATTTGGCCACTATTTAATGGCTTATGTTGAAATGTTTAAAAGAGATCAAAAGAGATTCATAAATAATCTAGATAGTTTAAATGAAAATCCTTTGGGTGTTGCCGCTTTAACTGGAACATCTTTTAATATTGATAGAAATTACACTACAAAAAAACTTGGATTTACAAAACCAACTAATAACTCAATAGATACAATTTCTGACAGGGATTTTGTGCTAGATTTTCTTTACTCAATTTCAGTCTGTGCTATGCATATTTCTAGAATAGCTGAGGAACTTATCATATGGAACTCTGATGCTTTCAAGTTAATAAATTTATCAGATAAAGTTGTAACTGGTTCTTCGATAATGCCACAAAAAAAAAATCCAGATCTTTTGGAATTTTTACGAGGAAAGTCTGGAATTATTTATGGTAATTTATTTTCTATGCTTACAATTTTAAAAAGTTTACCTTTATCTTACTACAAAGATCTTCAAGACGATAAGGAAATTGTTTTTAAATCCAATGATACATTGCAAAATTGTTTAAAAATACTTAATGAGATTCTTAAAAATTTTACGCCAAATAAAAAACAAATGATAGAATTAGCTAACACAGGATATTTGACTGCAACTGATCTTGCAGATTATCTCGTAA
>CACDIC010000006.1 GCA_902552805.1 uncultured Pelagibacteraceae bacterium
GAGCAAAGAGATCATGCTTTATATGTAGCCTTTGGGCCTTATAAAAATCCAAGATACGCATTAAGTGTCATTGTAGAACATGGAGGAAACGGAAGTACAACTGCTGCTCCAATGGCAACTAAATTATTTAAATTGATTATTGACCGACACAAGATCAGAGAGTCATTGAGAAACAAAAAGTATTTGGAGATATAGATGTATCAACATACAAGATTAACAACAAATAGACTTGGTTTTTTTCAAAAATTTAGAAACTTTGATTATATATTGTTAATTTGTATATTGTTACTTGGCTTTATTAGTTTAGCAACAATGTATTCTACTGATGGTGGTGAGATTAAATTTCATACCAAAAGCCATTTTACAAAATTAGCAGTATTTACTTTAATGATGCTAGTAATGTCATTTATCAATATCAAGTATTGGTTCTCAATAGGTTATTTAGCTTATGTAGCGGTAGTAGGTTTGTTAGTAGGGACCTATTTATTTGGAATTACCTCATCAGGCTCTCAAAGATGGATAAATTTATATTTCATAAATTTACAACCATCTGAATTGATGAAAATATTTATTATTGTTTGTTTGGCTAAATTTTTTCATCGAATGAAGTTAGAAAATGTCAATTCAATTTATACAATTTTAACTTCTTTAATAATAATTCTTTTACCAATGGGACTAGTCATTGTACAACCAGACCTTGGAACAGCAGTTCTTATTGCAATCAGTGGAATAGCAGTACTATGGTTTGCAGGCATTAATTACAAATATTTTATTTATACTATTCTTGGATTTATAATCTCTTTACCTTTCGTCATCGCTTTCTTGAAGCCCTATCAGAAATTAAGAGTGTTGACATTTCTAAATCCTGACAAGGATCCCCTAGGTGCTGGTTATCAAATTATTCAATCAAAAATAGCTGTCGGATCTGGTGGTATATTTGGTAAAGGTTTTTTAAAAGGCACTCAAAGTTATCTTGAGTTTTTACCTGAAAAACATACTGATTTTATTTTTACACTTTTCTCAGAGGAATTTGGTTTTGTGGGCTCTGCGATACTTTTAGTAATTTATGCAATTATTATTTATAGAATTGTTGCAATTGGTGCTAGTTCCAGAAGTTATTTCGCAAAGATTTTTTGTTATAGTTTTGGTGCAGCTATTTTTGTATTTATTACTATAAATATGAGTATGGTTTTAGGTTTACTACCTATAGTAGGTTCTCCTTTACCAATTATGTCTTATGGTGGATCATCTATGCTGGCAACTATGATTGGTTTTGGAATTGTCATGAGTGCTAGAGTTCACAATCAACAATTGATTGCCTAAGTATAATTTGTCGCTTAACTTATTTGACAGATAGATTGTATATTTTTTTATGAGTAAAAATTTACATGTGGGGATTGTTGGCTCAGGAATTCAAGGAGTATCCAATGCTTTATTTCTTCAAAAAAAAGGTTTTAAAGTAACTATATTTGATAGAGATAACCCTGGCAGTCCAGCAGCATCATATGGAAATGCAGGTCACTTCTCACCTTATGCCTCACTATCTTTAAATAGAACAGATGTTCTTGCTGATGTACCAGCAATGTTAATGAGTTCAACAGGTCCATTAGCACTAAAATGGAATTATGTGCCAAAAATGTTGCCTTGGTTTTTCAAGTTTATTTTAAATACAACGAAAAACAAAATGATGCATACCGCAAGAAATATGCATCAAATTTTAGATCTAGCTTTACCGGCTTATGATGAACTTTTTGATGAAATTAATTTAGATGGTCTAGTTGAAAATAAAGGAATACTCTACATTTGGAATGACAAAGACTTAAAGAGTAGAGAGTTAGAAATTAAAGTAAGAGATGAACTTGGTGTAAAACAACAACTGGTCAATAAGTCTGAAATTCATGATCTTGAACCTAATATAAAACCTTTTTATCATGCAGGAGTATACTATCCATATGCAAGACATGCGCGAAACCCTAAAAAAATCTTACTTAAATTATTTGAATTATTTTTAAAAAAAGGTGGAAAGTTTGAAAAGAAAAATATCAATGATATTGAGTTTGATACAGAAAAACCAGTTTTTGTAACTGATGGTGAAAGATATACTTTTGATAAAATTGTGATTGCCTGTGGAGCTTTCTCAAAAAAATTAACAGATAATTTAGGAGAGCGAATTCCTCTTGATACTGAAAGAGGTTACCATGTTCACTTTAAAGATTGTGATCACCTTTTAAGTAGACCAGTTATTTTTTCTAACAGAGGATTTGGTATAACTCCTATGGAACAGGGATTAAGAGTAGTTGGTACAGTTGAGTTTGGTGGATTAGATAATCCTCTCTCCAAATCAAGAATTAAAAATTTAATTAGTAATGCCAAGTATATGTTAGGAGATCTTCCAGAACATGAGGATGAATGGTTAGGTTTTAGACCTACACTGCCAGATTTTTTACCTGTAATGGGACCCTCAAAAAATTATAAAAATGTATTTTATTGTTTTGGTCATCATCATTTAGGATGGACATTAGGTCCAATTTCTGGAAAGATTGTCTCTGGAATGATAGCTAAAGAAAACACAAATCTAAATTTAAATCCTTATAGCTCAGTAAGATTTAGTTAATCAAATGCAAAATACTAAGGCATACATAATGCTAGTATGTGCAACATTATTTTGGGCAGGAAACTTTACATTAGCAAAGCTTGCTTATTTAGAAAATATACCTCCCAACTCACTCGCATTTTTAAGGTGGTGCCTAGTATGGATAATATTACTTCCCTTCACCTATAAAGAGATATTAAAATTAAAATATCAAATTAAAGGAAATTTATCATTACTTCTTATTCTAGGTTCTACTAGTGTATGTATATTCACTTCTTTTACTTATAACGCTTTAAATTACACTCAAGTAATTAATGCATCACTTTTTAATACCGCAATACCTGTAACAATAATTTTAGTTTGTTTTTTATTAAAAATTGAAAAAACAAATATTTTTCAAATATCTGGATTAGTCATTTCAGTTTTAGGAATTTTAGCTATTATTACTAAACTTGATCTAAATATTTTACTTACTTTAAATTTTAACAAAGGCGATTTATTTATGGTCGGAGCAATTATTGCTTGGGGAATATATTCTGCATATTTGAGAAAAAGAACCTTTGAAGTATCTTTACTTGCTCTTGTCCATATAATTTGCACATTTGGATTAATTTTTCTTTTACCTCTATTTATTTTAGATATGACACAAGGCAAAATTATTGAGATGAGTAGTAATTTTTTTTATATTTTAGCTTATGTTGCAATATTTCCAAGTATTGGATCTTACTATTGTTGGGCTGGCGCTGTTTCAATCATTGGGGCAAATCGAGCTGGAATATTTTTATCTTTAATTCCGTTATTTAGCACTTTAATGGCGATATTCTTTTATAATGAACAATTCCAATTTTTTCACTTGATTGGTGCAATTTTAATTATATTAGGTTTATTTTTATCAAATAAAGAAATTAAAAATGCTTAAAGTTGCAATATTAGATGACTATCAAAATGTCTCTCAACAATTTGTAGATCTTGAAAAACTTGCAGGAAAATATGAAATCAAAATTTTTAGTGAGCCATTTGAGGATGAGGCTGATGTCATAGATAAGTTGGCTGATTTTGAGGCATTGTTAGTCATGAGAGAACGAACTCCCATTACTAAAAACATAATAGAAAATTTGTCAAAACTTAAATTCATAATCACCAGTGGATTAAGAAACAAAGCAATAGACCTGGATACTGCAAAAAAAAGGAAGATCATAGTTAGTGGGACAGATAGCAATTTAAATCTAACTCCAGAATTAACCTGGGCTTTAATTCTTGGATTAGCTAGAAATATTAAAGAAGAAGTTGATAATATGTATCAGGGTTATTGGCAGACAACAGTTGGTGTTGAGCTCAAAGGAAAAATTCTAGGATTAATTGGACTTGGGAAAGTAGGTTCCCAAGTTGCAAAGATTGGTAAAGCTTTTGGTATGCAAGTAATGGCTTGGAGTGAAAACCTCAATCTGGATAAATGTAAAGAGCTAGATGTTTTACCTTGTACTAAAGAAGATTTAATCAAAAATTCTGATTTCTTATCTATTCATGTGCAAGGAGGTGAAAGATATAAGAATTGTATTACTTTAAAAGAATTAGATAAAATGAAAAAAACTGCTTTTTTGATAAATACTTCAAGAGGTTCAATAGTTAATGAGGACGATTTAATTATTGCTTTATCAACGAATGAAATTGCGGGGGCAGGACTTGATGTTTATGAAAAAGAACCCTTACCAGAGAATAATAAACTAAGATTTTTACCTAATGCTTTACTAACTCCTCATTTAGGATATGTGACTGCAGAAAATTATAATGTCTATTATAATCAAATGATTGAGTCACTCGAAGCTTGTGCAAGTGGTAAGCCAATTCGTGTGATAGAGTAATTATGGATTTATCAGTCGTCAATCATGAGGATTATTTTGCAAAAATTGGTGATGACCATAAGTTTCCGATAAATAAATTTGGAGAACTTGCAAAATATTTAATTGATAAAAAAATAGTTAAAAAATTTTATCAACCATATGCATGTTCTGAAGAAACTTTAAAAAGAGCTCATTCAGAAAAATATATCAAGGATGTTAAAAATAAAACATTAGATCAAAATACAATTAAGAAAATTGGATTTCCGTTAGTTGATAGTGTTATTCAAAGGTCATTAGTTGCAACTGGTGGAACTGTATTGGCCACAAAGCTTGCAATAAAAAACGGTGTTGCATGTAATACTGCAGGTGGCAGTCACCACGCTAATTATGATGGCGGTGCAGGTTATTGTGTTTTCAATGACGTAGCAGTTGCGGCTCAATACTTATTGGATCGTGGTTTAGCTGGAAGAATTTTAATAGTTGATTTAGACGTTCACCAAGGCAATGGTAATGCTGATATTTTTGCTGATAACAAAAATGTTTTTACTTTTAGTATGCATTCAAAATCAAATTATCCAGCTAAAAAATCTATCAGTGATCTTGATGTTGAGCTTGATGATAATATGGAGGATGCTCAATATATAAAGATACTTGATTTCTATTTAAATCAATTAAACGATGAAAATTTTGATTTTGTCTTTTATATTGCTGGAGTTGATATTCATCATAATGACCGATTAGGAAAATTAAAAATTTCAGATAAAGGAATTAAAAAAAGGGACGAAATGGTTACTCAAAATTTCTTTTCACAAGGAGTACCTTTGTGTGGTGTACTTGGTGGTGGCTATAATAAAGATTTCAAAAAACTTGTGGAATTACATTCTATTTTACATCAATCCTGTGCTAAATTAATTAAATGAGTAAAAAAAATCCTAATCTTACTGCTGAACAAAAATTGATAATGTTTGAGGATGGTACAGAACGTGCTGGTAGTAGTGAGTTAAATGATGAAAAACGAGAAGGGAGTTATCATTGTGCCAATTGTGGTATCAAGCTATTTGAGTCAAAAGCAAAATATGAAAGTGGATCAGGCTGGCCTTCGTTTTTTCAATCCTTACCAGATGTGTTTGAGACTAAGACTGATCACTTAATCGGTTATGCTAGAACAGAGTATCATTGTAAAAATTGTAATGCTCACCATGGCCATATTTTTGATGATGGTCCCCAACCTACGGGCAAAAGGTATTGCAACAATGGTGTTTGTTTAGTTTTTCATGAAAAAGAAAAACAATGATTTTAAAGTATATAAGTTTTTTAATTGGTCTTACATGGTCATATTCTTTAATTAAAACACAATCTATTTTTAGTAAAAAAACAGGATTAATTTTTAAACTATTTATTTCCAAAGTTTCTTGGTTGACTTTTTTAGTAGCAATTTACTTTGGATTTAAGAATTTTTCCTTACAATCGACTTTAGTTGGTGTTGTGGTTTCGGTTATAATTGTGCATCTGGGATTTATATTTCTCACTAAATTTTTAAAGTCAAAATTTACTGACAAACAATTAATTTTTTCTAAAAACTTTTTTGAATATTCCTTAATTGTGTGGATATTATATTACTTTATATACTAGATAATTACCTATTTTGGTCGCTATCGGATAAGTAAATATTGTTTTTTTTAAAAATTATAGATAAAATTTAGTATGTTTGAAAAATTAGAGGAATTAGCAAAAAATAATAAAAAAATATCAGATTTCCACATTAGGAGTGGTTGGCCGTTAGCATTTAGACAAACAGGAGAAATTCACAAAGTTCCAGAGGTTATGGTTAAAGCACAGGATCTCCAAGACCTAATATCGACCAATTGTAATGAAGTAGAAATGAAAAGATTTAATGACACCCACGAACTTGACTCGTCAGTTACTCTTAGTGGTTTAAGATTTAGGGCAAATTTTTACAAAACTATTAATGGACCGGCTGCCGTATTAAGAAGAGTTGAGAGTGTCATACCAGAAATGGGACAATTTGATTTACCACCAGTTCTTTATGATATTATTGATATGCACAAAGGACTTGTGTTGGTCACAGGACCAACAGGATCAGGAAAATCAACTACGCTTGCTGCAATAGTCAACGAGATTAATAAGACCCGGACTGCAAATATTATTACTGTAGAGGATCCAGTTGAATTTATTCACAAGGATGCAAAAAGCATTGTCTCACATCGAGAAGTTGGAAAACAAACACAAACTTTTGCGAGTGCTTTAAAAGCTGCACTGCGAGAAGATCCTGATGTTATTCTAGTTGGAGAGATGAGAGATTTAGAAACAGTTTCACTTGCATTGACAGCAGCGGAAACAGGTCACTTAGTTTTCGGAACACTACATACCAGTGGAGCACCAAATACAATTAATAGAATTATCGATGTATTCCCGCCTGAGCAACAGGCGCAGATCAGAGCTCAAATTTCGACATCTTTAAAAATGGTAGTCACTCAAAGACTTCTTAAAACTAAAGATGGTCAAGGCCGTTGTGGTGCTTTTGAAGTGATGAAGTGTACAGCCCCAATTCAAAACTTAATCAGAGAAGCGAAAATTCATCAAATCCCAAGCATCATGCAAACAGCAGTAAAAGATGGAATGATTACAATGGCTAAATCATTAGAAGAATTAGTTAAAGCTGGAAAGATAGATGCTGGGGCAGGTAAAGAACAATAAAGGATTTAATCTTTTAGAATTAGTTGTTGTTATTGCAATTGTTGGATTTATATCTGCAATTTCATATCCAAACTTCTCTGCATGGAACAAAGAAAGAAAAATCAGAGCTGCAGTTAAGGAGGTTGAAGCGATGGTAAGAAACGCAATAGTTCAAACAGAGAGAGGCACTTTTGCTTACGTGCAAATACTTTTTTCAAATAATGTCAACAATTTGAAAATAGAATCACGAGGGATGACTATGGCAAGTTTAGTAACCAGAATGAATGATGGCACAGATGCTTGGAATACTGCACCTAGTGAGAGATGTAATACGGCTGCAGGAAATACTGGTAGTGATGGAAATTATTGGGACACTGATAATGTGAGTACAAGTAATGAAATTAAAAATGCTGTTTATACAATTGAACTCAAAGATGTAACTACAAATTTTTCTGGGGAAAGAGCAGCAGCAGTTTGTTTTGCAAAAAACGGCAAATTTTATGAGGGATCTGAGGCTCTTGCTTTTGATACAGATACAGGCGTTCCTTTTAATTTTATAAATATTTGCAGACGATCTAATTTAACACCAGTTTGTGAGATTGGTTTTCCTGCAGCAGTTGAGGGGGATATTTGTCCAGATGCTCCTGCAAGACTAGATGAAAAGATAGCATTGAGCAGAGTTCATTGGAATAGATTTGGAAATGTTGTCACGAGCCGGTATGTTAATAAATTTGCTATAGATCCAGGCACTGGTGAAAAGACATGGCAGTGCGATGAAAATAACTTGGAATATATTTATGATTAAAAAAAAGACGAATAAAAAAATATCTGGATTATCTCTTTTAGAGGCTTTGATATCAACTGCTATTGTAGGAATTGGTTTCATTGCTATATTACAAATGACAAACTATTCAATTCAGTCTATTTTTATTTCAGGTGAAAGAACAAAAGCCAACTATTTAACAAATGTAATCGTAGAGGATGTCATTGGTCAGCAAGATATTAATGCTACTAGTGATAATTTCTCAAATTTATTATCTCAAAATGAATTTAATTCTAATTTTTGTCAAAGTAATACTGGAGGTACCAATAATAATGGTGAAATTTATTCTGAAGCAAATAATGCAAGTAATAATTTTCAAATAAAAACGAGTAAGTGGGATGCTCTACTAAACAATAGAGATTATTTAAATTGTGCAGGCCGAAATGAAACAAGAAATTTTAGAGTTTTTAAAGTAATCAGTAGATGGAGTCAGGCAGATGGTTTAGTCAATACACAACAGACCGATATTGATAATAATGGCAGCGCAGATGAGCCTTACGTCATGGATGAAGTCATGTACATAGGAAGAGTACAATTTAATCTGAATAACGGAAAAAAAAGAAAATTTTTATATTTTCAAAGTGATTTTGAGTTAAAGCAATGAAAAATCGAATAAGTTACATAGCTGGACTAACTCTAATTGAGATCATGATTGGAATCGTTATTACTACAATCATGATGGCTGCTGTATACACATCATATTCTGTTGTTAATCAAGCGTACTCACAAGTTAGTGATAAAGCTAAAATTAGCAGAGCAAGCAGAGATATAGTTACAATGTTAATGAGAGATGTGCGTATGGCAGGATTTAAATATTATGCCGGATCACATGAAATAGCTCAATACGCATCTAGAACGCAAGAATGTTATAATGGTGCTGGAATTACTTTACCAAAAAATAGTTATTTATATTTTGATAATGGATTTGACAATCCACAAGAAAGTCATAATGCATTAGTGATAAGAAAAAATACACTAGGATTTGGAATTGTCTCAGACGCGACTACATCATTATCAACCAACAATACTAATGCAACTGGATCTACTGCAAGTACTGGGAGTAATTGCTGTGATCAAATTCAGATTGTATATGAGGATTTTAATCAAAATGACTTTGGTGATGGAGAACAACCTTATAAAAAATATAGAATAACTTACTATGCTTTGCCTAATGACTCAGGTGGTTTTGCTGCATATAAAAGAGTTGAACATTATTCTCAACCAAGAAGCGGATGTAACTTATTCGAACAAGCAACTCCACCTTCACAAGATGATGGTGGAAATGATCCTCTTGGAGTTGGTAATTTGTTCAATTTAGAAAATCAATTTGGTCTTAGCAGAGATCCTAACGCCAGTGGTATAGTTGGAAGTGGAGTTAGTGATGACTCTGCTGACATAGATTTGATCAATAAAGGATTGTGGCTTACGAATTGCAATGAATGTACTCCAGGCGTGATGGTAAGAAACTACATCGACGATATGGAGTTCATACCTTTTGATCAAGATGGAAAGATAATACAAGATTCTGCTGGTAGGTTTCCAGCTCCAGAACATGTCGAAATTAGAGATAGGCTTCAAGATATTCGGGGTGTGGATATACGACTTACCTGGATATCAAAAGATGATTTTTATAAAGATGCAGCCACAACAGATAAGCCTAGAACAATTTTAGGGTTGGGTGGTGAAAGTAGAAATAATTTAATTGAAGATGGCAAAGATAAAAAATTAAGAGACTCAGTTGTTGTAACAGTCCATACTAGAAATATTGGAGAAACTTTTTAATGAAAAATAATACACAAAGAGGATTTGCATTAATTTTATCTTTAGTTTTATTATTAGCCATGTCATTGATGGGAGGTGCTTTAATTGTGATCGCTTCATCTGATCATCAAAGTAATAATAGTAGTGATGAGTACCAGCAAACTTTCTATGTTGCCGAGACTGCTTTATTACAAGCCCAGAAAAGTTTAATTAATAAAATGCTAGGTCCAATCAATGTTGGCACTGGAAATAGAGATTATGATAGAAGAATATTTCCCACAAACCAGCCACTGAGCGAGGACAATCTTTTAGATGAAGATACTCCTTGTTATAAAAGTTTTAGAAACTTGAGTAGAGGTGATGATAGTTTTAGGGTAGTTGAGCATGTAAAAGAGCAAAGCTTTTTGAATTTGATATTCCCAATTTTTAACGATGGTAGTGCGGGATTAGCTATAGACACTTTGATTGATAATCAGGACGCTCTCAGTCAAGAACAGGAAAATATTAGAAAATATTATTATGAATTTTTCTCGGTAAGCTCTGGCACCTCTGAGTATAAGGGTACTGGTGTAAGTTTGAAAAAGGGATCAGGTACTTCTCAAAGGAAAGGCACAGCCTACAAAATTTATGGATGTGGCATGATGGGAGATTTAAATGACCCTAGCAATCCAGAAATAATAGTTCCTCTTGAAACACTCGTAGTTTTATCTCATTAACAATGAATTAAAGGCTTAAAATGACCAGGTAAGAATGTTGAAAAATATTTATATAAATTTATAATTTTAATGTGAAAAAACTTTTCTTAAAAATTTTATTTTTAATATCTTTTTCAAGCTCCTCTTTTGCTTGCCCCTTATTGTCAGTCGATATAGGCACACCAGTACGTGATGCACAAAATACATTTGAATTTTTGATGTTATATAAATCTGAGCTTTATGGAGAAGGTTATTCTGCAAAATATCATGCATATGCAGCAGATTATTGTGAAGGCTCAAATTTAGAAAACACTGATTTGGAAGTGATAATTTACGACTCTAAAGTTGCTGGTATAAATTTAATCTCAACAAATAGTGAAATTAAAAATGAAATTTATAATTTTGTAAAAAATAATATTGGTGATCCTGGCAGTGAAGCTGAAAAAGAAGGTTGGGAAGGCTATAAAGATTTAAGTTTAGGAAATCTCGTCATAATGTATAGCAAAATAAATATTAGAGATGAAATTTTCGAGGTTCTTGAAATTACTAATCCTCAAATGATAGACTATACCACTGGCGAGGAAGTAATTGAGGTATTAGGATAGGAAATTATGAAAAATTTAAAAATTTTATTTTTTTTATTTTTGTTATCATTTAGTAACAATTTGAATGCAAAACCTGTGCCACCAGGTGCGGGCGGTGGTGATGTAGCTGCTAACATATTATTTTTAGTCGATAGTTCTGCCAGCATGGGAAAATGGATAGGAGGCGATGGTATTGGCCCAGTTGCTGGAGTTGCCTACGACTCACAAAATAGAATTTTATTTTCACAATATTCAAGACGAACCGCAGGAGCAATTATTAGATATACTGCTGCTGGAAATAGAGATAGATCATTTAGACCTATCAGAGCAATTCCTAGAGTAGGATGTACACAATTCAATGATATGGGTATTCATACGAGGCGTAATTTTACAAGACAGAGAAAAGCTGCGCACATAGAGTTTGTAGAAAACCTCGACTCTGTCAGTTTCAATGAGAGTGTAATTTTTTTCCATAGTCAGGAGAGAAGTAGTGCAGGATATATATTCGGGTTTTCAGAGGACGGCAGAAGATGTTTAGTTGCCTTAAGGGCACCTGATAATATGAATTATAGGGGCTTTGACATTCAGGAAATTGGGGGTGTTCCTTACTTATTTGCAGCCGGAGGTGGTCGAAGAAATTTTGGTTTCTTTATGTCATGTAATCTTGAAACTTTTGTATGTAATGAACAAAGAATAACCGACACAAGAAGTGTTACACGTTGGTTTGCAAGACTAAGTGTTAATAATGAAGGTACCATGATTTATTTTTCTAATATGTTGGCAAATAATTTTGAAGGATATGCTCTCACTCAAAGCGGTAATGCATTTACTCTAGGATCTCGACAAAGACAATGTACTGCAACAAATGCTCCAAATTTAACTTCTGAATTAGCAATTCCTTTTGGCGTGGAAGTTTCACCAACAGACAGTAGCATAGTTTATACTACTTCCGTTTTTTCTCACGCAATACAAAAAATTCAAATATCAAACTCTACGACCAATTCTTGTACAATTATCACCGCAGTAGGTTCAGGTTCAAGAACAAATCTGTCAAATGAGGGAACTGAAAATGCTTTAGATGCTGAAAATGTGGGTTTTAATCAACCGCATGCTCTTGGCATAGGTTTTAATGCAGCTGATAATAGATACATGTTGTTAACAGGAACCGCAAGGGGTTACATAGACGAATTTCATGAAGACAAATTCACTGCTGTTGCTCGAAATACAACTTGGGTTCAACAAATGGGGGGACCAAGAATTAGAAGATGGGATGGAGTTAAATCTGCAATTAATGCAATCGTTAATGATACAACATTAACAACAGGTGCTTATTTTGGTTTTGGTCATTGGAACGCTGGTGAACATGGTCGTTCAAGAACTGCCGCTAGAGGAGGACGTTATTGCCATAATAATAATGATTGTACTTATTATCAAGGCTGGAATGGTAACCATCCAGAAGGAACAAGTATACAATGTAATCGAGATTCATGTTTAAATGTAGCCATAAGCCCAAGGGGATCTGATCAAATTATGGATGTAATGGCTCCTTTGGGTATGGCCTGGGGTACAGATTCAAATGCTTTTGCTCAAATTGCTGAAGATTATTTTATGGATCAAAGTGCTGGAGGATCAATTCTAAATCCGGACGCTGATTGTCAGATTAATTATGTAATCGTAATTGGAGATGGCGCCATGAGAAACACTGGGCTGCTTGGTGATAATCAAAATGGTTTTGCTGCTGAAAGAATGGCACGATTAAGAGAATTAGGTGTAAAATCTCTTTATGTAGCTTATGGAGGTGGAATTAATGGTACAAGTTTAAATAGATTTCATGAACTTTCAAGAATAGGCACTAGTACGTTAGCAGCTGGAACAACTGCACAAGAATGTATTGATGATGAGGATTGTGAAAGAGCAATTATTGCTAGATCACCTGAGAGATTAAAAACTGCTTTAACAGCTAAGATACGACAAATTATTGCTGATAAACTAGCATTCACTGCACCATCAATTACAGCAACTATTGAGGAGGGTGGTTCTTTATACCAAGCACAATTCGGTTATGAACAATTTGGTGAATGGCAAGGTAGAATTTTGCGGAAAAAATTAATCAAACCAGCTGATTGCCCTGATACTAATGAAGATTGTGTTGAGCATAATACTGCACCAGGAAATCCACATAAAAACTGGGACTCATCTCTAATGATTAAAAGACAATCAACACCAGGTGGAGGAGATGATAATAGAAATATTTGGACAGCTATGCCAGGAGCTCCTTATCTTGGAAACTGGGATAACTTTAGTCAAGACCAATCAACAGCAATAACAAATTTATTTAACTTACTAGGATATGAGATTGACGATTATCATTCTAGTACCTCAACGTGTTCTAGTGTTGGTAATGATGCTACTGAGGGTGATGAAACAATAGGTTTGATAAATTTTATGAAAGGTAATGACTATTTTGATTATGATGGTGATTGTGATGTTACTGAGGTTAGAAACCATGTAATGGCTGATGTGTATCATTCGCAACTCGTAGAAGTAGGAGCTCCAGATTCGAATATTGATTTTAAATCTTTTAATGAAGAAGCATATCATCGATCAACAAGAGGTTATGCACGCTTTAAAGTGGAACAAGCAAAAAGACAAAATGTAATTTATGCTGGTGCAAACTCAGGTGTACTCCATGCAATCGCAGCTAAAAGTGGAAATGGATACAAAGGTGGTGAGGAAATATGGGGCTTTATACCTCCGTTTGTTGCTGCAAAACTTCCACAAATAATAAATTCAGAGTATGATAAATCTTCTGGTGGTGGGACTAACCCAATTTTTGGTGTTGATGGCTCTCCTGTGATACACGATGCTTTTATAAGGGGATATAATTTTAGAGGAGAGTTAGAGGGCAGTAGAACTTGGCGTACTTTATTGTTTGTTCCTTATGGAAGAGGTGGTGCTGGTTTCACTTTGCTTGATGTAACAGATCCGATACCATCAGGAAATAGAGGTCCAATTCATATGTTTTCAGTATTTAATGATAGAATAAATAATAGAGTGTTAGTTGCTGATGTACTTGGAAGAATATCTGCACTAGAATATAATTCTACCTCATCCAGTTTAATGAATTCTGCCGAAGGAGAGGTAGCTACAGATAATTATAATGACGCTAGAGAAAAAACAGAATTACCTACTAACGATGCTAACTATGATGCTAATGCGCTTACAGATATAGCAGTGTGTAGTACAGCAACTGATTTTAGGACTAATGGAACAGCTAGTTGTTATAGAGGTAACACTTTCTATTTCCCAGATCTTGTTTTAGATTATCCAGTTGGTGACGAAATTCCTAAAACTGTTTTAGGAGCAGTTAAATTAAATGATGGTGTCCCTGAACCTATTAGTATTTCAAGTGCACAAATGTCAGATGATGGTTCTGGAGGGGCCGTTTTAAAAGTTGTGTTTAAAAATGAACAAGTTTTTAATGCCAATCCATCTGATGAAGAGCCCACATTATCAGATGAAATAAGTGTTAGAGCATGCATTGGAGGATCAGGTATAGACCCTGCTTACGATTATTCGAGACTAGGAGAGACTTGGTCAACACCAAAAATTGTGAGAATGCCCTCAAGTTCTGGATCAACAAATATTGGATCTGATAGATATGTTGCAATCATGGGCGCTGGTATGTCCAAAGGAGATGCTTGTGCTGGATCAGCTTTATTTGTGATTGATTTAGAGGGTCATATGGATGGTATGCCAGGTAGAATATATGGTTCAGAAATTAATGGAGGCCCAATAAATATAGTAGATACAACACCTAATGGTATTTTATCAGGGGATGTATTGGTTGAAACTAATAATGGAAGTAATATTCCTAATGCTATACCTGCTGCGCCAGTGATAATTACTCCTGATACTGCACCAGGAGTTCCGTGGAGAGGTGCATTAGTTTATGTAAATGATCTTGAGGGCAAAATAACAAAAATAAATCTGACCAATAATACAAAAGGACTAAATGATAATGGAAAATTAGTAAGTGGTGTAACAGAATTATATGATCAAACGACTCTTTTTAGATTGGATGCTACAAGAGAAAATGCAAGATATTCATTTTTTTCAATGGAAGCTGGACTGGGAGTAACTGATAAATCTTTTTGGTTATTTGGATCAACTGGAAATTTTATCGACCTAGGGGGAAAAAATTCTGAATTAGATAACATTTTATATGGTGTCCAAGATAAACATTTTCCATATTGGAAGCATTTAAATGGAGTAACAGTTCCGAAAATTATAATGAACCCGGGAAGCGAACCAATGGAAATAAATCCTGATTTTTTACAATTGGCACATGAAGGAGCTGATAAAGCAAGTAGCGTTGGAAATGCATTTAATTGTATCAACGTCTCTGGAGATCAATCTGGTGATAATTGTCCGATACCAGAGTCAGCAGATGCTTGGGTAATACATTTAGAAAAAAATCAAAATGATGCTTTCTTATCTCCAAGAACTTTCAGAAAAGCATCAGCACCACCTACTTTATTTAAAGGAATAGTTTATTATCCTGTATACCAGCCACCGCCAGGTTCTGCTCCGTGTGCTCAAGGACATGCATTTATTTGTGCTGCTGATGATGAATGTGGAACGAACAATTCATCAAGATTAAAACTTACAACACCAGGAGATGTAAACAATCCTGGTTTGAACGCGTGTGCATATGTAAGTGAAGGTGTGCTGTCTGAGCTGGTTGTGTTTGGTGATAAACTTTTTGCCAATGTTGCTGGTCCTTCTGAAGACAAAAGCACTTTGTTTTCTGTTTTCTCAGTGCCAGGAGAAATTTTATCGAACAAAGGTGGTTGGAGAGATAGTGGTTTTTAAAACAATTCCGAAGGTAAATAAATTATTACTCAATTCAAGTATAAAATAATTTTTTCAAGCAATAATAAATATAATACACATCCTAATACAAGATAAGGTCCAAAAGGAATTTGTGATGACAAATTTTTGGATTTATCTATCAGACTTGGTATTGCTAATGCTAATGCAACAAAGGATGAAAAAAATAATATGAAAGGAATCGATATCCACCCGAACCAAAAACCAATTGCTGATAAAAGTTTAGCATCTCCTAAACCCATACCCTCTTTGTTTCTTAATTTTTTATAAATAAAAATTATCATCCAAATAATAGAATAACCAGCAACACCACCTATCACCGAATTAAAAAAATTTGGAAATAAATACTGATTTAAATTCGGATCAAAGGTTTTAACTAATCCTATAACCATTAATGGAAAAGTTAGCTCATTTGGAATTATAAAATGTTTGAGATCAATAAAAAATATGATGATGAAGAAAATAGTTAAAATAAAAAAAAGAAGGGTTGTAAGTGATAAACCAAATAAATAAAAAAACCATACGAAGCTCAATGCACAGATAAGTTCTACTAAAAGATATTTAATACTAATCTTGGCTGAGCAGTCTCTGCATTTAGCTTTTAAAATTACATACGAGAATATTGGAACATTATCATACCATCTAATTTGTTTTTTACAGTTTGGGCAATACGATCTACCTTTGGCAACACCCTCATTATAGGGCATTCTATGAATACATACGTTACTAAAACTCCCCCATATACTTCCAAGGATAAATACTATAATATAGGACACAATTTATAGTTTAATTTTGGAGGAAAATTCTATGAGCCCATCGATGCAATATTGTATAAACAACATTGCATCAGCTATGTGTAAATAGAAATTTGGCGCATGAATCATGATTTCCATCACTATCAAAATTATCAAAAAATTAATGAATATCAATTTATAAATAAGATGTTTTTTGGCGCAAAAAAAAAGGAAACAACTAAAGTAGATGATACTATCAGTAAAGATTTAGAATTAGTTACAAAAATGAATCATGATCTAGCTAAATCGTTGGATCTTAAAGAAACTTTAAGTAATTCTTTAGAATTAATTATAAAAAGAATAAACGCACAAGCTGCAAATATTTTTTTAATTGATGATAAGAACCAATCTTTTCAGTGTATTGCATCCAAACATCAAGCATATCTAGAGGATTTTGAAATTCCAATTACTCAAGGTGTAATGGGTAAAGCAGTAGTTTTAAAAAAATGTATAAGAGTAGGTGATGTAAGAAAAGATGTTAGAGAAATTGCTGAATTTTATTTTGACTTAGATAATAAAACAAATTTTACAACATATTCTGTTTTATGTTCTCCTTTAATAGTATCTGATGAGTGTATAGGAGTTATTCATTGTTTAAATAAAAAAACAAACAATAAATTGTTTGAGGAGAATGACAGAAAACTTTTAGAAACTTTATCTGGACCTGCTGCATTAGCAATTAGAAATGCAAGAATGGCAAAAGATCTTGTTGATAAGAATAGAATGCAGAAAGAAATAGAAATTGTTGGTGAGATACAAAAAACTTTATTATCTCAAAATCAAAAAGAAAAATTTCCAATAGCAGGAATAAATATTCCAGCTAAAGTAGTTTCAGGAGATTTTTATAATTTTGCTGAGCTTACTGAGGGAGTTTATGGTTTTGGTGTTGCCGATGTATCTGGTAAAGGAATAAAATCTTCTCTGCTTATGTCAAAAGCATCAAGTCTTTATAGATGTTTAAGTAAAACAAATTTTTCTGCAGCAGAACTTTTAAATATTTTAAATTCAGAAATATGTGAGACTACTTCAAGAGGAATGTTTGTTACAATGCTCATAGGAATTTACGACAGCAATAAAAAAGAACTTACATTAGCTAATGCAGGACACGAACCGCCTTTAATTTACGATAACGAAGGAAATTTTTCTAATTTTGAAGAAGCTGGTCCCCCCTTAGGTATTGCTCCAAAGTTTAAATTTAAAGAAACAAAAATTAATTTTTCAAATAGTTCAATGTATATTTTCACGGATGGTATTACCGAAATAAAAGATTCGAAAGGAAACATGTTAGAGTCTGATGGATTTAAAAATTATATTAAAAAATATCAACCTATTCCTAATTATGAAAGATTAAATAAGATTGTCGAAGATATAATTAAATCTGGCCGAATACAAAAAGATGATTTAACTATTGTTGTAGTTGATGGGTTATAAATGCATCAATAAATGTTTAACATCGGAAAAATAATGATACTGGTCGGCATAGTTATTACTTCTGTGTTATATTGGGCTACAACTAACGTATGTAGATATAATTTTGTTATTGAAAAAAAAACAAACGAAATGAATATTATTGTTGCAGAAATAAAACCAGAAATTAAATTAGGTGAAATTTATTATTTTAAAGAATTAAATTGTAATAATATTGATCTATCATGGGATTATGAACGAGTTATAAGTAATTTAAATACAATCTCAGTTATGATCTATCAAGAATTGACAACAGACATCAAAGGAAACCCTAACTAGGATTAAATACAAAAAATTTTGGAAAAAAATTCATCTTTTTGAAAAATACAATCCAAAATAGAAAAAAAATAAAAAATTCTTATCAAAATAAATCAATTTTGAGTTGAAAGTATAAAAAAAACTGATTAATAATGATTTTTTATATAAATATTCGGATAACTTAGATTTAAATTAATGTTTATATCTTTTCTCTAACACAAAAATTTTAAACTCTAACACAAATTGCTTCAAATTTTCAAAATTCAATAATTGTTGATTTTATTAGCTTTTTTAAGTTTAAAAAAATAATTTTAACTCTAACACAATTATAAATTACTCTAACACAAATAATAAAATTTTATTGTGTTAGAGTCCATCTATTTTCTCAAATTATAAAAAAAAAATTGATTATCTTAAAAGTATTGATTTTACTTACTTTTTCAAAAAAAACTCATTTTGAACATATAATATTTGATTTTGTGTTAGACTAAAAATGATTTTTGTGTTAGAGATTCGTTAATTGTGTTAGAGAAAATATTTATTTATTAATATGGACGATCAAGAAGAAGATAAAAAAAATTTAGATAATGACCCAAATGAATCTGGATCTGAAAATCAATCTAAGGTTGAGGATAAAAATCAACCTGAAGATGTAGATAATCAAAATAATGAAACAATTCAGAATGAAAATGAAAATATTGATCAAAATACTGACGAAACTAAGATCTTTGATGCATCTGTTGAAAAAAAAGATGAGAATGAGGGATCCACTCACCAAGTTATTCATAAAAAGGACGGGAGACTTCATATTTACGTTAGACAAGACAAATATAAGGGTGAATTAAAATCTAAAAATTGGGTTGGAAGACTTTATATTGATGGAAAACAAAAAATTTCCTCTTCAGGAACAACAAATCTAGATGAGGCAATACCGATATTAGAAAAATGGTTTGACGATGTTCAAGCAGAAAGTGAAAGACTAAAAAAAATTGCTGAGACGGGAGAACAAGCGCCGGCTTCAGTGCAAAATCAACCTGAAACGAATACAAATGTAGAAGAAAAAATTATTCCTGATGAAACCTCTGATATTAAAACTGAAGAGCAAAAAATTGTTCCTACTCAAGGTGAGCCTGTGGTTCAAAACAATATCACTTTTAACAATGAAGTCACTGCAAAAGTTGAGGACACAACAGAAGAAAAATCAAAAAATAAAGTTTCAAATATTTTTGGCAAATTAAAAAATTTAAAATTTAAAAAACCTTCATTAAAAGGAATTAAACTTCCCAAATCGCCTGAAAAGAAACGAGACAATCCTTTTAATAAAGCATTAGAATTTTTTAAATCAAAAATAAGTAAATCTTCTGTTCAAGGAGAGGAAGTTATTGGCGTTGAGTTAACTAATAAAGAGATAAGACTTGCACAAATAAATACAAATAAGTCAAATCAATGGGTCTTAGATAGATTCTATTCTCATCCAATAGAAATTCCTGATGAAAGTAGTGTTCTTGAAAATGCTGAAAAAGTTACAACAGAACTTAGTTTAGCGTTACAAAAGTCTAAAATAGATGTAAGTAATGTTGCAATCTCAATACCAGTAACTAGTGCAATCATAAGAGTGGTTACGTCTCCATTGATGAAAGATGAGGAATTACAAAAAGCAATTGAAACGAATTCATTGTGGGAAAATTTAGTTCAATTAACAGATAACTTAGACGATTATTCAATCTTCCATCAAGTGATTAATCGAAATGAAAAAGATAATACAATGGATATTCTTTTTGTTGCATCTAAATTAGCAGATATTAATAGCTATGTATCAATAGTGAAAAATAGTGGTTTAAACCCTGTTATTATTGATGTTAAATGTTTTGCCTTAAAATCTGCTGTCGACCAAATTAATCAAATCTCCAACAAAACTGAGGACGCAAATTTAACTGCAGTGTTAGAATTTGGTTTAGATGAAAATTATTTAATGATTTTGTATGATAATAACCCAATAATTACAGATATTTTTTTAAGAGGGCAGGATAGAAAAATTTTATTAGAATCTGAGGATGTAGAGGAAAAAGAAGCACTAGTTAGAAGGTACGTCACTCAAGTTAAACAAGCCGTTCAAGATTTTGAAACAAAATATGAAAAAAGAATTAGAAATATCAAAGTTGTTTCAGATCTTAAAAATGTTGAGGAATATTTATCATTTTTTAGAAAAGTATTAATGAATGTTGGCTTCAACTTATTTGACCCGATTGAAGGTCTAAAAGTGCCACAACAATTTGAACAGCAAATTAATTTAGAAAATAGATCTTACTTAGCTACACCTGTAGGACTAGCGTTTAGAAAACTTGATGTGTTTGGATATTATAAATTTGTAACAGCTGCAAAAAATATAAATTTACTTCCTAATAGAAAGAGCTTGTTTCAGCAAAAGAAAATGAAAGCAATTTCAAGTTTTGCATTTAAAGGGTTAGCTGGAGGTATCGCAGCATTATATTTAGTTTTATTTTCGTTATCTTTTTGGAATATTCATTCTTATAATAAAAAATTAAAAGATTATTCTAAAGTTGTAAAAGTTCACAAAGAAAAATCTGCAGAGTTAAAAAAAGTCTCAAAAGAATTAAAATTAATTGAAACTACATTACAATTAAGTTCAACTTTAAAATCTAACAAAGAATTAACTTATAGAATATTAGCTCAGATAGCATCAAGCGTCCCTTCAAGATTAAAATTTGATCAAGTTGATTATAATGGTGGACGTATGATTACTATACAGGGTGTCGCAGCTAGCGATCAAGATATTTTAAAGTTTATTGACAACTTGGGAAAACAACAATTAGTCGAGCAAGCATCTTTGTCTTCAATGAGACTTCCTCGAGCAACACAAAATGGAACTACAATGAAAGGGTTTAGAGTTTTTGTAAAAATTAAGAAAGTAAAATTATGAACTTTAAAATTGATTTAAAAAATATTGATTTAAAAAATATATCGCTCCAAGATATCCAAGCAAAACTAAGAAATGTTGACAAAAAAACTTGGATTAAAATAGGAGTATCTGTAGGTGCAATAATTTTCTTTTTAGTTATTTTTTATGCAGTTTTAAACCCGATTGTTAACAAGAAAAAAGCTCAACTTGACGACATGAATAAAAAGAAAGAAGAAACTGCAAAATTTATAAGTGACATAAAATCAAAAAATAAAAAAATAAAGAAAAAGACACCACAATATAAGCAGTATTCAACTTTATTTCACACCAAAGCTGAGGTTGAGGGCTTGTATCAGACCTTAAGTGAATTTGCGGCAATGAATAATTTGATAATTTCTAAGATTGAAAAGAAAAAAATTGCTGAGGTCTCCAAATCTGATGCAATAGCCTCAGTAAGTAAAAAAAAGGGTAAAAAAAAGAAAAAGAAAAAGAGCGAAAAACGAGATGTTAAAAATATAGCTTATTACAAAATCCCAGTAGATTTTGAGATAACTGGAAATTTTTTAGGATATATTAAGTTTAAAAGGCAATTATCTCTATCACAGAAGACGTTAAACTTTGACAATGAGTCTATCAAAGTGGTAAAACAGGGAGATTCAACTGGAGCGATAAAAGTGAATGGAACATTGACTATAGTAGGTTTGGCAGATGAATTTTTTTAAGAAAATAATATATATTATATTTTTATTGCTTTTTGCATTCGCTGGTAATGCTGATAACCATGACAAAGAACAAAATATTGTTGAGCGAGCAAAAGAGGTAAACCAAAAAATAAAAGAAAAGCAAGCAAAACAAAAATCGAATATCAATTCAGAAATAAATAGTGAGGAGCCGCTTCCATTAAATGATCCTTTTGTAGGTGATGGTACTTTAGGAGGATCTAGCTCAGGTGTAAAACTTATTGCTGAAACTGAGGAAGAAAAGAAAAAATTGAGTGTGTTCAATTACAAATTAGTAGGGATAATCGAAGGTGAGCGTGTAGGATTTGCATCTTTGGTAGATGAAAATGGGGATATAATAAATGTAGCTTACAATGATGAGTTATCCCCAGGAGTGAGACTGATAGGCATTAGTAAAAAGGAAGTTATTTTTGAAAACGGCGAGGACTCTTTGGTCGTGATTAATTTTAAAAATCAAATTATAGAGAGAAACAACTAATGAAAAAATCTTATTTAAAAATATTTGCAAGTTTTATTATTGTAGGATTATTAGTTGCAGGTTGTACTGTCACAGGTAAAAAAAAATCTAACAAAACTTTTAAGCACAATACTCCACTTATTAAAACAGATGTTAAAGAAATAGGTAAAGCAGAAATTGATAAAATGGCAGAGATGGGCCCAACTCCTGTAGAGGGAGATGTGGTAAAACTTAAAAAAAGGAAAAAATTATCTTCAGTAAAAGAAAAAAATTATCTATTAATTCCAGAGGAATATGTGAGTTTAAAACAAAGGGTGACATTTAATTTCCAAAACATGGATTATGGTGAAACCATGCGATTAATGGGAGAAATAGGTGGTGTCAATATTCTTGTGGGCGAGGATGTAGCTGGATCAGTTACAGCTTCACTGACAGATGTACCTTGGGATAAAGCTTTTAATGCTTTATTAGATATGAAAAATTATGCAGCTGATATCGATGTTGCAAGCAATATTATAAGAGTAGCAACTCCAGCAACATTAACTTCTCAAGAAAGTTATAAATCCGCAAGAGCTCAAGCTGTTAAAAAGAAAGTTGAATTAGAGGATTCAGTTGAACCAATTATCTCAGAAATATTTAGATTATACTATATCTCCCCAGCAGAAGCCAAAGCTACAATAACTGAACTTTTTACCTCTAGCACTGGTGCAGCTTCATTTATGCCTATACAAGTTACTGAGGAGACAACTACTCGTTCTATTATTGTTAGAGGTAAAGAAAAAGATTTGGATGTGGTCGATAAAGTTTTAAGAGAAATTGATGTAAGAACGAAACAAGTTCTAATGGAAGTATATATTGTAGAAGCCGAGTCTTCTTTTGAGCAAGAACTAGGTAAAAAATTAGGTGGAGTTTATAATAGAAATAGAGAAAGAGTTGGTGGTACACTTGGTGGAACGTCGATTGGTGCACCATCTGGAACTGACTCTTCTATATCAGATGACACTGCAAACTTTGGTGATGGAAAGGATACATTAATGAATTTTCCAGCTGCTGGTGCAACATCAGGTATAGGAATACTTAGAAGAACTGGTTCAGCAGTATTAAAAGTAGAGCTAGAAGCAATGGAGAAGAGAGGTATTTCAAAAATAATCTCTAATCCAAAAATATTTTCTTTAGATAATCAAACTGCAACAATCAAACAAGGTGAACAGATTCCTGTAGCGGGAGGCGATGGTGCTGATACATTTACTGACGCAGCGTTGGTTATGACAGTGACACCTAGTATCATAGGAGATGGAAATGTACTTCTAGACGTAAAAGTAAACAACGACTCTCCAAATAGACAAAACGCTGGTAGCGTTGGAATAAACACCATGGAAATTGCTACAAAATTACTTGTAGCTGATGGTGATATAGTCGTAATTGGTGGAATAAAGAAAAACACAGTTTCAGACAATGTAGGCCAAGTTCCAGGTGCAGCAAATCTTCCTATCGTTGGAAAAATGTTTAAAGGAACAAGTAAAGCTGATAAATTAACTGATTTGTTGGTGTTTATCGCTCCAAGAATTTTATAATAATATGTTAAAAATAAGTAGAGAAAGCGAAATTAACCTAATCAATGTTTTAATTGATAATGATGTAATTTCTGGAAAAGACTTAATAAATATTAAAAAGACTAGCACAGAGGGTAATAAATCGCAAATAGAAGCAGTATTTGATCTTAAATTAACTGATGAAAAAAGAATTTTAGATATTTTAGTTAAAGAACAAAATTTAGAAATTGTTGATCTTGCTAAACAAGAAGTTTCTGAAGAGATCAAAACTGTTCTTCCATCTAATTATATAAAAGTGAATTTTGTTGCCCCTTTTAAAATTGACGGCAAAACTTTACACATAGCTATTCCCGATAGTTCTAAACTGAATTTAATGAGAAATTTAAAAGCAATTACAAAAAAAAATATTGAATTGCATGCAGCACCTTTGACACAAATTTCACAATTCATTGAAAAAATTTCTAGTGAAAGTGGAGAAGTGACTGCTGCGACTATTAGAGAAGAAAATAAAGAAAAACAAAAAACTTTTGATTCTGATTTAGGCGAGGCAGGAGAGGTATTAGAAAATACGCCAGAAGAGGATATTGAGGCAATAGAAAATGAGTCTGAGGTTATAAAATTCAGTACAGCTGTAGTTGCAGATGCAATTAAAAGTGGTGTTAGTGATATTCATATTGAACCTTACAGATTTTCATCAAGAGTTAGATATAGGCTTGATGGAATGCTTACTGAGCAAGAGCAGTATCGAAAATTTCTTCATGATAATTATGGTGCGGTAGTAACACGTTTTAAGATTATGGGTAAACTTGATATTGCAGAGAGAAGACTACCTCAAGATGGTGCGATAAACTTCAAAATTGAGGGTAAAGTAGTTGACCTCAGACTTTCAATTTTACCTACAGCAAATAATGAAAGAATTGTAATGCGGGTTCTTAACAAGGATGCAGGAGATATAACTTTAGAGCAATTAAACTTTGAAGATCAAGATTTGAAAAGTTTAAGAAAAGCAATTCATAGTACTCAAGGTTTAATTCTTGTAACAGGCCCTACAGGTTCTGGAAAATCAACAACTTTATATAGTATATTAAAAGAGGTAAGTAAGCCTCATCTAAATATTTTAACTGCTGAAGATCCAGTTGAATATGAACTAGATGGTGTGGGGCAAGTTCAAATAAAAGATGATATAGGGTTATCTTTTGCTGCCGCTCTTAGATCTTTTTTGAGACAAGATCCTGAAATTATTCTTGTCGGAGAAATGCGAGATAAAGAAACTGTTGATATTGGATTAAAAGCTGCTCTGACGGGTCACTTAGTATTTAGTACACTTCACACTAATGATGCGCCAAGCACAATTACCAGATTACAGAATATGGGAACACCCGACTATTTAATTAGTGCTGCCTGTCAACTTGTTGTCGCTCAAAGACTTGCGAGAAGAAATTGTAAAGATTGTAAAGTTCCTGATGATGACGTTAATCCAAAGGTTTTGCAAGATTTAGGTTTCACTGCTGAAGTTGCATCAAGGGTTAAAGCTATCAAAGGTAAAGGATGTCCAAAGTGTAAAGACACAGGCTATAAAGGAAGACAAGGTATTTATGAAATACTATCGGTTTCTAAGCCCCTTAAAGAAGCAATTCTAAGAAAAGCTACTACTCCTGAATTAAGAGAAATTGCAGTGAAAGAAGGTTTTCAAACAATGCAGGATATGGGTAGAAGATTAATTGCATCAGGTGACCTGAATTTTAGAGAATATGAAAGAGTTTTGTCTGAGGGATAAATAATTGTTAATATATGGAAGCATTTACATACAAAGGAATTTCTGAAGGTAAATACGTTGACGGAGAAATTGAGGCGCTAAATTTAGATGAAGCATCTCATAAGCTTAAAGAGCAAAAAATTATAATAACCAATATTGCTCGTACATCTAAAAAGAAAAAAACAGAAGATAAAGAAAAGAAAAAAGGTAAAGGCCTTAGTCTTTTTGGTAAAAAGAAAGCAAAAGTTGAAGATGTATTAATTTTTTCTAAGCAATTTGCAACGATGGTCAAAGCTGGACTTCCAATATTACAAGTTTTAGGGATGTTAAGAGACCAACTTGAAAGTCCTGCAATGAAGGATGTAGTGGAAGAAATAAGAAAAAGCCTCGAGGGCGGTGTTACTTTATCAAAATGTTTTGAAAAATACCCAGAGCTTTTTGATAATGTCTATGTAAATTTGATCAAAGCTGGTGAAGCTAGTGGAAAACTTGATGTTTTCCTTCTTAAGATCGTTGAAGCCCTTGAAAAAAAAGAGAAAATTAAAAAAAAGATTAAATCAGCTTTAATGTATCCGAGCATAATGTTTACAGTTGCAATTACTGTCAGTGCCTTCATGTTGGTCAAAGTTGTTCCAGTTTTTGCCAAAATGTATGATGGAATGGGAATAGAATTACCAGCAGCAACTGCAACAATAATGGCAATGAGTGATTTTTTAAGAGGCACTGGTGGAAAAATATTGTTATTTGGTTCAATCGCTTTTGTCTTTGGATTTAGATATCTTACTCAAAAAAATGAAAAGGTTAGATATGCATGGCACAAACAAGTTCTAAAGTTGCCAATCTTTGGTGACATGATTTTAAAATCTATGTTGGCTAGAGTATCTTTAATTATGGGTAATTTAAGTGCTGCAGGTGTAAATTTACTTGAAAGTTTAGAAATTTCAAAATCAGTTAGTAACAATGTATTAGTTCTAGAATCTTTAGAAAATGTAAAAAAAGGAGTTTTCTCTGGAGATACTTTAACAAAATTATTTTTAAAAGATCCTTTATTTCCACCTACCTTTGCACAATTAATTTCTGTCGGAGAACAAACTGGACAATTAGATGAAATGTTTGGGTCAGTTGCAAAATATTATGAGGCAGAATTTGATACAACTGTTGATAATCTTTCAGCATTAATTGAACCAATCATGATTGTATTCATGGGTATTATGATTGGTGGATTAATGATCGCAATGTATTCTCCTATTTTCAATGTTGGAGCACTGATCGGTTAGATAAATTTATAATTGTTTAGTTAAAACTAAATGATTAATCCAAGGTTTTTTTCCGTCCTTAAACTCAACCGCATCCATTATTTGTTGAATAAAAAAGGTTCCTAGTCCACCTGGTTTGACATTATCGATTTCTCTATGTTTAACTTTTCCTGGATCAACAGGTGTACCCATATCATAAAAACCAATTTGCAATTTGCTATCCTTACAACTAATTTGTACAACCATTTTATCTTCTGTATCTGGGGCGTCCTTGTATGCGTGTTTAACAATGTTTTGCGCTGCTTCAGCTATTGCTAAAACTAATTCGTCTTTTAAATTTTGATCTATATGAAGTTTTTCAAAAACTTCTCTACAAAAACTTCGAACATCTTTTAAACTTGATGATCGCACCAAAAAATCTTTTTTTTCTGTATGATTTGTGTGAGCCAATTCACTCATTAGTGATTATTCCAAATTTAATATTTGTTCTAATTTTGCCATCATAATTACCTTTAAAACAGATTTACTAACTTCTTTGATAATTACTTTTGTATTTTTCTCTAAAGCTTTTTGGTGACTCTCAATTAAAACTGATATTCCAGAGGAGTCCATATATTGCACATTGCTTAAATTTAAATGAACTTCTTTACCAGTTTCAATGTGTGGAAAAATTACTTCTTTTGCTTTTTCAGTAACATCCATATCGATTTCACCATCAAGATGAATCGTTGCTACATTTCCTTCTTCGGTTACTTTGTAACTCATAAAAATTTCCTCGCCATTGCTAAAACTTTTTCAACTGGTTTACTTACTTCTACTAACTCAAATTTTGTATTTTTTTTTTCTGACAACTTCTTACTTTCAATTAAAACTGATATTCCTGATGAATCCATATATTCAACTTTACTTAAATTCAGGTGAACTTCATGGCCTGCTTCAATAAGAGGTAGTATTGTCTGTCTAGCTTTATCTGCTACATCCATATCTATTTCACCATTTAGGTGAACTACTCTTTTTGTATCAATTTCTTCTACTTTATATGTCATAAATTATTAAATTTGCTCATTATGAGCAGATATCTTTTATTTTCCACAAAAAAAAACACAAAAAATGTGTGTTATATATATTTACATATCATTAAAAAATATTTAAAAATCGTATTATTAAATTAATTTAATTAATATAAAGAGGAGCCATGAAAAATAACAAGGGTTTTACACTAATCGAATTACTAGTTGTAGTTGCGATTATAGGAATTTTAGCAGCTGTAGGAACTGTTGCATACCAAGGGTACACGGAGGGTGCAAAAAAATCTACCTCTAAATCAAATCACGCTTCAGTGGTTAAATATATTGTAGCCGAAGATCAGAAATGTAGCGTTGGTGCAGATAAAGTTTTTGGAGTTGAAGTTGATGATGAAAATGAGTCAGTCGTAGGAACTTCATTTAAATGTAAACAGAGAGATGCAGAAGATGTTATAGATGCTGCAATAGCTGCCTTAGTAGAGTTTAAAAATCCGTATGATAATGACTCAGTTGCAGTTATCGAAGGAACAGCACAAACTAAAGCGGCAGCAAAGACAGCGGCAAAGACAGATGATGAAGAGGGAAAAACTTATGTATCAGCCGTTGATGACACAGTTTTTGTTTACACTTGTCATACGAAAGAGTGTTCAGCTTCTGATGACAATGTAGTTGTAAACGAATTGAATGTTGCAGAATAATTTGTTTTAAATTTTATAATATGATCACCAAAAGCTCAGGATTTAGTTTGCTTGAGCTTGTGGTGGTTGTAGCTATTATAGGAATTCTTTCAGCAACATCGATAGCTCTTTATTCAGGTTACATAACAAGTGCTAAAAGAAGTGCAGCCAAAAACCTCATAGCACAGGTAGCTTTAGCTCAATCCGAACAATATGCTAATTCTGGAACTTACTTTAAAACAGGTTCTGATGAAGTATGTACTCCCGCTGATCCTGGTGGCACTGATGGCGAAAGTGAAATTGTTGATATTGAAGTAGCCTTATTTGATGGCGAAAGAACAATACCTAGAGACGGCAATTTTGGATATTGTATTGGAGGAACTGACTCAGCTAATTTTCTTGCAGTTGCTCAAGAGTTTAAAGGTGGAAATTCAACTGGGTGTAGTTTTGCGATTAGGAAAAGAGGTGGTGTCCAACCATCTGAAGATTGTTAATAAAATAACAATAAATTATCAAAAAAAATCATTTTGAGCAGTTTACTAATTGCTAGTTGAAATTGTTTTGTTAGGTAATTAAAATCATGAATAATGATATGGCTCAAGAAGTAATAGATATTTTAACAAGTAATATCGACACCTTATGGGTGATTGATTGTGCGATTTTAGTTTTCATCATGCAAGCAGGTTTTATGTGTATGGAAACAGGTTTATCCAGACACAAAAATAGCATTAACGTTGCATTAAAGAATGCGGCAGACTTTGGTGTTTCGGTTGTTATCTTTTGGATTTTTGGTTTTGGTTTGATGTTTGGCACTTCTTACAATGGATTTTTTGGTACCGATTTATTTTTCTTTAAAACAGATAAGGCGGAGTACATGACTTACTTTGTCTTTCAAGCAATGTTTGTTGCAACAGCGGCAACAATTATTTCGGGCGCAGTAGCAGAGAGAATGAAATTTAATGGTTATTTAATCATGACAGTTTTGGCGACTGGAATAATTTATCCAATTGTTGGTCATTGGGCTTGGTCTTCAAGTTATCTTTCAAAGTATGATCCTGTTGATCAACTCTTAGCAATAACAGGCACAGTTAAAACGACTGGTTGGTTATCTGATTTAGGTTTTGTTGATTTTGCTGGAAGCACTATTGTTCACTCCGTGGGTGGTTGGATTGCTTTAGCAGCAGTCATTATTTTAGGTCCAAGAATTGGTAAGTATTCAGATGCTAATAAAGGAAAGTTTACTGGCTCAAGTTTTCCTTTAGCAGTGTTAGGAACACTTATACTGTGGTTTGGTTGGTTTGGTTTTAATGGCGGAAGCAATGGTGCTATGGATGAGTCTGTTCCATTAATTTTAATCAATACCTTTTTAGCGGCAGCTTTTGGTTTGTTAACTGGATTAGGCGCTTCCTACTTAAGATTTAAGAAACCAGATCCATTTTATATTATTTTAGGCCCACTAGCGGGTTTAGTTGCAATTACCGCTGGATGTAATTCAATGACTTCAGTTACTTCAATTTTTGTTGGAATTGCCGGTGCGATTATTGCAATTATAGTTAACGAAGTATTAAATAAATTTGAAATTGATGATGTTGTTGGAGCGGTACCTGTTCACTTGGCTGCGGGAGTTTGGGGGACACTAGCAGTTGGTTTATTTAGTGATCTAAGTATTTTAGATACTGGCCTTGATAGATTTTCTCAAATTAAAATTCAATTAATTGGTATCATTTCGATTGGTGCATTTACATTTATATTTTCATTTATAATTTTAAGTCTTTTTAACAAATTTTATCCATTAAGAGTAAGCCCCGTTCAAGAAGAATTAGGTTTAAATATTGCAGAACATAATGCTGTCTCTATTGAGCATGATTTAATTTCTATTTTAGATAAACAATCAGAGTCTGGTGATCTTAAAATTAGAGGTCCTCAAGATCCTTTTACAGCAGGGGGCGTGATTGGTCTTTATTATAATAAACTTATGAGCAAACTTGAGACTAGTGAAGATGAAAAGAATAAATGGCGTGAGAGAATTTCAAAAGAAGTTAAACTTGCAGTTAAAGTTCAAGAAAACTTTTTACCAAAAAGAAATTTAAAAAATTATCCTGTTCATGGAATTAATATTGCAGCAAGAGAAGTATCAGGTGATTTTTTCAGTTTTTATCCTCACAACGATAGCATTTATTTTATAATTGCAGATGTCGCTGGTAAGGGAATTCATGCAGGTATGGTAATGGCTAAGGCATCGACTTTGTTTGAAGTTTTAGCTCAATCAAAAGTAGATCCAGATGAAATGGTTTTTCATATGAACAATGATTTAAATAATACTAAAACTGCTGGTATGTTTGTAACCTCAATCGTTGGTGAGTATAATTTAATTACAGATGAAATCAGATGGGTGAATGCTGGTCATCAACCTGCAATTTTAAGAAACGGACAAGGTAAATACGATCAGTTTGAAAGTTCAGCTCCTCCATTAGGTGTGATTAAACAAAAAGATAAAAGTATTTATAATATTCATAAAACAAAATTAAATGGTTCAAGGTTTTATGCTTTTACGGATGGTTTATCAGAAAGTTTAAATGACAATGGAGAAGAAATTGGAATTGAGGGTTCTATTGGTATCATCGAGCAAAATTATAATAAAGATACGATTAAACAATTAGATAGTATTACTCAATCTGTAATAGGGACGAGCCAAAATAAAAAATTATCTGATGACTTAACTTTAATAAGTATTGGAAAATAAGAGTAATTTTAAAAATTAATTAATTGAAAAAAATAATAGACTTAATATCTTTTCATTTTTATGTTTTTGTATTTCGTAAGATTTAAATTATTTTTGATATCAATAATTTTATTGATTTCAACATCCGCTTTTTCGTCAGAAAAAAATATTACTTATATGCAAATCTTACAGGATCCTAATAACTTAGATTTAAATTTGAAGTATGCACAACAACAAGGAAAAGTTGGTAACTTTAAACAAACAATCTCAACACTTGAGAGATTGAATATGCTTTATCCAGATAATGTTGAAATAAAATTATATTTGTTATCTGTTTTAGTTCAAGTTGACTCACCGGAAAAAGCTAACACTATTATTGAAGACATGAAATTAAGAAGAGATCTATCAGCGGAGGATTTAGAAACTTTACAAGAAATTGAAGAAGAATTAAAAGATCGTGAACCAAGCTTGTGGAATTTAACAGCAGATGTTGGTTTTGGTGCAACGTTTTCTAATAACGTAAATAGTGTTTCTAAAACTAGATTGAAATATGATGAAGGTTCGATTTCAGCTTTTACATCACCAAAACATGATAGAACTGAAAGTGCCTCTATTGGTATTACAGCGACAAGACCTATAGGTGAAGAGTCGTCATTACTATTAAATTTTGGACATACAACATCAAATCAATATCAAGAGGCAGATGATGATTTCCAAAGTTATGGTTTAACCATAGGATTGGATACTACTTTGGGTAATCAAAGTTTAAGTCCCTATATAATTATGAGTAAAACTGATGCACAACATGATGCAGATAGTTTTTCATTGATGCTTGGAATAGGAGGTTTTTTTACAGCAGGTGAAAGACATTCCTTCAGTTATGGTTATTCATACACAGACTCAAAAGCAAATGAAAATATGTCAGACTTAACAGCGGAAGATACCAATGCAATTGGACATAGTTATACTTTTGGTTATGATTTAATTCTCACTCCAATAATTTCGAGCTCACTTAGTTTAGGTTATAGCGATAGTGATGCAAAAGTTGATGCTGGGAATGATTATGAAACTTATGAATTTGGTATTGGATTAAACTTTGCATTCCCATGGGCTTATATTGCATGGAGTGCATCAACTAGTTTCAACGATTATAAAGTTGTAGACTCTTCTGTAGACTCTACCAAGTTGAGATCCGATCATGCAACAACAACAGACTTAATGATTACAAAAGCGATAGGAGATATTTTTCCAATAATTGATCCAAACAGATCGTTGTTTATCAACCTGTCTTACGAAAAAACTTTCTCTGAGGCTAATATAATGAACTATGATTATTTAGCTGATTCCTTCGCATTAAGTTTTTCTAAAGGTTTGAAGCTCAATTAATTAAATTTTTTTAAAAATTCCCTTATAAATTGCTTTTTTTGACGTTCAATTTGAGCTTTTAAAGTTTATTTTTTTTTTATTTTTGTTAGTTTTACGTAGATGAAAAAATTATTGTCAGTTGTTACAGGTCTAATTTTCATGATCAGCACAAGTGTTTTTGCTGAGGAGAAATTAACCATTGAAAAACAATTAGTAGGGATTGTTGGTGCAATTTCGGGAACTGTTAAAACTGAAACAAGAGAATTAAAAGCTGGTGACAAAATTTATTTAAATGAAACAATAGTTGCTGGTGAAGGATCCGGAACACAAATTTTACTATTAGACCAATCAACATTTACAATAGGTGAAGACTCTGAAGTTGTGATGGATACATTTATATTTGATCCTGCAACAAATGATGGAAAAATAGTTGCAAGTGTTAAACAAGGAAGTTTAAAAGTTATTTCTGGTTTAATTAGTAAAAAAAATCCTGATAGTTTAACTGTAGAAGTTCCAGAAGGAACACTTGGATCACGAGGAACAGAATTTCAAACTATTGTATCAAAAGGTAAAACTGACACTTTATTAATTGGTCCAGGAAAAAATAATACTTTAGGAATGAGACCAGGGGCAGTTCTAGTTGGAAATAACTTAGGTTCAACTTTACTTGATAATCCATACAGCATGGCGTCAATGACGAAAGGTAAAGCACCTGGACAAGCCAAAAAAATTACTAAAAACCAGTTAAAGAAATTTAATAAAAAGATGAAAGCTTTAAGAGTTGCTAAGCTCTCACCTGAGGAAAAGAAGGGCAAGAGAAAACAAATGAAAAAGCAACTAAGAAAAGAGCTTAAGTCTATGGGTTTTGAAAAAGAAGAAATTAAATCAATCATTAAAGAAAATATTCAAAAAGATAAAGAGAAGAAAGTAGCTATCAAAAAAGAGAGAGCTGAGAAGAAAAAAGCCAAAAAGAAAAAAGCTAAAGCAGAAAAGAAAAAGAATAAAAAGAAAAAAGCTAAAAAAGTAGATAAGAAAAAAGGTAAAAAGAAAAAAGCTACTAAAAAAGGTTCTAAAAAGAAAAAAGCAGTTAAGAAAAAAGAGGGTAAAAAGAAAAAAGCTACTAAGAAAAAAGCTACTAAGAAAAAAGCTGTGAAGAAAAAACCTGCTAAAAAGAAAAAAGCAGTGAAGAAAAAACCTGCTAAAAAGAAAAAGAAAGCAGTTAAGAAAAAAGTTAAGAAGAAAAAGAAAGTAGTTAAAAAGAAAAAACCTAAAAAGAAGATTAAGAAAAAAGTAGCGAAAAAAAGAAAAATCGTTAAAAAGAAAAGAGCAGCTAAAAAGAAAAAAGCTAAGAAGAAAAGAAGAAAAAAGAAGTAATTAAGTAGTTCTTAATAAGTTTCATTTACATTGCTTAAATTAGATATAAATTTCACTTTGTGGAAGCTTTTGTACAAAAAAATCTAAATTATTTTGTCTTCTTAATTGTACTTACCTTATTAATTTTTCTAAAAATTTTAAATCCAGCATTTATTAAGTCAGTTTCTTATTTAAGTTTTGACTTGTATCAAAAGATATTTGCTGAAGAAAAAGATAGTGAAGTAGTTATCATTGATATTGATGAACAAAGCCTTGGTAAGTTTGGGCAATTTCCGTGGAACAGAACAGTGTTTGCAAAAATTTTAGATCAACTAAATACTTCAAATCCAAAAGCAATTGGGTTTGATATATTTTTCACTGAAAAAGATAAACAGTCACCTGATGAAATTATTAAATCATATAACTTAATTCCTTCAGATGTTTCTGAATTACAAAATCTAAAAGGTCCAGATGATTTATTTGCTGAAAAACTAAAAGAGTCAAAATCAATTATTGCGGTGTTAGGTAGTAATGTACCTTCACATACTAACTATAATCGAAAAGCAAAAGCACGATTTCTTTCTAAAGGAGGAAAGCCAGAGGAATTTACTTATGCCTATCCTTATTCAATAGGTTCATTAGAAAAATTAGAAAAAAATGTTCAAGGTTTAGGATCCATTTCATTTTTAGATCAGCTCGATGGTATTATTAGATCTCTTCCTTTAATTGTTCAGTTTAATAAAAAGATATATCCAACAATGGGCTTAGAAATGGTTCGAGTTGGATCAAAACAAAAAAATATTTACGTCGAATTAAATGAGGTGGGTGTTCAAAGAATAAGTGCAAGACCTTATAAAGTAGAGTCTGATCCTAACGGTATTATTTGGATTAAATATAAAAAATCACAAAAGAAACAATATATCTCAGCTGGCGATGTTTACGATGGCAATTTTGAAAAAAGTTTTTTTGAAAATAAGTATGTTTTAATTGGTGCATCGGCACAAGGTTTATTCGATTTAGTTAAAACACCACTCGGTGTTACCATTCCCGGAGTAGAGGTTCATGCAAATGTTATTGAAAATATTTTAGATCAATCATATTTAATTAGAAATCCAAACACTTACATCTTTGAATTGATATTTTCTATTATCATTGCTCTTTTAACTTTTATTTTATCGCAAAAAATTAAACCGAAATATAGTTTATCAATCTTCTTTGGTAACATTTTAGCAATTATTATTATTGGTTTTTCTATTTATAAATTTAGATCAGAGTTAGTAGATTTTAGTTATCCAATTTTCATTGTCACAATAACATTTTTAACAGGGCTTTATTTTAGGTTTATTGAGGAAAATAAAATGGCTTTAGCTAACTTACAAAAAGAGGCTAAACTTTTAAAAGAACGTGAACTAGCAGCGGGAGTTCAAAAAAGCTTATTTCCTGATATTTCAAAGTTTGAAAACTTTATTTTTGCCAAAAACGTTCCAGCTAGAGATGTCTCAGGAGATTATTTTGATGTTGTTAGATCAACACCTGAAGAATATTTCTTCACCTTAGCTGATGTATCTGGCAAAGGGGTTAAAGCTGGAATGTATATGGCAAAAGCATCCTCAATTTTTAGAACACTTACTAATTTAAAATTTCCTTTAGAAAAAGTTGTCTTTGGTGTCAACAATGAATTGGTAGAAGCAAAGTTTAAAGGAATGTTTGTTACTGCTGTTTTTGGTAAATTAAATATCAAAACAGGGGAGCTGGTTTTCATTAATGCAGGTCACGAAAGTATTCTTACTTTTGATGAAAATAAAAATTATGAATATATCAAATCCGAAATGCCACCCATTGGCATTGTAAAATATTTCACCGAGTCGATGGTAAAATCAAATACTATTAATCTTAAAGATAAAACTTTTGTAGTTTATACGGATGGAGTAACCGAAGGGTATATGAAAAATGGTGAAGAGCTAGGAGCTGAAGGGGTACAAAAAATTATAAACGAAATGTCACAGGTCACACCAAAGTCTATCGTTGAAGCTATCGAAAAAGAGCTTAACTGGGGTGCAGAAAAGTTAAGGGATGACATCACTTGTATGGCAATAAACATTAATAATACAGAGCTGATAAAGAAGAAATAATTTGAAACCCAAATTGAATAAATTGGTTGTTTAATATTTTTCAATTTTATGTAGATTGCAGCTGTGAAACGAATCTTTTTTTTATTGTTACTATTACCGATATTGAGTAATTGTACTCAATACACTGCTGTAATAGGTCCAAGTCTAACATTGGCTCAAACAGGAAGTTTTGCTCAAGCCTCTACCGCGTTATCAAAGTCAATAGCAATCAATGAAGTTAAAAAAGAATATGTTGCTAATAGTTTAACTGCTGAAAGAATTTGTCCAACTGCTCATTCTGCAGAAATCAATAAGATATTTTTTGAAACGATAGAAGAAATGGATTGTTATTATGATCCACTCAGTGTTCTTAGATAAAATCCTAGTTTTATTACTTTTTTACACCAAATTTTTTTTTTGACTCGTCTGTTAATCAAAATATAAATTTGTCCTATGAAAGTTTTGAGAGAATTAAAATCAAAAAAAATCTTAAAAGCTGTATTAAAAGGTTCTCTTAAAACAAATGTATTCCTAATCCTTTTAGGAATTTTTTTTTCTACACTCGCTTTTGCAGCAGCTTTAACAGTTACTTGGGAAACAGCTATAATTCCAGGTGGAAACAATAATTTTCATGCAAGCAATCCAGGCAGGCCATTCAGTTGTAAATCAAGCCAAAATGGAGTTGCGCTGACCATAGATAGAACTGAGGAGCCATCAGATATTGCTTTTAGTGATGATGGGTTCACTGTTTTTACGACCAACAAAAGAGATGCAATGGCTGGTGTATTATTTTCTCAAAATAGACTCACAATACCTTTTGATATTGCTACAGACAAAGTTAAAACAAATCCATCTGCTACTTGTGACGATCTAGATGGATTAAATGTAAATACTTTGTCGAATGGAGCTCTAAATAAGCAATTAGAAGATATTGATTTTGCAAAAGACGGAATGGTTTTTTTTATTATGGCTACTGCTGGTCAATTAGCAAAGTTTAATGCTACTACACCTTTCGATGTTGATGGCTTAACTTATAGTGGAAACAGAATTGTCTTTGATAGTACTGTGGATAGTACAGAATTTAGTAGAGATGGCACAAAACTTTTTACATTGCACTCAAATGCTAATTCGCCTTTGCTTACAACTTATTCTGTACCAGGTGATTACGACATTGCATCATCAACCCAAATTCAACAAGTCGATTTAATGGATTATGGTGTTATAGATGAAGATGGAAATGAAATAGGACAAGATTTTGAATTTAATTCTGATGGTAGTGCGTTATTTGTAATGATTAGAAGTAGCACTGTCACTAATTCATTTATCTATCAATTCAGCTTATCAAAGAATTATGACATTTCTACAGCAACAAAAGTAGGAAGGTTCTCATTAACAGATATTTTTTTAAAACGAACTGCCAATCTAAGTGGTCTTCCATATGGATTTGGTTTTTCTGGGGATGGTATGAAATTGTATATTTTAGATATTAGAGATCAAAATAATGCTCCAGACCATATTAATCAATTTCAATTAGAATGTCCTTTTGGTGTTGTTGCTTGTGTATCAGATCCAACTGCGAGTATTAGTTCACAAGTTGAATTAGCAAAACAAAATATTACTTTAAATATCTCTTCAATTTTTTACAGATTTGAATGGATCAAAAGAAATAGGGACGAAGAAAACTTTACCAGTCATAACATCAACATAAATTATCCAAATCCTTTATTGAAGAGTTTAGCAATGAGTTTGGAGCCAGCTGCTAAAAAAAAGATAGCTACTCTTGTAAGTACCAAAAAAAAGGATCAGGAAAAGTCTAAATGGTCTTCATGGAGTTTGGCAGACTTATCGTTAAGTCATTTTGATAAACTAGGGTTTGAAAACGCAAAAAATATCAGAAACGAGGGAATAACATTTGGTGCTGATAGAAAATTTAGTGATAATAAATTTTTTGGTTGGGCAATAAGATATGGCAATGGCAGATCCAACATTGTCAATACAAAACAAAATATCCATATGGACTCATTAACTTTAAATTTATATGGCATCATGCCAAAGGATAAAGAAAATTATTTAAATGCAGTTTTAGGCTTAAGTGCGCTCAAAATAGATAGTCTTTATTTAGGAAAAAAATCAGGACAAAGATACGGTAAACAATTGTTCACTGCTATAGATTTTAGAACCAAAAATTCCTATGGTAAAATTAACCTTACTCCCACAACAAAATTTACTTTTGGAATTACAAGATTAGGTGAATATACAGATTTTTTAAGTGATGTAATCGACTCACCTACACAAAACATAAAATACGATAAAGATACATTTGTAACTGGACAATTTTCGAGCGGATTTTTATTTGAGGCAGATCAGATAACAATAAATGATAAAACTTTCCAACCAATGGGTGGAATGGAATTTTATTATGATTTATCTCGTGATATTGACTACAATTATTCTCTAGTAGGCTCTAATCAAGTCAACACTGATACAATTGAAGGAGCATATCATAGACCAAATCTAAGAACTAGCTTAGGTTTTGAACTGATTTATCCTGATGGTCTAACTCTATCGCCGTTATATGAAAAAACATTTGCACTCAAAGGATCGACTTTAAATGATGTTCTGTTAAGCAAAGGTATCACAGAACGATTTATAATTAAAATTAGCCGCTCAAAAGAAATGGATGGAAATAATTTTGCCCTAGATTTTGATCCTCTCAATCAAAATTATGCCAATATCAGCTTCAATAAAAATCTTGGTAATTTAAATCTTAAATTAAATTCTAATTATAGTTTATTTAGTAAAATCCCTGATTATGGTGCAAATTTAGAGATTTCTGGTACTTTTTAATATTTTCAAATTCCAAATATATTTTTTATAAAGTGATTATGAAAAAAAATAAAATCTACATATTTTTATTTAATTTTTTGACTCTAATAACTTATTTTTTTTCTCAAAACGCGTATGCGAATTTTATATCATCCGGCGATAATCTTACTACCTCCAATTATGTAATACGAAAATTTGATGTTAATGCTCAATTAACTGATCCTAGAGAAATTACATTTAATAATGATGGAACAAAAATGTTTACAGTTGATACTAATGCAGACGACGTATTTGAATATACTCTATCAACACCATACGACATTTCGACAGCTGTTTTTGTCCATAACTTTTCACTGAATGAAGATAGTAGTAGTAGACCATTTGGTGTTAGGTTTAACAATGATGGATCAAAAATGTTTATTGCTGGAAGATCAGAACAAAGAGTATTTGAATATTCACTCTCTAGAAAATTTGATATATCATCAGCAACGTATACTGGAAATTTTATTGATGTTTCGGCGCAAGTTGACAAGGGTAAATTATTTGGTCTAGTTTTTAGTCCTGATGGTACAATGATGTTTGTTACTGAGAATGGATTTGGTTTGCATCAATATTCATTAAACAAAAGTTTTGATCTTTCGGGTGGAGCTAATTTTATAAGATCTGCTGAAGTGTCAACTGTTTCGGGTGGAAAACAATATACTGGTATAACGTTCAATCAAAGTGGTACAAGAATGTTTGTGGTAGACTCAGCATTTAATGAGATTAATCAATATACTTTATCTGAGGGTTTTAATATTTCGACAGCATCTTTTGATGGTGGTGCAACAGCAAAACAATTTTCACACCCAAATCCCACAGATAATGGTGACCCCCAAGGTATAGACTTTAGTCCCTCTGGGTTAAAAATGTATGTTTCACATCTTGCTGTTTCTGGTACTGAGACGAATGCAATGATTATAGAATATCACTTGCCTTGTCCGTTCAATCTTTTTGCTGGAAAATGTACAGAGATTACAGAAGGAGATAGAAGAGGAGTAGCTGAAGCTCAGATTAATATTGCAAATAGAACAATTGAACACTCAACAGACACAGCGCTCAATCGTTTAAAATGGATTAGACGAAATAAAGATCTTCAAGATTTAAGCTTTAGGAATATTAAACTTAATTTTTCTAATCAAATGTTAGCTTCTCTTGCTGAGGCTATTCAAGTTTCAACATCTCCTAAAGAAAAAAGTAAAAATAGAGATATCTTTTATTGGGCTGAGGGAAGTTTAGCCTTTGGTAAAGTTAGAGAAACAGATATTTCATCTAAGAAAAAAATCTATACTGATGGTATTACTATTGGTGCTGATAAGTTTACTGATGATCGAGAAATAAAAGGCCTAGCGTTTAGATATAGTCAAAATGATTTGAAAGTTGGTATCGATGGAAGTAGGCTAGATACAGATACTTACAATTTAACCTATTATTCAACCACTCCAGTAAAAGATGACAATAGATTTTTAGATGCGGTTGTTGGTATTGGTGCACTTTATTCAGATATCTCAAGTGTTTTAGATGGAAATAAATTAACTGGAAATAGAAATGGTAAACAAATTTATGGAACTTTAAAATTGAAAGAGGAAATTAAAAAAGATGAGCTTACCTTAATTCCTGCTGCTCAAATTGATTTAGGTTATACATTGTTGAGTAGCTATTCAGAAAGTGGAAAAACTGCAATGAGATTTGATAAACAAAGTATTCAGTCAAGAAATTTAAGATTATCTCTAGCCTCAGTTGAAGAATTAAACAATAAAAGATATAAAATGAAAAGACATGGTAAAATTGAATATCAAGCTAATTTACATCGCTCATCTAACATAAAATACTCTTACATAAGTGATAGCTCAACTAAATATGATACCGAATTAAATTCTGGAGCATTACATAATATTAATGGTGAATTAGGTGTTGATATTATTTATGATAATAACTTTAGTTTATTTTTTATTGTTGAACACAATTATAAACATAGAGTTGGTTATACGAATAAAATTCATATAGCTATTGGTTATCTACCACAAAAAAATACAAATTTTGCTTTTAAAATTGAAGGAGATGACATTTTAAAATCAAAATATATTTATACCAAAAATGTTAATGGGTTGGATATTGATTTTTATTTACTAAATAATGATGCGATGAGACCTGAAACATTTGATGAAATCGCTTTAAATTTAAGGAAAGTTTTTTAAAAATATTATTTTAAAAGCTCTTGAAGTTTATTTTCTTTCTCTAGTGCTCTTATCTCATCGTAACCACCAATGTGTTGGTCATCAAAAAATATTTGAGGAATAGTTCTTTTACCATTTGCTTTTTCAATCATCTCATCTTTTGCACCGTCAACCTTTGCAACATCAATTTCTTCATAAGGTGCATTGTTTCTTGTAAGCAATCTTTTGGCAGCTTCACAAAAATTACACATGGGACCTGTATAAATTGTAATTTTTTTCATAACTTATAGATAATCACCTTTTTTTATTTTACTAGTAATTTGTTTTCTTGAATATTCAAATTTTTTTCTGTGTTTGATACTTTTTTGACGAACTCTTTTTCTCCATAATCTAAATGAGGATGGCTTGAGAGATTTTCTCATTATTCTAATGACATCCGATTCTCGGTGGCCAGTTTTTTTTTCGATATCTTCAAAAGTGATCCTATCAGCCCAGGCTGCCCAGATGACCCAATCTGGATCTTCATGATTTGGCTCTGGATTTTTGACGCGGGTAATTGGCCTGTGACCTTTTTTTTTCATAAATCCTTTATATTTGAAAAAAATCGATAATGCATTTTTTTTAGGATCTGTTATAGTGTGATTTGATAGTCCTACTTAGCCATCTTTAGCTCCCGGTTTTTTAGGACTATCTTTTTTTTTATGCTCCCCCTGGATTTTATCCTTTTTTTACAGATCATAATTTTTCTATTCATTACACCAGGAACCCCTCGGATAGTTATTATTACTTATTCGATGAATTATGGAGTTAAAAATTGTATTTGGACAGCTTTAGGCGATGTTACCGCAAATTTATTTCAAGCAACTTTAGTAATTTTTGTTATAGGAACTTTTTTGTCGGATAATTCATACTTTTTAAACTTTTTTAAGTGGCTTGGGGTAATTTATTTAATGTATTTAGCTTATGATGTGTACAAATCTTCTCCAAAAGATGTAAATTCAAAAATAATTAGCACCAAAAGTGTTTTTTCTTTTTATAAAGATGGTTTTTTAGTTGCTGGAACAAGTCCTAAAGCTTGGTTGTTCTTTCCTTTAATATTTCCCCAGTTTATTGACTTTAATACGAATTATATTGTTCAATTCTTTATTTTAATAACAACTTATGTTGTTTTAGATTTTATTTCTTTGATTGGTTATGCTTTGTTAGCACAAAAATTAATTACATGGATTAAAGCAAATCCAAAAACAATTAATACAATCTCAGCGAGTGTTTTAGTAATCATTGCATTAATTATTATTGTTACACAACAATATTAGAATACATCCAAAGTTGTTTTTGCCCCTTGCAATAATTGAAAAATATTTATTTAATTAAGTATTAATTAATTAATAACAGAAGGAAATAAAATGAAAATAAACAAGATAATCTTGAGTTTTATTTCTGCAGTAGCAATTTTACTTTCAACTTCGGTTGTTTCATTTGCAAAAGTAGTTGGTGATAAAATTGTTTTAGGTGCTGCTATTTCATTGACTGGAAAATATTCATCTAATGGTGTTCATACTCAAAACGGTTATAACATGGCTGTTGATAGAATTAATAGCATGGGTGGTGTTAAAGTTGGTGGAAAAACTTATAAGTTTGAAATCATTTATTATGATGATGAATCAAACCCAAAAAGAGCAGCTCAATTAGCAGAAAGATTAATCTCACAAGATGGTGTTGAGTTTATGCTTGGGCCTTATAGTTCAGGTTTAACAAAAGCAATTGCACCTGTTACAGAAAAATATGGTGTACCAATGGTGGAAGCAAATGGTGCGTCTAGATCTTTGTTTACTAAAGGTTACAAATATCTATTTGCAGTTTTAGCTCCAGCTAACTTATATCTTGATGTAGCTATTAGAACAGCAGTTGAGTTAAATGGTGGAAAAGGTGTAAGAATTGCACAAGCATTTGAACAAGACGCTTTCTCACAAGACGTAAGATTAGGTATTTTAGATGCAGCGAAAGAAACTGGATCTGAGATTATAATTGACGATAAGCTTCCAAAAGAGCTTAACGATATGGCTGCAACATTAGTTAAAGTAAAACAAATGAAGCCAGATGTTCTTGTGGTATCAGGTCACACAAAAGGTGCATTAACTGCAATTAGACAAATTGCTGAAATGAAAGTTGATGTTCCAATGTTAGCAATGACACATTGTGATGCTGCGAAATTATCAAAACAACATGGTAAAAATTCTCAGTATGCATTGTGTGCTTCTCAATGGCATAAAACACTAACTTATAAAGACAACTTCTTTAAAGATGGTATGACGTATGCGGCAGACTTTCAAAAAGAGTTTGGATATGATCCGCCATATCAATCAGCAGAATCTTCTGCAGCATTGTTAGTGTTCAAGGATGCTTTTGAAAGAGCGAATTCTTTCGATCAAAAGAAAGTAAGAGATGCTCTTGCAGCAACTAACATGCAAACATTCTATGGAAATATTAAGTTCGCACCGGGTGGTCAAAATGTTGATAAACCGATGGTACTTTTCCAAGTAATGTGTGATGGCGCTGGAAAATGTGAAAACAAAGTTGTTGCTCCGCTTAAATGGGCTTCGGCAGAGTTAATTCACCCAATTCCAAAGTGGTCTAAAAGATAAAAACTAACCTATAAATACCCCCTAAACTCTAGGGGGTATTTCTTTTTAAAGGCTGATTATGGATTTCATGGTTTTTCAATATCCAATGATAAGTGTTCAAGCTTGCTTGGATGGAATACTTCTTGGAATTTTATTTGCCTTGGTCGCATATGGCATGGCTTTGCAATGGGGAGTCATGAATATCATAAACATTGCACAAGGTGATTTAGTTATTCTTGGTGGTTATATTGCATACTTCATGTATCTTTATGGAATTCATCCTGCCTGGGGTGTAATTATAGCTCCGATCATAATGTTTTTTGTGGGTGTAGGACTTTATAAATTAGTAATTAATAAAGTTGTTGATAGAGATTTATTTATCTCAATTCTTGCAACATTTGGAATAAGTATTCTATTTATGCAATTAATGAATTTTGCATTTGGTGCAGACGTTGTTCTTGCTAATTCAGGTTATGGAACTACTTTTTTATTTGATAGTGCTGTAGTTTTACCGAACTCAAAAATATTTTCTGCTTTTATAAGCATTCTATTTGCAATTTGTTTAGTTGTTTATATGAAAAAATCTAAACTTGGTCGTGCGATCAGAGCAACAGCACAAAACTCAAGAGCAGCAAAGATTTTAGGAGTGGATACAGAAAAAGTTTATGCTGCTACATTCGGCATAAATGCAGCCCTTTGTGGTGTTGCTGGTGCTTTAATCTCCATAACATTTACCATTCATCCTTACATGGGATTACCCTATACAATCAGATCTTTTATGATTGTTATTGTTGCTGGATTAGGAAATTTACCTGGAGTAGCATTATCAGGTATGGGATTAGGAGTTTTTGAGGAATTCGCGGACTATATTTTAGGCACTGAATTTAGAATAGGTGCAGTATTTTTATTATTAGTTTTAATTTTAGTCTATAGAAGATTTAAATTATCAAGAAAAAGAGAGTACTTAAAATGAAGAAAATATTACTAATGATATTATTGTTAACATTTCCAAATTTATCTTTTGGAAATGAAAGATTTATACCAATTGAATTATGGCTGGGGATACCATCGACTGGTTCAAGTGAATTGAAATTTTATGAGGTGAATAATAAGCAACATAATGGAAAATTAAAAGTCTCAGGTCCTATTGACTGGAAAAATGAGATAACAGGAAAGACAATTAAAGTTTATGAGAGAAAAAGAGGTTCAAAAATACAGCTCTTTACAATAACTAATAATGGTCAATGCTTGGGAAGAGTGTGGGATAGTAGGAAAAGAAAAAGAGGAGTTGTTGTTGCAATAGATAATGGCTGTAAATTTCCACTAGGAACTTGGAAAGAGGGAGAAACTCGTGATTTCTTTTCAGCTTATAACTGGCCAAAAAAAAAATCAGGTGGTAGCTCTACTAGCAAAAGAACTGGGATGAAAAAGACACTGACTATTAAAAAATTAGGTAATGAAAAAAAATGTCTTACTTTCAGGTGGCAGCTTACTGTTATGGGTGGAAAAAGATCAGGAAAAGTAATAGATGATAACGACTATACTTATTGTCCTAATAAAGGTTTTACAAAATTAGTATCAAGGAAATAATGAGTAAAAATATTATTTTATACGCAGCAATATTAGTTTTTGGAATAACAGCACCATTTATTTTTCCTGCATTTAAAGTTCAATTATCAATACTTTGTGTTTTAATTGTATTAGCTCTTACTTGGAATATTCAAGGTGGAGAAATGGGCTATAACACATTTGGGAACATATTGTTCTATGGATTGGGAATGTATCTATGTGCTTCGGTTCAAGTGGGGATGTTTTTTCCTTTAGCAGAATGGACTGAAAGTGGTGGAGAAAAAACTTTTGTTCATACGCCAGCTCAATTTTTCCAAGGAATGGCAGTTGGATTAGTAGTAGCAGCAGTAGTTCCAACAATAGTTGCAGGATTAATTGGTTATGCAATTCTAGGATTAAGAGGTCATTATTTTGCGATTTGTACTTTAGGTTTAGGAGTAGCTGCAGGAGAAATTTCTGGAGGCATAGAAATTATTGGAGCTGGACAAGGTTTTACAACACCGCCATTTCCTGACGTAGGTGGCTTAGAAGCAAGAGGAGAATTTTTCTACTTATTAAGTTTTGTAGCTCTTGTACTAACATTTATTACTGTAAGAGCAATTTACTCTACAAGATTTAAATTAATTTTAAATGCAATCAGAGATAACGAAGATAAAGCTGAAGCTATGGGAATTCAAACTATGAAATATAAAATTATTGGTTGGATGATATCAGCATTTTTCTGTGGTCTAGCAGGAGGAATTATGGGAGGACTAGTTGGTTATATAGACTCAACTGATGTCGCATTTGATGGTAGAGAAATGGGAGTGTTTATGGTCTTAATGGCTATCTTAGGCGGAAAAGGTACTTTGTGGGGACCAGTCATTGGCGCAACAGTATTTCATATTTTTAAAGAAGGATTTTGGACATTCTTTTTGGGTTGGCAGTATGTTGCACTTGGTGTTCTTATTGTTGTAATTGTAATTTATTTCCCTGAGGGAATTATGGGATGGCTAAGAGAAAAATATCCTGAAAGATTCGGAGAAGTGGTCGATGAAGCCGATAGAAAAGCACAGGTAGAATTAAAATGAGCATCTTGGAAGTTAACAACGTAAGTAAATCATTTGGTGGTGTTAAAGCAAATGTTGATATATCGATGAATGTTGAGAAAGGAAAAATAGTTGGTTTAATAGGACCAAATGGTTCTGGCAAGACAACTTTATTCAATTCTATTGTTGGTACTTATCCAATAGACAATGGTTCTATTAAGTTTAATGGTAAAGAGGTTTCAGAATTACCAGTTCCAGTTATTGCAAAACTTGGTTTATTAAGAACTTTTCAGCAAACACGAATTTATGGAAAATTAAATTGTGTAGAAAATATGTTAATTAGTCATAAAGGGAGTGATGCAAGTATATTTACAATATTTTCTAAAATACCAAAAGATCTTACAGAAAAGGCTGAAAATTTACTAAATTTTGTTGGTTTATATCAAAAGAGAAATCTACGTGCAGGGGATTTATCTTTTGGTCAACAGAAGCTGTTAGAATTAGCAATGGCATTAATGAATGAACCAGAAATGTTATTATTAGATGAACCCACAGCTGGAATCAATCCAACTTTAATTAATGGCATTATTGATAGACTAATAAAAGTAAATCAAGATTTTGGTATCACATTATTAGTAATTGAACATAATATGAAAGTAATTATGCAATTGGCTGAGGATATTTTTTGCTTAGCACATGGGAAAATGCTTGCAAATGGTTCACCAAATGAAATTAAAAATGATAAGCGTGTTGTAGATGCTTATCTGGGAGCTCAATAATGTCTAATCAGTACGAAGTTTTAGGTAAAGCTCCTGGTGTTAAAGATTTACAAAATTTATCTCCAAGTAATGTTCATCTGACAATAAAAAATCTCAATGCTGGTTATGGGAAAATGGAAATTCTCCACAATTTCGATCTTTGTGTTAGCAAGGCCCAATCACTTTGTTTAATAGGACCAAATGGTGCTGGTAAATCAACTATTCTTCATTCAATTTATGGATTTACTAATATTTTTTCTGGCAAAATAGAAATTGATGGAAAAGAGATAACCAATTTATCCCCAGCTGAAAAATTAAAATCAGTTGGTATTGCATATATTTTACAAGATAATTCTGTTTTCCCTGATATGACTGTAGAAGAAAACCTTTTAATGGGTGGATTTATCAAAGATAAAACTGAGGATTCATTTCAAGAAGCTGAGAGAATTCTTGAGAAGTATGAAAGATTAAGAAATAGAAGAAATCAACCTGCGAAAGTTTTGTCTGGTGGTGAAAGAAGATTATTAGAAATTTCAAGAGCGCTGGTTATGAAACCATCAGTTTTACTTGTCGATGAACCCTCAATAGGACTAGAGCCAAGATATATTGAAATGGTATTTGAAATTTTAAGAGACCTTCAACAAAATGAAAAAAAAACAATTATCCTTGTTGAACAAAATGCAAAAAAAGGCTTAGAGTTTGCTGACATTGGTTATGTTTTAGTATCAGGACAAACTGCAATAGCAGGTAAAGGAGATGAACTTTTAAATAATCCTGATGTGGGACGCCTATTCCTAGGCGGTTAATGATTGACTCAAAATATTTTTTGAAAGGTTTCGCATCTATCAAAGGTGTTGGCAGTCCAGCTATAGCCTTGGGAGCTAGCTTTATAGCAATTGGAGCTCTTTTAAAAAATATTGGTTTTACAATTCAAGAAAGTCTTTTTTCAACTTTTTTGACTTACGCCTTACCTGGTTCATTAGTGATGGCAGAGTCACTTATAATTGGGTCATCATTAATAAATATCTTCATTGCTGTTTGGTTAGTAAATGCAAGGCTTTATCCAATGACTGTCTCCTTAATGCCTTTGTTGATGCACCATAAACAACCTAAATGGAAATATTATTTATCATGTCACTTTATTGCCGTTTCATCGTGGCTAATAATGAAAGATAATTATGAACAAATAAAAAAAGAAGCAAGGATAGATTTTTGGATTGGTATTGGCACAGCAACCTGGTCTGTAGCAATTTTCTCTACATTTATCGGCTACATTGCATCAGACTTTTTAAATAGAGATATGTTAATTGGGTTAGCAATAATTAATCCAATTTATTTTACTTGTATGATGGTGGGGGCGATGAAAACTATTAAAATTAGTTTATCAATCATCCTTGGTACAATTTTAGGTCCGGCTTTTTATTTTATATCTCCAGAGTGGTGTATTTTATTTGGTGGTTTTGTGGCTGGAACAATTGCATTTTTTATTGGAGAAATTAATGACAGGTAATATTTTTTTAGTAATCTTAATTACTTCATTAGCGACATTTTTGTCTAGATTTTTAGGTGTTGTAAGTTCAGAAAATATTAAAGAAACTTCCAAAATATTTAGATGGTTTAATTGCTTGGCATACTCGACGTTAGCAGCATTAATAGCTAGGATTGTAATTTTTCCATCAGGATTACTATCTGAGATAGATTACTTAGTAAGACTAATTGTAATGATTTTATCAATTGGGCTTTTTTTTATCACTAAAAAAAATTTAGTTTACCCAACAATTTTCTCTGCTATCATACTTACACTTTTTAGCAGTTATTTATGATTGAAAAAATTGACGGATTTGAAATTTATGAAAATAAGCAATCTCAAAGAATAATTAACATAGATATAGGAGATGATATTTTAAATAAACTTATTTTTCCTTTTAATAAGTTTGATATCACTGCATTAGAATATAAACCATTTACCAGATTTACTATCGCAAAAAGTTTAGATGATTTAAGTAATAATAAATTATCTAAATTAATTAATAAAATTATTAGAGATCGAAATACTGGTTGTTTTATTATTAAACCTAAAAATTTAATTTCTAAAATTGATGATAGTTTTTTAGTAAAACTTTCCACTGCAGTTGCACATCTTATTGGAAACCCTAATCATGATGCAATGGCTGGTAAATACTATGCTAGATTTCATGTTAAGCATGAGGATAGAAGTGACTCTTATTTAAGAAAGGCTTATAAAAATATGGATCTACATACTGATGGAACCTATGTAAAAGAAAAAACTGACTGGTTGTTAATGTCAAAAATAGAGGAAAAAAATGTTGAGGGTGGAGAAACTGCTATGCTTCATCTCGATGATTGGGAACATTGTGATGAATTATTTAATGATCCTGTTGGAAAAGAAGATTTTCTTTGGGGTTCTCCGAAAAGTAAAAATATTGATTATAAAGTTGAACATCCAGTATTTTCATCTGATAAAGATGGAAGAGCTCAAATTTCATATATTGATCAATTTCCTGAACCTAAAAATATGAAACAAGGTACTTTTTTACAAAAATTATCTGATAGTTTAGAAGAAAGTAATAAGAAGATTATAACTAAACTTCCGGTAGGATCATCTGTGGTAGCAAATAATTATTTTTGGCTTCATGGCAGAAAAGCCTTTAAAGAACACAAAGATTTAAGTAGAGAGTTGTTGCGAATTAGAGGTTCTTTTTTTATTAATTAATATAAATTAATCACTATAAGATATTTATGAAATTAGGTTTTATAGGAACTGGAAAAATAACATCTTCAGTTATATCTGGAATATGTTCTTCAAAGCTTAATTATAAAAGGATATTTATTTCATCACGAAATAGTCTTATTGCAAAAGGATTAAAAAAAAAGTTTAAAAAAATATTTATTGAAAAGGATAATCAAAAAATTGTTGATAATTGTGATTGGATCTTTTTAGCAGTCACACCAACTGTTGGTGAAAAAATTATTAAAAATTTAAGATTTAGATCTAGTCAAACAATAATAAGTTTTATCTCAACTATAAATCTTTCAGAACTTCGAAAAATGATAAAAGTAAAAGCTGACTTAGTAAGGGCCATTCCACTTCCGCCAATTTCTCTTAAAAAAGGACCAGTACCTATCTGCCCACCAAATAGAAAGGTTAAAAATTTTTTTAATAAAATTGGATCCACTATTGAAATTAAAAATGAAAAATTATCAATTAATTTCTGGTCAACGTCAGGGATGATGGCATCTTATTATGAAATATTAAATGTGATGAGTACTTGGTTGATAAAAAAAGGTATTAAAAGATCTGATGCACAGAAATATATAACTACTTTATTTTTGGCTTTATCCGAAGATGCAGTTGTAAATTCAAAAAAAGATTTAAGACATTTAGTCAAAGAGTCTCAAACTTCAAAAGGTTTAAACGAACAAGGTTTAAAAGAAATGAGTAAGAGCGGGGCTTATAAATCTGTAGTAAATGCATTAAATAGAATTTACAAAAGACTTAACAAATAATTAATGTCAGAAAATATTTTAGAAATAAATAATCTATCAAAATATTTTGGTGGATTAGCAGCGGTATCAGATTGTTCACTCAAGGTTAAGAAGGGAACTATAACTGGGATAATTGGCCCTAATGGATCGGGAAAAACTACCTTATTTAATTTGATTGCTGGAAATCTAAAATGTTCAGCTGGAAGTGTCATGTTTAACAACGAAAATATAACTGATGTGCCTGCGTATGAATTATTTTCAAAAGGTTTGCTAAGAACTTTTCAAATTGCACATGAATTTACGAATTTATCAGTTTTAGAAAATTTAATGATGGTTCCTGGTAATCAGTCAGGCGAACAATTGATAAATGCTATATTTAAACCTTCATTAATCATGAAAGAAGAAAATGTCATTAAGCAAAAAGCTATTGAAGTTATAGAGTTTTTAAATTTAGGGCATTTAAGAAATGAACTAGCAGGAAATTTATCTGGTGGTCAAAAAAAACTATTGGAGCTTGGTCGAACAATGATGGTAGATGCAAAGTTAGTTCTATTAGATGAAGTGGGTGCAGGTGTGAATAGAACACTACTGAAAGACCTTGGCACAGCTATTGAAAAACTAAATAAAGAAAAGGGATATACATTTTGTATGATTGAACATGACATGGATTTCATAGGAAGATTATGTGATCCTGTGATTGTAATGGCTGAAGGATCAGTATTATTTGAAGGTTCAGTGGAGGATGCAAAAAAAGACGAAAAAGTAATTGAAAGTTATTTGGGCAGGGGATCAAAAATTAAGGATAATTGATAATGGCATTTTTTGAGGGAAATAAGATGACTGGTGGATATGGAAATGGTCCAGACATTATTAATTCGTGCTCAGTGAATGTCGACAAAGGAGAAATTGTTTCAATCTTAGGTCCTAATGGTGCGGGAAAATCGACTGCAATGAAAGCAATGTTAGGTTTATTAAATTTAAAATCTGGCTCAGTAATAATTGACGGTAAAGATATTACACAATTGTCTCCACAAGATAGAGTTAAGTCAGGAATTTCATTTGTACCTCAAACGAAAAACGTTTTTGCAGGAATGACTGTTGAGGAAAATTTAGAAATGGGAGCCTTCTTAATTGATGAGAGTTATAATTCAGTAATCAATGAGATCTACGAATTGTTTCCAATATTAAGTGAAAAAAGAAATCAATTAGTTGGTGAATTATCAGGAGGGCAAAGACAACAGGTTGCACTAGGTAGGGCACTAATGATCAAACCATCAGTTTTAATGTTAGATGAACCCACCGCAGGAGTTTCACCAATTGTAATGGATGAATTGTTTGATCATATTGTAAAAGTTAAACGCACAAATGTTGCAATACTTATGGTGGAACAAAATGCCAAACAAGCACTAAGTATTTCAGACAGAGGTTATGTGTTAGTCACAGGAGAAAATCGTTATTCAGGATCAGGAAAAGAATTACTAAATGATCCAAGAGTAAGGAGTTCATTTTTAGGCGGTTGATATGGATTATATAAACGCGATTGTACTTTTATTAAATTATATTTTTGTACCAGCATTAGCCTATGGATCTCAATTAGCTTTGGGTGCAATTTTTGTAACATTGATATATGGGATCTTAAGGTTCGCAAACTTTGCTACAGGAGATATGATGTCTTTTGGAACCATGGTTACAATTTTGTTTACATGGTATTTTCAATCTTTAGGAATAAACTTAGGCATTTTACCAACTGCTCTCATCGCGATTCCTTTTGCTATTATATTTATGGTTGGTTATATGCTTGTGATAGATAAATTTGTTTTTAAATATTATAGAGTTAGTAAAAGCCCCCCTGTTCAATTAGCAATGGTGAGTATTGGAGTAATGTTCGTTACCCAAGCCGTTGTTCGAATAATCATTGGCCCATCTGATAGAAGATTTTTTGATGGTGAAAAATTTTTAATTAAAGCCGGTGAGTTTAAAGAAATGACAGGACTTAATGAAGGCCTCGCAATCAAATCAACCCAGGTAATTACAATTGTTGTAACATTAATTTTAGTTTCAACTCTTTTTTGGTTTTTAAATAAAACAAAAACAGGAAAAAGTATGAGGGCTTATTCTGATAATGAAGATCTTGCATTGTTGTCTGGAATAGATCCAAAAAAGATTGTTATGATTACATGGATAATAGCGGGAGTTTTAGCTACAATTGGTGGAGCTTTATATGGTTTAGATAAAAGTTTTAAACCATTTACTTATTTCAATAATATGCTCCCAATTTTTGCTGCAGCTATTGTTGGTGGTATAGGAAATCCTTTTGGTGCATTTTTAGGTGGATATGTAATCGCATTTTCTGAAATTCTTTTAACTTATGCTTATAAAAAATTTTTCATTTATCTATTGCCTGAAAGTTTAGAGCCAAATACTTTAGTACAATTACTATCAACAGATTATAAATTTGCGGTATCATTTTCAATTCTTGTCATTGTACTGCTTTACCGACCATCTGGAATTTTCAAAGGAAAAATATTGTGAGAAAAAATTTAAATGTAATTGCAGCTTATACTATAATGATGGGATTAATTATTCTTGTTGGAATTTTTCAATCTTGGAATATAGCTTTATCAATCTTCAACCTTTGTTTGATTTCAGCAGTCATGACAATGGGAGCTAATATTCAATGGGGTTATGCTGGTCTAATTAACTTTGGTATAATGGGCTATACTGCCCTTGGTGGTTTAGCTGCAGTTTTAATCTCTGTTGATCCCGTTCAAGAAGCATGGAGCGCAGGTGGATCTAATATTTTATTAAGTCTTTTACTAATAATAGGAATGGCATTAGCCGTTAGATACGTACTAAAAAAATATGAAAAATCAAAAGTTAGAACCTATATTATTGCAACTATTATAATTGCAGGAATAATAATCATTAGATTTGTATCTGAACCTGGGATTGAGGCAATAGAGGAAGTAGATCCTGCAAAAACAGGATTTCTCGGCGGATTTGGTCTTCCAATTATTTTTTCTTGGATCGTTGGCGCTCTATTTGCAGGTGGGTTAGCATTTGTAATTGGTAAAGTTGCCTTAGGTTTAAGGGCAGATTATCTGGCAATAGCCACTTTATTAATATCAGAAATTGTTATAGCAATTATTAAACATGAAGATTGGCTAACCAGGGGTGTAAAAAATGTTATTGGTTTGAAGCGCCCTGCACCTTATGAGGTTAATTTACAACAAACAGATTGGTTTATAAATTTAGTAGAAAAATTTAATTTAAGTAAATTAAATTTAATAACAGATTTAACTGAAAGACAATCTGCTCTAAATCAATTTGTCATTGAAGGATCATCAATTTTTGTAAAACTTTGTTATTCAGGTTTGTTTTTAATTGTTGTTATCATTCTATTAATTTTAACTCAAAAAGCTCTTTATTCTCCGTGGGGTAGAATGATGAGAGCTATTAGAGATAATGAAGAAGCAGCGAATGCAATGGGTAAAAATGTGGTGAAACAACATTTACTAATTTTTGTTTTAGGTTCAGCTATAGTTGGAATTGCTGGTGCTATGTTGGTAACCCAAGATGGATTATTTACTCCAGGCAGCTACAGACCTATGCGATATACTTTTTTAATTTGGGTGATGGTCATAGTGGGTGGTAGTGGTAATAATTTTGGTGCAATTCTAGGAGGCTTTGTGGTTTGGTTTCTATGGATTGAGTCAGCACCTATTGGATTATATTTAGTTAATTTAACAACAGCTGGTTTAGCTGATACTCACTTTTTAAAAGTTCATTTAATTGAAAGTGTTCCATATTTTAGATTTTTAATGATGGGAATAGGCCTGTTATTGATTATGAGATATAGACCAAAAGGTATACTTCCAGAAAAAATAGAAATAAAATAAAAAGATGAAATATATAATTTTAGGTGCAGCCTTTGCTTGGGCTTTATATATGGCTGATAAATATTTATTTTTTTAAAAAAAACCCCCAACATAGAAATGTCAGGGGTTTTAATTTTAAGATAAATTATCTTTGTTTTTTAGTTTTGAATTTTCCGCCTTTAACTTCTTGTTCTAAGAAAGAACCTTCAGCTTCACCGACGCTAGTAAAAGTAACACCTGTTGCACCTTCGTAGTCAACTTTTTTACCTTTAGCTAATAAATCTAAACCTTTTTTAAGTTCACCCGGATAAATTTTTGTTCCGGGGCCGTTTGCAACATCCATCACATTTTTTGCAATTGATGCTCTGTCAGCTGAATTACCTGCTTGCATTGCTAAAATAATTAAAGCAGCTGCATCATATGACTCACCAGTGTATGGACCAGAACTGTCAATACCAGCGGCTTTTGCTACGTCAGCAAAAACTCCAGCACCTTTTCCAGTTGAACCTGGCATTGAACCAAAAGACTTTCTTAAATCTTTTCCAAATGCATCAACTAATGATTGACCAATCATACCATCTGACAAAATAAATCTGTCAAATGCACCAGAGTCTAAAGAAGCTTGAATAATACCTTTTCCACCTTGGTCAAGATATCCAATAACAGCTACTGCATCACCACCTGCTGAAGCTAGTGTTGCAACCTCAGAAGAATAATCTGCTTTTCCATCTTCATGAGCATTTACTGTAGTTACTTTTATTCCGTGAGCTTCTACTGCTGCTTTATAAACATCAGCTAAACCTTTACCATAATCGTTGTTTGTATAAGTAATAGCTACACTTTTTACTTTTCTATCCTTAGTAATATCTGCAAGAATTTGTCCACCTCTAGCATCTGATGGAGCAGTTCTAAAGAAATACCCTTTATCATCTAAAGTTGTTAATCCTGGAGATGTTGCAGAAGGTGAAATCATTACTACACCATTTGGTACAGCAACATTTGATGCAATAGCACCTGTTACACCTGAACAATCAGCACCCATGATTGCAGCTACACCTTGTGCAATAACACCCTCAGCTGCCGCTGTTGCCGCTGCTGAATCAACACAAGTTGAGTCTGCTCTTACTACTGAAATTTTTTCTCCACCTAATAGTGAACCTGAGTCAGATGCTTCTTTAAAAGCAAGTTCTGCAGATGCAGCCATAGCAGGTGTAAGAGATTCTATAGGACCAGTGAATCCTAAAATTATTCCCATTTTTACTTCTGCAAAAACATTTGTTGTAAAACTTGATACAAATATAAACGCAGCAATAATTAATTTTCTCATTATATTCCTCTATTTGTTAACAATTTATAAAGACTAAATTAAATCTTATTTAAATAGATTTTCAACCGCCAAATTATCTTATTTTATAATGTCTTTATTTAAACTAGACTAATAAACAAAGATTTTTAAGGATTTTAATGAAGTCTAATAAAATTCAACCACAATTTATCCAGAAATATAATCCCAGAATAGGATTAATTGCCTTAGCTACTGATTTTATAATTGAAAAAGATTTTATCAAAATAATTAAAGATAAAGATATAGATTTTTTCGTAAATAGAATTGAATGTTACAATCCATTATCAAAAGAAAATTTAATTAAAATGTCTGAAAAAGTTACAGATGTTACTAAAAATATTTTACCAGATGAAAACATAGATTGCGTTGTTTACGGATGTACTTCTGGAACTATAGCTGTTGGACATGATACTATAGAGAGAAAAGTTAAAGAGGCGAAACCAAAAGCAAAAATTACAACACCAAGCACTGCAGCTATTAAAGCATTAAAAAAGTTAAATATAAAAAAACTCGCAATATTTACTCCTTATAGTAAAAAATTAAATGATGAGATTATAGATTATTTTTCAAGTCAAGGTTTTGATATTGTTACTAATACTTATCTAGATATCGCAGCTGACTATGATATCGGAAAAGTAGATCAAAATTTTTTATTGGAAACTTTATCGCAAATAGAAATTAAAAATTCTGATGCCTTATTTATTTCGTGTACAGCTTTACCAGTCTTAAATATAATCGAAAGATTAGAGAAAAAATTAGGTAAACCTGTCATTACAAGTAATCAATCATTAATTTGGGATACTTTAGAAAGCATTGGAATGAATAAAGATATTCAAGGCTTTGGAAAATTATTTAGTTTAGATCAATGAGTCTTTTTACAAAAGAAGAATATAACAATAGATTAAAAAAAGTTCAAAAAATGATGCAAGATAAAGGCATCGAATTATTAATTTCTCACGATACAAATAACATAAATTACTTAACAGGTTATGATGCTTGGTCTTTTTATTATGCTCAATGTGCAATAGTTCATGTCAATGCTGATGAACCCTTATGTTTCGTTAGAGATCAAGATGCCGGGGGAGCTTATTTAAAAACATATTTAAATAAGGAGAATATAATCGTATATGATGAGCACTACATTCATACCTGGCCTAAGCATCCTCATGATTATTTAGTGGAGATAATTAAGAATAAAAAATGGGATAAGCTTTCTATTGGTTTAGAGATGGATGCACATTATTTTACCGCATTCTGTTATCAGAAAATTAGGGATGGTTTACCCGATGCCAAGATCAAAGACTCTGAAAGATTAGTTAATTGGGCTCGTCTAGTAAAATCAAATACTGAAATAAATTTTATGAAATCTGCTGCAAAAATTTCAGAGGTTGGAATGAAAAAAGCTTACGAAGTTATAAGTCCTGGGGTTAGACAATGTGATGCTGTTGGAGAAATTCAAAAAGCTTTGTTTTATGGAACCCCTGAATTTGGCGGAGAATACGCCAGTATTGCAACATTGCTTCCTACCGGAAAAGGAACATCTGCTTCACATCTAACCGCAACACAAGATAAATTTATTGATGGTGAGGCTACAATTGTTGAACTTTCTGGAGTGTACAAGCGTTATCATGCACCGATGGCCAGAACTATTTTGCTTGGAAAACCTGATCAACTTAAAATTGATACGATGAAAAAAACAATTGAGGCGCTTCAAGCTGGAATTGATGCAACCAAACCCGGAAATACTGTAGATCACGTTGCCCAAGCATTTTGGAAAATATTAGATAAATATGGAATAGAAAAAAAATCTAGGACCGGTTATTCGATTGGAATTGGTTATCCACCAGATTGGGGAGAACATACATTAAATATTTATAAAGGTGACATGACAATTTTGGAACCTAATATTTGTTTTCACATGATAGCGGTTATGCAATTTGGTGAATGGGGTGTTGAAGCATCAGAAGCAATAAGAGTTACAGATCAAGGAGCAGAATTATTTTGTAATATGTCTAAAGAACTTCACGTTAAAAGCTAGTTATTAAAGGTTGAAATTTATTCTTACAAATGTTTAAAAGTTGATTAAAATTATGGCTCTTAAAAAAGATTTCGTCAAATTCGATAAAGTAGATAAAAGCTATGACGGCAAAGTTTTAGTCGTTAAGGATCTTCAATTAGATATTGAAGAAGGTGAGTTTGTAACTATGTTAGGACCCTCTGGTTCAGGAAAAACAACTTGCTTAATGATGCTGGCAGGATTTGAGACACCAACAAATGGTGAAATATATTTAGATGGTAAGGCTATCTCAAGTATACCTCCGCATAAAAGAGGTATTGGAATGGTGTTTCAGAATTATGCGCTATTTCCTCATATGACAGTTTATGAGAACCTTGCCTTTCCGTTAAGAGTTAGAAAAATTCCAAAAGACGAGGCAGATAAAAAAATTGATAAGGCTTTATCAATGGTTTCACTTCAAGGTTTCGCATCAAGAATGCCAGGGCAGTTATCAGGTGGTCAACAACAAAGAGTTGCTGTAGCGAGATCATTAGTATTTGATCCTCAACTAGTTTTAATGGACGAACCTCTGGGAGCTTTAGATAAAAATTTGAGAGAGAGTATGCAATATGAAATTAAACATATACATGAAAACATTGGTGTAACTGTTGTTTACGTAACTCATGATCAAAGTGAAGCATTAACCATGTCTAATCGTATTGCTGTTTTTAATGATGGAAAAGTTCAGCAGCTTTCAAGTCCGGATGAGCTTTATGAAAAACCTGTAAATTCTTTTGTTGCTGAATTTATTGGAGAAAATAATACTTTTGTGGGTGAGGTTTCAGATATTTCAGGAGGTAAGTGTAAGGTTAAAATAGCTAACACGGATATACTTGCAAATCCTATTTCTGTAAAAGGTAAAGGTGAGAAAACTAAGATTTCTTTAAGACCTGAAAGAGCGTTAATTAATCCAAGTGATCAAATGGACAATATACATACTGGAAAGATTGAAGAAGTAATATATCACGGAGATCATACAAGAGTTAGAATAAATCTTTTAGGCAATAATCAATTTATCTTAAAGGTCCCTAATAGTTCAGCCAATTTGGATATTAAGCTTGGCAAAGATATCAAGATAGGTTGGAACAGTGAAGATGCTAGAGCGTTAGATCCTTCTTAGACCACCAATATATTGCTAAATTAACTAAAATGGGCTGTTGACTCTCATTATCGATCTTGTTGTAATTCATTTTTATAAAAAACGTTTAAACGGAGGAAAAATGAAAAAACTAAGTAAAGTATTACTAGCTATTTCTTTTGTACTTTCACTAACTACTTCAGCATTTGCAACAACAGTAACTGCAGTGTCATGGGGTGGGGCTTATACTGAGTCTCAAAAGTTAGGTTATGGTGATCCTACAGCTAAAAAACTTGGCATAAATATTGCCTGGGTTGACTATTCTGGTGGATTATCTGAGATTAAAGCACAAAAAGAAGCTGGTAAAATCACGTGGGATATAATCGACGTGTTTGCAATGGATACTATTACTGGATGTGATGAAGGATTATTTGTTGAATTTGATTTCGATAAAGACTTCCCACCAGCTCCAGATGGAACTCCAGCAAGTAAAGATTTCTTTACTGCAATGCCTAGTAAGTGTGCTGTAGGAAATATTTTATATTCTTGGAATTATGCTTATAACACTAATAATGTTAAAGGTACTCCAAAGACTATCAAAGATTTCTTTAACACTAAAAAATTCCCTGGAAAAAGAGCTATCTACAAAAGCGCTTTAACTAATTTAGAGATCGCTTTAGCTGCAGATGGTATTAAACCAGGAAAAGGTGGAGCAAAAATCTATGAAGCTTTAGAAACAGAAAAAGGTGTTGAAAGAGCAATGAACAAGATCAAAGAATTATGTACAGATCCAAAAGGTGGATGTGTATTTTGGTCTGCAGGTGCTCAACCACCAGAACTGTTAGTATCAGGTGAAGTAGTGATGGCTACTGGTTGGAATGGTAGATTCTTCAATGCTGAAATTGGAGAAGGTGCACCAATCAAACAAGTTTGGGATGCCCAAGGTCTTGACTACGAATATTTTGTACAAGTTAAAGGTGGACCAAACGATGCTAATGGTATGGCTAAAAAAGCTTTAGCTATGATGACTAGCACAGAGATGTTAGCAGGAAGTGCTAAATATATTGCATATGCCCCGTGGAGAAAATCTTCATTGGACATTATGGCAAAAGGAGAGCCTTGGTATAAAGATGGTAAGACTAACATGGTACCACAAATGCCAACTGCTAAAGGTAACACTAAAAACTACTTCCTAGTAGATCCAATTTTCTGGGCTGATAACGGAACAGAGCTTGGTGAAAAATGGGAAGCTATGAAAGCTGGTCTATAATTTAAGTTTTAAACAACTTAATTATATATTATAATTTAAGGGCGGTTATTATTAACCGCCCTTTTTATTTATGAGCTCTGAAACAAAACAAATTTTAACAACAGATGGGATACCTTTAGAGGTAAGTCTTAAAAAGGCAGAGAGAAAGAATAAGATCAAAGCTTTCTTACTTGTTGCTCCTTTATTGTTATTTTTAGTAATTACTTATGTTTTTCCAATAGGTGATATGTTATTCCGAAGTGTTGACGATAAAATGGTAACACAAATGCTTCCAAAAACTTTTAAGGCAATGGAAACCTGGGATGGTCAAGAGTTACCTGATGAGGAAGTTTTTGCTGCTTTCCATGAGGATTTCATAAAATTAGTTGAGGATAAACGTGAGGGTAAGTTATCTACCCAGTTAAACTATACAAAAAATGGATTTAAAAGTATTATTAAAAAACTAAGACGAAAATCAAAATCATTTGAAGAGGGAAACTACAAGGAACAAATAATGTCAGTTCACAAAAGATGGGCTAATGTCGAGTACTGGAGGGCAATTAAAAGAAGAGCCCCTGAGTTTACAAGTCAAAAGTACCTTAAAGGAATGGATATGTATGTGAATGAAGATGGAAAAATAGTAAGTGTTGAGGAAGACAGACGAATTCACAGGGTGTTATGGCTAAGAACTCTTGAGATTGCATTCTTTGTGACAGTCTTTTGTTTTTTAATGGCCTATCCAATAGCGCACTTACTTGCTACTTTACCTATGAAGTACAGCAACTTATTAATGATCTGTGTATTGTTGCCGTTCTGGACTTCATTACTTGTAAGAACTGCAAGCTGGATGATTTTGTTGCAGCAACAAGGAATAGTAAATGATTTCTTTGTCGGAATAGGATTGGTAGCTGACGATAATAGACCTGAGATGATGTACAACAAAACAGGAAGTTACGTTGCGATGACACAAATATTGCTACCATTCATGGTTTTACCACTTTATAGTGTCATGAAAACTATCTCACCTAGCTTAATGAGGGCAGGAAAATCATTAGGTGGAACTCCATTTGTGGCATTTTGGAAAGTTTATTTTCCATTAACAATCCCAGGAATAGGTGCGGGCTGTTTATTAGTATTTATTTTAGCGATAGGTTATTACATCACCCCAGCCTTAGTTGGTGGTGCATCTGGAACTTTAATAAGTAACCAAATTGCTTTCCACATGAAAAGCACTCTTGATTGGAGCTTTGCATCAGCCATGGGATTAATGTTGTTAAGTGGAGTATTGGTAATTTATTGGCTTTATAACAAACTAGTTGGAATTGATAATATTAAATTAGGATAATCAAATGGCTTTACCAAAATATACTGAACCACATTATAGAATTTGGCATTATATTTATCTTACAATTTGTGGTGCTGTTTTCTTTTTTCTAATCGCACCTTTGTTTGTAATATTTCCATTATCATTTAACGCAGAAGAATTTTTGAGTTTTTCTGATGGAATGAAGCGTCTTGATCCAGATGCATTTTCTCTAAGATGGTATAAGGATATGATTTACGGAACAAAAAATCCATGGGGATTAGCAGCTAAGAATAGTTTTATCATTGCGATTTTTGCAACAATTGGATCAGTGATACTTGGAACAGTTGCGGCTTTAGGATTGAGCAGCAGACATATGCCATATAAAGGATTAATAATGGCTGTGTTAATTTCACCAATGATTGTTCCACTAATTATTTCTGGTGTTGCAATATTTTTCTTTATGGCAAAAGCGGGTTTAGCAGCAACTCATACAGGAATAGTATTAGCTCATATTATATTAGGAACACCTTTTGTGGTAATTACAGTCACAGCTACTTTGTCGGGGTTTGATCATAGTGTAACACGAGCAGCTGCAAGCTTAGGAAGTGATCCAGTAAATACTTTTATGAAAATTACCTTACCTTTAATTTTACCTGGAGTAATTTCAGGTGGTTTATTTGCATTTGTAACTTCATTTGATGAAGTTGTGGTTGTTTTATTTTTAGCAGGATTAGAAAATACGACAATCCCAATTCAAATGTGGACAGGTTTACGGGAGCAATTAAGTCCAACAATACTAGCTGTTGCGACTTGTCTAATTATACTATCAACATTAATATTAGTGACTGCTGAGCTTTTACGAAGAAGATCTGAAAGACTCAGAGGTATTAATCGTTAGAAAAATAATTTCATGAAGATAAAGAATGTAGTAGTGATAGGGTCTGGAACAATGGGCAGTGGCATAGCAGCTCATTTGTGTAATGCAAATATACCTGTAACTCTTTTAGATTTAAAAACTGAAATAAGTGAAAATGCCAGAGAAAGAATTCATAAATCTAGACCACCTTTATTAATTGATAAATCTAAAATTAAAAATATTAAAGTTGGTAATATTGAAGATGACTTCTCTGTAGTTGAACAAGCTGATTGGGTTGTTGAGGCAGTTGTGGAGAGAATTGATATCAAACATCAAATTTATAAAAAAATTTTTAACAGCCGAAAAGATGGTGCGATTGTTTCATCAAATACTTCTTCAATACCTATTAAAATTTTATCTCAAAATTTAAATAAAGAACAAAAAAAAGATTTTTGTATAACTCATTTTTTTAATCCTGTCAGATATATGGGTCTTTTGGAAATTGTTAAAAATGAAGACAATGACTTAAATAAGATAAATCAATTAAAAGAATTTTGTGAACTTGAGCTTGGAAAAGGAGCCATCGTTTGTAATGACACTCCAGGTTTTTTAGGCAACAGAGTTGGTGTTTACGCTATGCAAATTGCAATGACTGAAGCATTTAAAATGAAACTTTCTGTAGAGGAGGCAGATGCAATATTTGGGAGACCAATGGGTATTCCAAAAACAGGTGTTTTTGGGCTTTATGATTTAATTGGCATTGATCTTATGGCTGATGTTTTAAAAAGTTTTATCAAAGAGTTACCTGAAACTGATGAATTTCATGAGGTCGCAAAAGAAATTCCTTTAGTAAAAAAATTAATCGAAACTGGATATACAGGTAGAAAGGGCAAAGGTGGTTTCTATAGAATAAAGAAAACTGATAGTGGCAAAGTAATGGAAGCTATCGATCTACAAACTGGAGATTATTCTCTAAGCAAAAAAATTGACATAAAATCTGACAAAGTTGACCTTAAAGGTCTAATTAATAGGAATGATAAATATGGAGAATATGCTTGGTCAGTATTAGAAAAAATTATTAAATATGCTTCATCATTAGTTCCTGAGATAACAAAAGAATTTAATGATATTGATGAGGCTATGAGATTAGGGTTTAACTGGGCTAAAGGACCCTTTGAAATGCTAGAGGAAATTGGTGTTAAAAACTTTTTCGAAAAAGTTGAAAATTTTAAGGGCAATAATTTTTTAGAAAATTTAAGCAAAACAAAAAATCAAAACTTTTATGGTGAGAGGCAAAAATATACATCAATAGAAACTCTGGGTAAGGTTAAGAAAACAGCAACGAATGTTGATGGAAATAGTTCAGCATCCATTTATAGATTCAATGATTATAATATAGTTGAGTTTACTACCAAAGCTAATGCATTAGATTATGATTCAATGGATGCTTTAAAGAAAGCAACCGACAAGCCTTTGATTATAATTAATGAAAGCATGCAATTTTCTGCAGGCGTAAATTTAACCTATACAATGGAATTCGCTAACAAAAATGATTTTAAATCAATTGAGAAATTTATTAAATATTTCCAAGAAACATGTAAACATCTTAAGTACTCTAAACACCCAGTTATATCCGCACCATCAGGACTTACTTTAGGAGGTGGATTTGAAGTTTTAGTACAAAGTAATTTTGTTGCCTCTCATACAAATATTGTAATTGGCCTGGTAGAAACTATCGTAGGATTAATTCCAGCTGGCGGAGGTTGTAAAGAAATGTTAGCTAGATGGTTAGATACAAAAGAGGCAAAAAAAGATCCAAATTATGCACCATTAAAAGTTTTTGATATCATTGGCTATGGAAAAACAGCAACATCACCTGTTGAAGCTGAGCCATTGAAATACTTACTGCCTGAAAATAAAAAGATTATGAATAGAAATAGTTTATTAGAGGTTTCAAAAAAAATCTTGAACGAAAACAAAGATTTTAAAGCACCTAGCGAACTTCAGTTTAACTTGCCTGGGAAAGTGGTTATTGGAGAAATGCATAAAATTTTAGAAAAACTCTATAATGATAAAATAATCTTAGATCATGGGGTAGAAGTTGCAAAAGAATTAGCCTTCGTCTTAAGTGGTGGAGACACAACTATGGATAAAGTGTTAACAGAAGATGATTTATTCAAATTAGAATTAGATGCTTTTATGAGATTAATAGAAACTAAAAATACTCAAGACAGGATTAAACACACCTTGGCTACTGGTAAACCTTTAGTCAACTAACATTTTAATAGAATTTATAAAGTCAGGCCTTAGAACATACTCAGATTTATTTTGATATTTTATTTTTTCTAGTGCTTCTATCCCATAAATTACTTTCCCGATTGGTGTATATTCACTCTCATATAATGGCTCATCTTTGAGTGTGATGAAAAATTGACTATCTTCAGTGTTATATTTTTCTGTTCTTGCAAAACCTACACTTCCCCTTTCATAGTTAAATGGGACATCTACTTCTGAGTTTATGGTTCCTAATCCTGATTGTCCTGTTCCGATTTTTCCATAATCAATATTTCCTTTTTTACCAAATTCTAAATCACCTGCCTGTACAAGGTTGTCTTTAATCACTCTATGAAATGCAACATCGTTGTAAGCCTTAGATCTCACCAATGTTTTAAATCTTTCAACTGAATTTGGAGAAATATTTGGATATAATTCAATTATTACATTTCCACATTCAACATTTAAAATTGCGATATTATTTGGCTTATTAAAAGAAAGTTTTTCTGGATTATAATTCTTAACAAATAAGCATTTATTCTTTATCAAAAAAAAAGAACTTAGAGAAAAAATAGCTAAAGATATTAAGAAAAAAAATATTATCTTTTCTGACCTTGAAGCTTTAATTTTTTTAATCATAAATCGAAATTTTGATCAATTTTAAGCAACCCTGATTTGATAAAATCTATCTTTTTTTGAAGAATAGGATCAATTTGTTTTGGCAAATTCCCATGCATTAAATGAGAAAAAACTTCTGCCATATCCTCAGAAGCGGTTGATTTTGAATATTCAGTAATAAAACCATTAGTTTTAGAATAAGTATCAAGACCTATTTTTTTTGTGCAAGTCGAACATTCCGCATAATTAAAGCTATTTGAATTGAAACTCGACCAAGTTTTTTCATTAAAAATTTCCTTAAAACTATCATTGATTATATGAAAGACTTCATGATGCAATACCCTTTCAAAATATTTATTATTAAATTTAATATCAACAATAAGAGTTTTCATAACATTATCAGGTATTCCAGCAGTATTAATTCCTGAAATTGATAAATCTTCACAAAGAATAATATATTTTAAATTTATTTTTTTTAAAAAACTTTGAGAATATCTTTTTAAATTCTTTTCTATAATTTTATACTTTTGGTCTAAATCTTGTTTTGATGATTTAAAACAATTAATATTATTATCTACCCCAATTGTAAAAGGTTGTTTAGCGTAAAGATATCTCAGACTATTAGTAGTTTTAATATTATAAATTTCAAGATTTGGGATTTTAATCAATTGATAAATCGTATCTGCCTGCACAGAAGAAACTAAAAATAAATATAATAAAATGAACTTAAATAATTTCATAATAAGTATTATTGAAGATATTCCAAATTGTGAGAATGTGATAGAGTTTTATGATGAAAAAAAAAAGTTCCAAGCAACCAATCCAACCAGTAAGTGGAACCAAAGTACCAAGATTTGCTGGACCCTCGACTTTTGCACGATTACCAGAATTGAGAGATGTTGAATATTGTGATGTTGCAATAGTTGGTATTCCTTTTGATGCAGGCACAAGTTATAGACCAGGAGCAAGGTTTGGTCCTCAAAGCATTAGACAAGCTTCAAGACACTTAAGAACAAATTATCATCCAAGTTATGATGTAGAACCATTTAAAGTACAGCAGGTTGCTGATGCTGGAGATATTACGTGTAATCCTTTTAATATTAATGAAGCGATCAAACAAATTGAGGAAGGTGCTGTAGATTTACTAAAAAAAACCGGAGGTATAATTAGTTTAGGTGGTGACCATACAATTGCATTTCCTTTATTAAAAGCAGTAAACAAAATTAATAAAGGCCCAGTTGCTTTAGTTCATTTTGATGCTCATTTAGATACATGGGATACTTATTTTGGGGCACCTTATACGCATGGAACTCCATTTAGACGTGCAAGAGAAGAGAATTTATTTTTAGACGATGCTTCTATGCATGTAGGTATAAGAGGACCTTTATATAGTAGAGACGATATAAAAAATGATGAAAGTTTTGGATTTAGAATAATTCATTGTGATGAATTTCAAACAGAGGGAACTGATAAAATAGCTGAAAGAATTAAAAAAAGAGTTGGAGATAATCCATTATACTTATCGATTGATATAGATGTTTTAGACCCAGCTTTTGCACCAGGAACAGGTACACCAGAAATTGCAGGAATGACCTCAAGAGAAATGGTCAATGTAATTCGAGGCTTGTCAGGAATGAATTTAATCTCAGCAGATGTAGTTGAAGTATCCCCAGCATATGATCATGCGGAGGTAACATCTTTAGCTGCAGCAACAATTGTTTATGAACTTACTAATTTGTTTGCAAAAAAATAAGGAAAGGTTAGGAGTGTGGTATGGAAAATAAAAAAAATTTTTACATCGATGGAAAATGGGTTGATCCGAAAAGTAAAAAAGAAATAAAAGTAATTAATCCTGCTACAGAGGAAAATTGTGCGGTTATTTCTTTAGGAGATAAAGAAGATATTGATTATGCAGTAAGTTCAGCGAAAAAAGCTTATAGCACTTGGGCATTTTCCCCTAAAGAAGAAAGAATAAGATTATTAGAAAAATTGTACGAAAATTACAAAAAAAGATGGGCGGATATTGCTGCAGCAATTACCACAGAAATGGGAGCTCCCAAAGACTTTGCAACAAAATTACAAGCGGGTACAGGTGCAGCACATCTAAAATCATTTATTAGATATCTTAAAAAATTTGAATTTGAAAAACCTTTAGGTGAGCATGCTCCAAATCAAAGATTAATTTATGAGCCAAAAGGTGTGTGTGCTTTGATTACACCATGGAACTGGCCAATGAACCAAGTTTGTCTTAAAGTTGCACCAGCTTTAGCCTCTGGCTGTACTATGATTTTAAAACCATCTGAACTTGCTCCTTTATCTTCAATGATTCTAGCAGAATTAATTGATGAAACAAAATTTCCTGCTGGAGTATTTAATTTAGTAAATGGAGATGGTGAAACTACTGGTAATACACTCACAAGTCATCCCGACGTCAACATGATTTCATTTACTGGCTCTACTAGAGCTGGAGCATTAATTTCACAAAATGCAGCCAAAGATTTTAAAAGAGTAAGTTTAGAATTAGGAGGAAAGGGAGCAAATATAATTTTTAAAGATGCTGATCCAGATGCTATTGAAAGGGGGGCTTTAAGATGTTTCAGGAATTCTGGTCAGTCGTGTAATGCTCCAACCAGAATGCTTGTCGAAAAATCAATGTATAATGAAGCTGTAGAGAGATTAAAGAAATACACTGAAAATTTCGAGGTTGGTGATCCAAAGAAGGAGGGAGAGCATATTGGTCCTGTTATTTCAGAAAATCAATACAACAAAATCCAAACTTTAATTAAAAAGGGTATTGATGAAGGTGCAAAATTAGTTGCAGGAGGCGCTGGTAAACCAGAGGGATTTGAAAAAGGATACTTTGTAAAACCAACAGTTTTTGTTGATGTTAAAAATGATATGGAAGTTGCAAGAACAGAAATTTTTGGTCCGGTGTTATCAGTAATGCCTTTTGAAAATGAAGAGGAAGCAATTAAAATTGCTAATGATACTCCTTATGGATTGACTAATTATATTCAAACGCAAGACAAAGAAAAAGTTCAAAGAGTTGCAAGAAAGTTAAGATCAGGAATGGTAGACGTAAATGGAGCTGGTATTGCTGTAGATGCACCATTTGGAGGTTTTAAACATTCTGGAATTGGTAGAGAAGCTGGTGAACATGGTCTAGAGGAATTTTTAGAAGTGAAAGCTGTTGGTGGCTGGAATTAATTTAAAGTAGATCTTTTTTTAAGACCATCTAAAAATTTTAAACATTTTTTAATTTCATTTAATTCAATAAATTCATCAACTTTGTGAGCTTGTTCAATCGAACCAGGACCACAGACCACAGTACTCATCCCAATTTCCTGAAACAAGCCAGCCTCAGTGCCAAAAGAAACAACCTCTCGTGAATTGTCCCCAGTTAAACTTGAAACTAACTCACATGCCTCTGAGTTTTGAACACGATCAAAACCAGTTACTTCACCAATTATTTTTTTAGTTATCTTTGAATTTGGAAATACTTTTCTCATTTCTGGTAATAAAATTTCATTAGCATATTTATCTATTTCTTGATTTAAAAAAATTCCATCTTCTTTCACCACCGGCCTAGTCTCCCATTCGATATGACATTTATCAGCTATAACATTGTGTGCTATGCCACCATATATTCCTCCAACTTGCAAAGTTGAAAAGGGTGGATCAAATATCGAGTCTTTAGGAGCTCTTTTTTTTAAGTCCTGTCTTAATTCAATGAGTTTGTTTGCGTAACGTGAAGCAAACTCAACCGCACTAACACCTTTATGTGGCATTGAACTATGACCTGCTAAACCCTCAAAATAAGTTGTATATTCATAACAACCTTTGTGAGCATCTATAATTTTCATTTTAGTTGGTTCTCCAATTATGCAAATGCCGTCTTGAATTTTTCTTTTTTTTAACTCCTCAATTAATATGGGCGCTCCAAGACAAGCAGTTTCTTCATCAAATGTAAATGAAAAATGGATATCTCTATTTAATTCCACTTTTGAATAAATTGGGGCATAAGCTAAAACACACGCAATAAAACCTTTCATATCACATGCACCTCTGCCATAAAGTTTATCATCTTTGATTGTAGCTTTAAAAGGATCTGTGCTCCAACTTTTTGAAACTGGAACAGTATCAGTGTGACCAGATAAGATAATTGGTTTTATTCCATTTGTTTTTTTTGCTTTGAATGTAGCAAAAAGATTAACTCTCTTCTTTTCCTGATCAAAAGTTTTAAATGAGGTTGCACCTAATTTGTGAAGGTATTCCTCACAATAATTAATTAAATTACTATTATCATCTCCAGAAATTGTTTTGAAACCGATTAAATCAGTCAAAATTTTGATGCAATTTTCATATAATTTTTCAATATTAATTTCTGTACTCATGAATAATAACTAATATATATACTGGATTTATGAAAGAACAAATAACATACGATATATTTAACAAAGTTGACATACGAGTTGGGACAGTAATTTCTGTAAAAAAAAATGAGAAAGCAAGAAAACCATCTTTAGTAGTTGAGGTGGATTTTGGAAAAGAGATAGGAATTAAACAATCTTCAGCACAAATTACTCATTATTACAATGAGGATAATTTAAAAGGTAAACAAGTAATCGGAGTCTGTAATTTTCCTGAAAAAAACATTGCTGGAGTGGTGTCTCAAGTTTTAATTTTAGGCTCAATAGATAAAGAAGGCAAAGTGATTCTTGTTCATCCATCTCAACAATCGGAAAATGGTCTTCCAATAGCCTAAGTATGCATCCTGAAATATTATCAATTTCTTTATTTTGGTTTGTGACAGCTTATACACCAGGTCCAAATAATGTAGTTGCATCTTACTCTGGATTTAATTTTGGGATAAAAAAAACAATCCCTCATATTCTTGGTGTGACTTTAGGATTCACTTCATTAGTTTTGTTTTTATCGATAGGTTTAATTAATGTTTTTAAATTATTTCCTGTCATTCAAATAGTCATTAGATATCTTGGGACTTTATTTTTAATATATCTGGCTTATAAGATTGCGTTTTCAACCTCTTCAAATGAAACCCAAAAAGAAAACCCTGTAAAATTTATTGAAACCTTTTTATTTCAATATTTAAATCCTAAAGGTGTTACTGTTGCAATTATTGTTGTCTCTACATATGTTGAATTAGGAGTAAATTATATTAGTTATGCGACTCAAATAGTTGTTCTTGCCTTTCTATTTTCTGTCACAAGTATTACTTTGTGGACGTTTGTCGGTAAATTTTTGAGGAAATTTGCGACAAATGATAAATTTATTAAGTACTTTAATTATGTTATGTCAGGACTTCTTTTATTAAGCATAATTACATTTTATATATAAAAATATGAAAACAGGTAAAATTAACTCTTACAAAACTCTTTCTGATATAGAAATAAATAATAAAAAATTTAAATTTTATTCATTAAAGAAAGCAGAAGAAAATGGTTTGGAGGGTATTTCCAAATTACCAAAATCCCTTAAAGTTTTGTTAGAAAATTTGTTAAGATATGAGGATGATGTATCGGTTACAAAAAATCAAATTGAGGCAGTTAAAAATTGGCTAAAAACAAAAAAATCTAAAACAGAAATTGCTTATCGACCCGCTAGAGTGTTACTACAAGATTACACCGGAATTCCTGCAGTGGCTGACTTGGCAGCTATGAGAGAAGCTGTGAAAGAAAAAAATAAAGATCCTAATACAATTAATCCACTTTCTGCAGTAGATCTTGTTATTGACCATTCAGTCCAAGTTGATCAGTCTGCTAAAGCAGATTCCTTCGATAAAAATGTTGAAATTGAATTTAATAGAAATGGTGAGAGATATTCTTTTTTAAAATGGGGTCAGCAAGCGTTCAATAACTTTAGAATAGTTCCTCCTGGAACTGGAATTTGTCATCAGGTAAATTTAGAATACTTATCTAAAGTAGTATGGAGTGAAGAGTTTGAGGGACAGAGTTATCTTTTTCCAGATACATTGGTAGGAACTGATAGTCATACTACTATGGTTAATGGACTTTCAGTCTTAGGGTGGGGAGTAGGTGGTATTGAAGCTGAGGCGGGTATGCTAGGTCAGCCCATTTCAATGCTTATTCCTGAAGTAATAGGTTTTGAAGTCAAAAATAAAATGCCAGAGGGCACTACTGCAACAGACTTAGTTTTAACAGTTGTTAAAATGTTAAGAGACAAGGGTGTAGTCGGAAAGTTTGTAGAATTTTATGGTGATGGTTTAAAGAATTTAACTTTAGCGGATCGTGCAACAATTGCAAATATGGCTCCAGAGTATGGAGCAACTTGTGGTTTTTTTCCAATAGATGAGGAAACTTTAAAGTATTTAAAATTTTCTGGTAGAGATGAAATGACTGTAAAAATAGTTGAGGAATATGCGAAAGCTCAGGGTTTGTGGTCTAGTGAAGATATTGATTTTACTGATACTTTAACTTTAGACATGACAACTATTGTTCCTACTATCTCAGGACCAAAAAGACCACAAGATAAGGTTTTATTAACTGATGCTTCAACTAGTTTTAAGAAAAGTTTTTCTGAAGTAACTGGTAAAAAAGATTTTTCAGTCTCAAAAGTAAAAGATAAGAAATATTCAATTAAAGATGGATCTATTTTAATTGCAGCAATTACATCTTGTACAAATACTTCTAATCCAAATGTTTTAATTGGAGCGGGACTTTTAGCTAAGAAAGCAGTGGAATTAGGATTAGAGGTAAAACCATGGGTTAAAACTTCATTAGCACCCGGCTCACAAGTTGTTACAGATTACCTGAAGGAAGCAGGATTAAATACTTACTTAGATAAACTCGGTTTTCATTTAGTTGGTTATGGCTGCACTACATGTATTGGAAATTCAGGTCCATTAGCCGATGAAATTGTTGAGTCTATTCAAAAAGAAAATATCTATGCTGTTTCAGTATTGTCTGGTAATAGAAATTTCGAGGGTAGAATTTCACCACATATAAAAGCAAATTATCTCGCGTCACCGCCATTAGTCGTTGCTTATGCTCTTGCCGGTCATATGAATTTTGATTTGTATAAAGATAGTTTTGGCAAAGATAAAAATGGCAAAGATATTTTTATGAAGGATATTTGGCCATCAAATAAAGAAATTGAAGATGTGTTAAAATCATCTTTAAATCCTGAAATGTTTGTAAAAAGGTATTCAAACGTCTCTGAAGGACCAATACAATGGCAACAAATTAAAACAGAAAAAAGTAGTATTTATAATTGGGAAGAAAATTCTACGTATGTAAAAAAACCACCTTTTTTTGAAAATCTTCCAGATCAACCGGAAGGTTTTAAAAAAATTCATGATGCTCGTCCATTATTAATTTTGGGCGATATGGTAACCACAGATCATATTTCTCCTGCAGGTAATATTCAAAAAGAAAGTCCGACAGGAGAATATTTCATGAAACATCAAATTTTACCCAAAGATTATAATTCTTATGGCGCCAGAAGAGGAAATCACGAAGTTATGATGAGAGGAACATTTGCTAATATTAGAATAAGAAATGAGATGGCGCCTGGTACAGAAGGTGGATTTACAACGCTTTACCCAGAAAAAAAAGTGATGCCAATTTATGATGCAGTAGTTGAATATAAAAAAAGAGGGACAGATTTAGTTGTTATAGGTGGTAAAGAATATGGAACAGGCTCGTCAAGAGATTGGGCAGCGAAAGGAACCAAACTTTTAGGAGTAAAGATTGTAATTGCTGAAAGTTTTGAGAGAATTCATAGATCTAACTTAATTGGAATGGGTATTTTGCCATTACAATTTATTGATAATATTAATAGGAAAAATTTAAAATTAATTGGTTCAGAATTGATTAGTATAATCAATCTTGAGAATGGAATTAATCCTTCTGATAAAGTTAAAGTAGAAATTAAGTATGCTTCAGGCGAAATTAAAACAATCCAAGCACTTTGTAGAATAGATACTAAAAATGAGCTAGAGTATTATAAAAATGGAGGCATATTACAATACGTTCTTAGAAATATGATTTAATAATGGATGAAGATATAGCAATTATTAATAGTAATACCAGAAATCAGAGAATTAAAGATTTTTTTATTAATAATAAGAAATTACTAATATCTCTTTTAATTTTTTTAATTTTAATTCTGTTAAGTTTTTATTCATATCAAATTTATCAAGATAATAGTAAAATTAAAATTTCAGACAAATATAATAGTGCAATAATTAAACACAAGAATGGAGATAACTCTGGGATAATATCAGCGATGGAAGAGATAGTGGAAAATAAAGATCCAACTTATTCTCCATTAGCTTTGTACTATTTGATAGATAATGAACTAATAAATAACAAGTCTAAAATAAATAGTTTGTTTGACATATTGATAAAAAAAACCTCTTTAGATAATGAAATTAAGAATTTAGTTATTTATAAGAAAGCTCTTTACAATGCTGACTCAATTAATGAAAGTCAGATATTAGAAATTTTAAATCCTGTAATTAATTCAAAAAGTGTTTGGAAGTCTCACGCTCTTTATTTAATAGCAGAGTATTTTTACTCTAAGGGAGAAAAGCAAAAATCTAAAGAATTTTTTAGTCAAATAATAACTTTAGAAAACGCTAATTTGGATATACTCAAGGAAACACAAAAAAGACTTAACAGAGATTTGAGTGAATAAAGTATTTGTAATATTTGTAACTTCAATTTTTTTAACAAATTGTTCCTTCAATGAAAATTCAAGAATATGGAATAAAAAAGAAAAAATTGAAGATGAGAATAAAGTTTCAAAAAAAATTCTTGCTGAAAAAAAGGTAATTTCAACAGAATTTAATCCATTATTAAAATTAGACTTATCAAAAAATGAGCCAAATAATAAAATTTTTGATCAACTAAATAACTTTGGGTCCTCCAAATATAATGGGCAAATAAACAAAATTAATAGTTATAAATTCTCAAAGTTAGAAAATTTTAATCAATTCAATTTTGATCCATTAATTTTAAGTGATGGGGTGATAGTTTTTGAAAAAAAAGGAACTATTATTAGGTTTAATGATAATAAAAAAGTTGTTTGGAAAAATAATTTTTATTCAAAAACAGAAAAGAAAGTTCACCCTACTTTATCATTTGCAATAACAGATAAAAACTTGTTAGTTGCAGATAGTATAGCAAAAATTTCAAATATAGACTTACAGAATGGAGATCTAATTTGGTCAAAAAAAAGTGAATATCCATTTAATTCAGAAATCAAAATTCACAAGGATAAATTTTTTGTAGTTGATTTTAAAAATACTTTAAGATGTTTTTATTTAAAAGATGGTTCAGAGTGTTGGAATATAAAAACTGAGGAGTCTTTTACTGTTTCGAATTCAAAATTTTCAATATTAATCAGAGATAATTTAGTAATATATAATAATTCTTTAGGGGACATTACAGCAATTGATATTTCATCAGGTTTAATTGAATGGCAACTACCAACACAAAAAAGCAGTATTATTAACGAAACATATGGTTTTAATTTCTCAAAACTAGTTAGTGACGGAAACTCAATTTATTTTTCCAATAATAAAAACCAATTTTTCTCTGTGGATTTAACATCAGGTACAACAAATTGGATGAGTGAAATTAATTCTATTCTAACACCAATTATAGTTGGGAACCTGGTTTTTACAGTATCTGAAAACGGATATCTTTTTACAATAAAAAAAAATGAGGGAAACATTGTTAGAATTAATGATGTTTATAAAAATTTTAATTTAAAAAAAAGAAAAAGAATTAAACCTACAGGTTTTACAATAGGTAATAATAACCTTTATTTAACTAATTCTGATGGAAATCTAATTGTTGTTAACTTAAGTGCTGGAAATGTGTTAAAAATTGAAAAAGTTGCCAGAGATTTAATATCTAAACCTTTAATATATAATGAAAATTTATTTATTGTTAAAAATGGCTCAATAACCCAATTTGATTAGTTATGTTTTTAAAATTTTTAGATAAAATAGGAAGAAAAAAAGTTGTCTTAGATAGAGGCCCCTCACATCCCAAGTATCATGAAGCTAAACCATGGATGAATAGATATTATCTTATCTTTAGACATAGACCGAAGTGGTTTCCATTTAATATTCTCATTCATGAAATGTTAGCAGATGATCATGGAGAAGGTGTTCACAATCATACATTTCCATATATCACGATTATATTAAGAGGAGGATATTGGGAGACATTAAGCACAGGAAAATTTTGGCGACCGCCTGGTTATATAGGCTTTAGATCTGCAAATAATTTACATAGAGTAGACTTAAAACCTGGGACGAAGCCTTTAACATTATTTATATCTGGTCCCTTTGGACTAAGGAAAGGACCAAGATCTGAATACGGAATTGATTTTAAAAGTAAAAAAAATTAATGCCCTTTAATCTTGAGGAAAAATTTAAAACTCATTGTAATAGAAAAAATCTAGAGTTAAATCCAAATCAAATAATTTTAGTAAAGCAATTAGATAATTTTTACAAAGAAAATTTTAAAACTCCCTTGTTAAGTTTTTTTTCAAAACAATCTTCAAAAAAAGGTTTTTACCTCCACGGAGATGTGGGAGTTGGAAAAACTATGATTCTAGATTTTTTTTTTAATCTAGTTAATCAAAAAAAACAACGTGTTCACTTCAATGAATTTATGCTTATTTTTCATGATTTTGTTCATGATCATAAAGATAAAAATGAGGAAAATATAATTGCTGTATTTGTTAAAAATTTAAAATCAAAATTTTCACTTATCTTTTTCGATGAATTTCAAGTTACCAACATTGTTGATGCTATGATACTAGGTAAACTATTTGAGGAAATATTTAGTCAAAATATTAAGATTATTGTGACTTCAAACACAAAAATATCAGAATTATATAAAGATGGGCTACAAAGAGACCAATTTAAACCCTTTATTCAAATAATGCAGGAGAAATCAATAGAACATGAGTTGATAATTGATGATGATTATAGAAAAAGCAAAGAAAACGAAAAACAAAGATACTTCTATCCTTTGAACCAAGAAACTAATTTTAAGATAAATAAGTTTTCTAGAATAATTACCAAAAATAAAAAATTATCTTCTAAAGTTTTGAATATTAAAGGTAGGAATTTTAAAATAAAAAATTTTTATGAGGGAATTTCAAAATTTTATTTTGACGAACTATGCAATCAAAATTTAGGAGCTGAAGATTATTTAGAAATTGCTGAAAGCTCCAGTTTTATAATTATTGAAAACATACCAGAATTTAATGATATAAACTCAAATCAACAACAAAGATTCATCACATTTATTGATGTAATTTATGATAAAGGCATAGCAATAGCAGTAACTGCTGAGCAAAGTTTAGAAAAATTGTCTAGTTCTAAGTCTTTAGAAAAACCATTTAAACGTACAATTAGTCGATTATTTGAGTTAACATCAAAAGATTATTAATATGAAACAAGAATTTTATAATCTTAAAATAGATACCAATGGTCAACAATTATATGAATTTACTGACCAAACATTAAATTGGATTAAAAAAAACAATTTTAAAAATGGAATATTAAACTTAAGTATTCAACATACGAGTGCTTCAATTATTGTTCAAGAAAATGCTGATCCAGATGTTCAAACGGATTTAATTAATTATTTCGATAAATTAGCTCCAATGGATAACAAGTTATATATTCATACCACTGAAGGGAAGGATGATATGCCAGCACATATCAAGTCCACTCTTACCAATAATCAAATTTCATTAAGTGTTAAAAATAAAGAACTATTACTAGGTACTTGGCAAGGAATATATCTTTTTGAACATAGATTGAATCCACAAACAAGAACTATAATTCATCATTTTTTGGGTGAAGCTTAATTTTTTAAGCTTTGGAAAGCTTTAAGAGCAGCAGCACGAGCTTCTTCGTGAACGACAATAGGTTTTGGATAATTTTTTCCAATTATTGTTTTGATAGCTTCTTGATATTTAGTTTCCATTTCCCAAGGTTTATGAATAAATTTTTTTGGGACTTTACTTAATTCTGGTATCCATTTTTTTACATACACACCATCTTTATCAAATTTTTCTCCCTGAAGAATTGGATTGAATATTCTAAAATAAGGTGCAGCATCTGCACCGCAACCTGCTACCCATTGCCATTGTGCAACATTATTAGCTTTATTAAAATCAAGTAAGCAGTTTCGAAAATGTTTTTCTCCCTCAGTCCAATTTATTCTTAAATGTTTTACTAAAAAAGATCCAACTACCATTCTAATTCTATTATGCATCCATCCTGTTTCATAAAGTTCTCTCATACCAGCGTCAACAATTGGATAACCTGTCATTCCAGACTTCCAGGCCTTTAAAAACTTTTCATTTTTAACCCAAGGAAACTTATCAAATTCTTTTCTATAATTTCCTTTTAAAAACTCTGGAAAATAATTTATCAAGCTATGTGAAAATTCCCGCCAACCTAATTCATTAACATATTTTCTATAACCAATTCCTTTAGATTTCATTTCACTACATTTTTTCCAAATTGTATTTACATGGATTTGTCCATGTTTAATATAAGGAGATAACTTGGATGTTCCTTCTATTGATGGATAATCTCTAGCCGTTCCATAATCTTTTATTTTATTTGTAATTAAATAATTTAAGATTTTTTTCGAGTCATTTTCAGATACATTCCAATAATTTTCAAATTTCTTATACCAGTTTTTTTTTGGTAAAATTTTAGTGGGTTTAATAGAATTTTTAAATAAAGAATAAGTTTTCGTTTTTTTCTTAACGACATAATTTTTACTTGGAGGTAAGCCTAAAAATTTTTGTTCAGCATTTCTCCAAAACGGGGTAAATACTTTAAATGGAGTACCATCATTTTTAGTTACTTCTTGAAATTCATTTAAAATATTTCCTTTAAAATACTTAAATTCGATTTCATTTTTAATAAAGATATCTCTGATTTTTTTTCCTTTTGCAATCACATCAGGCTCATAAATTTTGTTCCAATATATTGAGACATCATCTTTTTTTTTTATCTTAGAAAAAACCTCTAATTCATCACCCTCTAATATCTGAAGATTGATTTTATATTTCAATAGTTCTGACTGGAATACTTCCAAAGATTTTGAAAGCCACCATTTTTGTGCTTCTCTTTTATTATCAAAGTCAGCTTTGTTATAGATATATAAAGCAGCTACATTTTCATGATTTTGCGTAGCATAAGTAAGAGCAGGGTTATGCTCAATTCTAAAATCTTCTCTGATCCATGTAATGGCATTTTTTGTCATAGAAATTCTATTTTCTACCTTTAGATAGCAGTTGTTTGTAAAGTTTTACATCTGCATTTCCTTCGCATCCTATGACTAGAATATTTGAGCTTTCATTAATATTAAGGAAATTTTTGGCTTTAATATTGTTGCATATTCCTATCAAAGCGATAACTCCGGGAGCTGCGCATTCACCACCTGTGATAGAAGTGTTGCTAAACTTTTTATCTTTTAGACCAGCTACAGTTTTTGCAATATTTTTATCTGAGATCGATACACAACAATCGCTGGCACTTTTTAATATTTGCCATGGCACCAAAGACATCTCATTACAAGACATTCCACCCATAATACTCTCTTTTTTAATTTTAATCTTTTTAAGTTTATTGCTTTTAATACTTTGAAGCACACAATCAGCTTGATCAGGTTCGACGATTATAATTTTAGGTATTCTTTTAAAATATTTTGCAACACCAGCTACTACGCCGGCCGCTAATCCTCCAACACCTGCTTGGAGAAATATGTGAGTTATATATTGATTAGTTTGTTGGGATATTTCTTTAATCATGATTGAATATCCTGCCATAGTAAGTTGCGGAATATATTTATAATTTTTTGTAGATACATCTTGGACAATTTTCCAATTATTTTTTTTTGATTGTTTATGACATTCTTTAAGGGAATTTTCATAATCTCCCTTAACTCTTATAACTTCAGCACCAAATTTTTTAATTTCATTTACTCTTGTTTCACTCACATATTGGCTTACAAATATTTTACATTTTAGTTTTAATCTTTGCGCTCCCCACGCAACTGATCTACCATGATTACCTGCAGTTGCAGAGGAAATTGTAATATTTTTTTTTCCTTTAGATATTTTTTCTACTGCATAAGCGCCGCCAAGGGCTTTGAAGGACTTTAAATGAAACCTTTTAGACTCATCTTTGTAAAAAATATTGTTGAGTTCTAAATTTTTTTGAAGTTTATTAAGTCTTAAAAGAGGAGTAGCTCTATAACTTCTCCAACTAGAAATTGATTTAAAAGCATTGGAAAGCATAGTTGAAGGTAAATATTTAAGGACATAATTTCTTTTGAATTTAAAATTGCTGTTGATTAAAAATTTTGCTAATTTCCAATTCACTTTAGCAATCTAAAGTATTTTGACTTTCCCATTTAGTGACGGGCTTTGACTTATTAAATTTTTCTTTCCTGTTAAATTCTTTAATCTCCGAACTTCTTAGCTTAACAAAGCTGTTAATCGTATCTTTACCAAAACTTTTATTCATTTCCTTATTATTTTTTAATTGTGCTAGTGATTGCCTCAATTCATTTGGAAGTTTTGAAAGGTTAGGATATTTTTTATAGTCCGTATACATATTACAATGCAAAGGTTTTCCTGGATTAATCTTATTTTTTAAACCATGTAATCCGGCAGCCAAAACACCAGCTTGTAATAAATATGGATTAGCAGACCCATCCATTAACCTCAATTCAAACCTACCAGGATCAGGAATTCTTATCATGTGAGTTCTATTATTTCCTGTGTAAGAAATACTACTTGGAGACCATGACGCCCCTGATTTTGTTGGTGGGGCATTTATTCTTCTATAGCTATTGATTGTAGGATTAAAGAAAGCTGATAACGATGAGGCATTCTTGATAACTCCTCCTAAAAAATTATAAGCCATTTTACTTAGACCCAGTTTATCTTTTGGATCTAAAAATTTATTTTTTTTACCTTGCCAAATAGAAATATGCGCATGACAACCATTGCCCGTTAAATTTTGAAAAGGTTTTGGCATAAATGTTGCTCTCAGTCCGTGTTTTTCAGCAATTGTTTTTACCATATACTTAAAGAAAGTATGTCTATCAGCTGTTGTTAAACAATCTGAATAATTCCAATTCATTTCAAATTGACCATTAGCATCCTCATGATCGTTTTGATAAGGACCCCATCCCATTTCTATCATGCAATCACAAATTTCTTTTATAAGCTCATATCTTCTCATTAATGCAGATTGATCATAACAAGGTTTTGATTGTGTATCTCTTGGATCTGCAATGGATTTTCCATCTTCTGAAATTAGAAAATATTCACACTCTACACCAGATTTCATCGTTAAACCTCGTTTTGCAAGTTCTTTAATTTGTTTCTTGAGCATTACTCTGGGTGAAGCCTCAACAGGTTTTCCATTCATCCAAAGATCTGATGCTAACCAACCAACTTCTTTATTCCAAGGTAATTGAATTAAACTATCTGGGTCAGGAATACCAAACATATCAGAGTCTGCCGGGGTCATGTCTAACCAAGTTGCAAAACCAGCAAAACCCGCACCTGCTGTTTGCATTTCTTTTATTGCATTAGCTGGAACTAATTTTGATCTTAAAACTCCAAATAGATCTACAAAACTGATTAAAAAATATTTTATTTTTTTTTGTTTAGCAATTTTGAATAAATTTTTTGCCATAAATTAGGGTATCATAGTTATTTAAAAAAAGAAAAAATTGTTTCTTTATAATAAACTAGATTTACAACTATAATAATTATGATTGCAAGTATAACCCCGTATTTAGCTTTTGGGAAAGCCACCCCACGCATCTTTCTTGGTCTCAGTTCTTCGTTGTTATTTTCGTCAGACATTTTGATGTTTTGATAAAAAAGGGCGCTACAACCAAATGTAGCGCCCAAATTTTACTTTATATTACCAATCAGTAATATTGCTTTTGTGATCGTTTGCACCATGTCTTTTCCTCGCTAATCTTTCAAGTTCTTCACTTTCAGATTTTGAAGTTAAGACGTGCCAACCAACCCATACGATAATAGCAAGTATTACCAATAAGCCTTCACTAGATCCAGCACCAGGATAAACAGCACCTGCAACTTGATCTGCAGGTTTATTTAGGTGATCAATCCAGTTTGTAACTGTTGCCATATTTTCCTCCTTTACCTGGTTGCGGTCGCGACTGCTTTTTCATCTGACTTAGCAGTCTCCATTATTTCATAGTCTAGTCCGGCTATTTCAACTTCACGCGGAATTCTAAGTTTACCCATTCCGTGTAAAACTTTAGCTATGATGTAGCCTGGAATTAGTCCAAGAACAAAAAACATTATTATTGCTCCTAAGAACATTCCTAAAGGATTTATTGAAGCATAAGTTGTTCCGTCCCACATAGCTCCAACACTATAACCAGATGATGGATAACCATTTAGAACAAAACCACATATAACTAAACCAATAAATCCTGCATAACCATGAACTGCTACTGCACCTACTGCATCATCAATTTTGAACTTACGCTCAACCCAATAATGAAGTTTGTACGAAATAACAACACCGATCATACCTATGATCATTGATTGTATTGGATGATATAAATCATTTCCAGCCGAAGCACAGATGATACCCGCTAGTCCACTAGAGTACGTCCAGAAAGGATCACCTTTAGCAATCCAGTATCCAGCTAATAAGCCTCCTGATAATGACATCAGAAAGTTAAAAGTAATACCACTTAGTGTAGTCGGAGTTACATATATGTTTGTAGCTGTCCAGTATGAAATACCTTCCATACCATACTCAGGTCCAAGATCAAATATTGGTATATTACATGCCGCATAGAATCCCCAGAAACCAGTATAAATCAGAAATAATCCAATTGTTACTAGCCAAGGATTTCTTGGTCCTATATTTCTTGGTTCACCACTTGATGAGAATTTTCCAATTCTAGGTCCTAAAACCATTAGAACTCCAAGAGCAAATCCACCCGCAATTGCATGAATTACTCCTGATGCATATGCATCGTGGTATCCTAAAATTTTAAGCATCCAACCATCAAAGTGCCATCCCCAAGCAGCATCGATTGTCCAGAAAACCGAGCCAATTGCTATTGCTAAAATACCAAAAGCAAAAGTGGTTATTCTTTCAATAATTGCTCCTGAAACGATAGATGCAGCAGTCCAAGAAAATAATAAAAAAGCTGCCCAGAAAACACCATTGATGTGATCTCCAAGGTTCACTGCCATTATACTACTTGTTGCCACCTGAAATTTTGCACTAAACAAACTATCATCAGTGATTAAAGCTGTACTTTCGTTCATTATTGAAGGTGCTATCCCAGGTCCTGTTGGAAAAGCCCAGTAAATCCACCAACCAAATAAAAACCAAGTTACTGTTACGAGAGGTATCAGCATCGTGTTTTTCATAAGAGTATGTTGATGGTGTTTGTATCGAGAAGCTCCGACTTCATACATACAGAAACCGACGTGAATTAAAAACATCAGCACTACTGTTATCCAGTAGTAAAATTCTGTAAATATAGTAGTAAGAGCACCTAACTGATCAGTCATATTCTCTCTCCATATTAGTTTTTTCAAAAGCCTATTAAATTTTAAGATATGTTACAAATGAAACAGAGCTTAAAAACCTTACATATGTGTAAGGTTTAAAAAAAAAATCAACTTAAGATTGAGAACTTAAAATTTTAGGTAAGCTTTTTTTAAATCAACAAGAGGATGTTTTGGTGACATTTGAAATTTAACTAGTAATTCTCTTGCAATCATGTCTCTGTCTTGTTGGTTATTTGGTAGCTTTATTGATTTTGGAATTGTTACCCATCCATTTGCGTTCCTACAAAACACTGCTGGTTTACCTTCCTCATAACCCATGTGCACATCCTCTAACCAGTTAAGATCATCCCATCCCATTGCTTCAATGTATTTTTTTAAAAAAGGAGTGATTTTTTTATAATCTGGTAAAAGATTTACGTCATATCGATAACCAATCGACTGACCAATCATTTTTTCTCTAGCAGTTTCTTTTTTTTTACCTAGCTGACTAGAGGCTTCTTTTTTTTTATTTTTTTTCTTTGCCATATTAAAATCTAGATCTTATGGAAGTTATCAACACCAACTGTATAGTTCGTTCCAGCTAATGGAACTTTAGCTAATGCAGAAGCTTCAGATGTTAACGCCGCTAAATCCTCAGGTTCTAGAGAATGTATATTCGTTTTACCGCACGCTCTAGCTAACAGTTGAGCTTCAAGTGTCATTGAATGAAGATAATTATAAACTCTCAATGCAGCATCATCAGGATTTAATCTCGCTCTTAATTTTGGATCTTGAGTAGCAACACCCACAGGACATCTTCCTGTATGGCAGTGATAACATTCACCTGCTTTAACACCCATTTCCTTTTCAAAATCAGCTTCAGGAATGTCTTTATTACAATTTAATGCGATCATCGAACCAGTACCAATCGCAATTGCATCAGCACCTAATGCTAAAGCTTTTGCCATATCTGCACCATCTCTTACACCACCAGCATAAATTAATGTAACTTTTCCAGTTTTACCTACATCGTCTAAAGCTCTTCTTGCTTCTCTTATAGCTGCGATACCAGGAATACCTGTATTGGCAGCAGCAATGTGTGGACCTGCACCTGTTGATCCTTCCATACCATCTAAATAAATAGAGTCTGGATCACATTTTGCAGCCATACGAACATCATCATAAACTTTTGATGCACCTAATTTTAATTGAATTGGCACTTTATTTTTTGTTAGTTGTCTTAATTCTTCAACCTTTAATGCTAAGTCATCAGGACCTAACCAATCTGGGTGTCTTGCAGGAGATCTTTGATCAATTCCTGATGGTAATGATCTCATTTCAGCTACTTGGTCAGTAACTTTCTGACCCATCAAGTGTCCTCCCATACCAACTTTTTGACCTTGTCCAATAAATACTTCAATTCCATCTGCTAATTGTGCATGATGTGGGTTAAATCCGTATCTAGATTGAATACATTGATAAAACCACTTTTCAGAATATCTTCTTTCATCAGGGATCATTCCACCTTCACCGGAACAAGTTGCACTTCCGGCCATCGTTGCACCTCGAGCAAGTGCTGTTTTAGCTTCATAGGATAAAGCACCAAAACTCATACCAGTAATATAAACTGGTATATCTAATTCAATTGGGTTCTCACATCTTGGACCAATTACAGTTTTGGTTTCACACTTTTCTCTGTAACCTTCGATTACAAACCTAGTTAAAGTTCCTGGTAAGAAAACTAGATCATCAAATGTAGGAATTTTTTTCATTAATGCCATTCCACGCATTCTGTATCTTCCTAACTGAGATTTAATATGGATGTCATCAATTACCTCCGGAGTAAATATAGCGTTGTGACCAAGTAAACTTTTGTTTCTTGATCCGTTGCTGCTTACGTGAACATCAGCTTTTCCACCAACGTTACCATTTGATTTTCCGTTTTTTTTCTTTTTTTTCTTAGCCATTAAATTGCTCCTTTTTTCTCAGCAGGTTCTAAGTTGTCGTAATTCCAAAGTTTTTTACCAGCTACAATTTTTTTCATTTTACTTACATCAAAGTTTTCACCAATTTCAGCAACTCTAAGTTTTCTTCTTAACCAATCTTGATCGCTTTGTGTCAACTCTGAATCTACTGCATCACTACCATATGACCCAATTTCTCCACCTACGAAAATTGTCCCATCATACATCGAATCACCTAAATTTATGCCAACATCTCCCAATATGATTATTCTTCCTCTTTGCATCATAAACCCAGTAAATGCACCAGCGTCACCACCAATAATGATAGTTCCACCTTTCATATCAATGCCAGTTCTTGCACCGACGCTACCTTTGCAAATTAAATCACCGCCTCTGATAGCAGCTCCAAAACAAGAACCTGCATTTTTTTCAATTACAACTTTTCCAGCCATTAGATTCTCCGCACATGACCAACCAACTCTTCCATTGATTCTTACAATCGGACCATCGCTAGAGCCCATACCAAAGTATCCTAAACTGCCTTCAAAAATTAAATTCAATTTATTTAAAATTCCAACACCTAGACTGTGTTTTCCTTGAGGATTTTTGATGACAATTGTTCCATAGCCCTGGCTCATTAAATTATCGAGTTCTTTATTAGCTTCAGCCGCCGTCATATTTTTTACATCAAGATCTGTTCTTTTATTAAAATCGACATCATAAGTTCCAAAGTAATAAAAATTTTCTGCTTCATCTGGATTAAAAAATTTCTGTTGAGTTCTTCCGGTTAAAACTTCTGAGTGCATTCCCATTGCCTGGGCTTTAGTTTTTTTGGTCACGTTTTTTAAATTTGCCATACTTTTACCTCTCCATCGAATGGATCATAAGTATCAATTTCTTGTGGTAAAATTGATCTTATAGCTATCTCCTCTGAACCCATTGCTACTAAATCATCAGACTCATATAGAACTAAAGGTTTTGCGGCCATTGTATCTTTGGCCATTCCTAAAGAATCTTTTGTGGCAACAAAATAAGTAAATACACCATCGAGACCTGTTAATGACTCTTTCATTCCTTCTTCTAATGAAGCCCCATCTCTCATTTTTTCAGCGAGGTAAACTGCAATTAATTCAGAGTCACATTCTGACATAAATCTCATTCCCTTATTTTCTAAAGCTCTTCTATTATTCCAATAATTCGTTAGTTGACCATTATGAACAACGGACACA
>CACDIC010000007.1 GCA_902552805.1 uncultured Pelagibacteraceae bacterium
CATTTACATTTTCTTTCCAAATTATATTAGAATTTGAAAAATTGTAATTTCCTTCCTCTATTTTCAATTTAAGTGATAAATCTGAAAATCTATCAAAATCATAAACATCCTTTACATTGAAATTTATTATAGCATTAAGATTTTTATTATCTAAAATTTGAGATTTTAAAATCTCAATAAAAAAAGGATTATATATAAGATCTTTTATTCGAAAAGTTTGATATTTAAAATTTGAAACTAAATAAAATGGCTTAAATTCTATTAAACCTCTAAATATCTTATTATTATCTTCTGAGGTAATATCTAAAGAATTTTTATTAATCTGATACTCAAAAATGTTATTTTTATTTTTAAAACTTATTTTTAAATCACCGATATCGTTTTCTTTTTTATAATCAGTTTCGTTTTCAATTTTTAAAACAAGTTTTTTAGAAGTAAATTCAAAATCTAAAATTTCGTTTAACTTATCATTTCCTATGATTAATTTATATGGAACATTAAAAACTTTACCTTTTAAAACTAAAGTATTTTTCAAACTTTTAAGATCGTAATAAAAATTGCTGTCATTTATTTGATTAATTAATAAAACTTCATCGTCTCTATTGGTAAAAAAAAGATTACTCCTTTTAATCTTTATTACATTTCTATTTGGCTCTGTTTTTAAGAGATTTGTAAAAAAACTTAAGTCAGATTTCTTAAAATTAAAATCAGCTTTATCAAAAATTACATCTTGTGTTTGAATTTCATTAAAGTTAAAAAAATTTTTAAAGTCAATAAAAATCTTAAAATTTTTTACCTCTGCAATTTTTCTTTTCTCACTCAGTATAGATAAATTTTTTGAACTAAAATGTGGTTTAGGAAAAAAATTATATTGGATGATATTATCAAATTTTACTACTATATTGTATTTTTGATAAATTTGATTCTTTATTTCTTTTTGAATCAATTCCTTGTTGTAAGCAGTGGGTATTAAGAAATATACAAGCGTCAAAAATATAATTGAAACAATGACTAAAAAAACTTTATTATTCTTATCAAACCTTAATCTTTTTATGTCTAATATGAAGCGTCTTAAACTATTGAAATAATTTTCCAATAAATTATTTATATGTGAGATTTGTTTTCCAATTTTTTTAGATAATAAATTTTGTTTTCTCATATAAATTGAAACAAGTTATAATTTAAAATAAAAAATGTTAAACTCTGAATATTTAAAAAATCTCAATAAGGCTCAAAAAGAGGCTGTTACACATCTTGATGGTCCTCTTTTAATCGTAGCAGGTGCCGGTTCTGGAAAAACTAAAGTACTTACAACAAGGATAGCAAATATAATTAAAGAAAAAAAAGCATATCCTAATCAGATACTAGCAGTAACGTTCACTAATAAAGCAGCCAAAGAAATGCAAACTAGAGTGAGCAAAATTTTAGGCTCCTCTGCGACCGGGTTATCATGGCTTGGAACTTTTCACTCTATTTGCGCAAAACTTTTAAGAAAACACGCTCCAGCAGTTAATCTTAATTCAAATTTTACAATAATAGATACTGATGACCAAATAAGGCTAATAAAAAATATATGTAAAGCAGAAAATATTGATATTAAACAATTAGCTCCAAGATATATTCTTGCAATAATTGATAAGTGGAAAAACAAAGGATTTTATCCAAGTGAAGTGATAATCAATCAAAAAGATGTTTATGAAAAAACTATATTGCCAATTTATTCAATTTATCAAAAGAAATTAGTTGATTTAAACTCCTGCGATTTTGGTGATCTAATTCTTCATGCGGTCAAAATCCTAGAAAAAAATAAAGATATAAAAGAAATTTACTCAAAAAATTTTAAATATATTCTTGTTGATGAATATCAAGATACAAATTTTATACAAAGCAAATGGCTTAGATTACTCTCAGAAAAAAATAAAAATATCTGCTGTGTAGGAGATGATGATCAATCAATTTATAGTTGGAGAGGAGCAGAAATAAAAAATTTTTTAGAATTCGATCAAGTTTATGAAAATACAAAAGTAATTAGACTTGAGGAAAATTATAGATCCACTGAAAATATTCTAGCAGTAGCATCGAACCTGATAGCAAATAACGAAAATAGAGTTGGCAAAACATTAAAGACAACTTTAAATGAGGGTGAATTAGTTAAATTAAATTGTTATAAAAATGGAAAAGACGAGGCTATCGGAATTTCAGACGAAATTGAAAAAATTAAACAAGAATATTCATTTAATAATATTACTATTCTTGTAAGGGCAATATTTCAAACTAGAGAATTTGAAGAACGATTCTTAAAAATTGGACTACCTTACAGAATATTAGGAGGAATAAAATTTTATGAGAGAGCTGAAATAAAAGATTGTATTGCATATTTAAGATTAGTTTACCAAGAAAAAGATGATCTAGCTTTTGAACGAATTGTTAACAATCCAAAACGCTCAATTGGTGAAAGTACCATAAAAAGCATCCATGAATTTTCAAAAAGACAAAAAGATTGTTTAGAGATTTCATCTCGAAAAATGATAGAGGAAAATTTAATCAAACCAAAGGCTAAAATCGGTTTGATGTCCTTTTTAGATTTAATTTCAAAATGGAGAAATGATCTAACAATAAAAAAAATGGGTCATGTTAAATTATTACAAACTATTCTTGATGAGTCTGGATATTCAGCAATGCTTAAAAATAAAAAAGATCTAGAAAATGAAAACAGACTTGAAAATATAAAAGAATTGTTAAGCGCGATGAAAGAATTTGATAATTTGGAAAGTTTTTTAGATCATGTTTCACTAGCAACATCAATTGATCAAGAATGGGAAGGTGAAAAGGTTAATATGATGACAATGCACGCCGCGAAAGGTCTTGAATTTGATGTAATTTTTTTACCTGGTTGGGAAGAAGGACTTTTTCCCCACCAAAAATCTATCGAAGAAAAGGGCCAGAGTGGTTTAGAGGAAGAAAGAAGGCTGGCTTATGTCGGTTTAACAAGAGCTAAAAAAAAAGTAGTAGTATCTTTTTCGATGAATAGGTTTTACCAGGGTGATTGGATAGATAGTATGGCGTCAAGATTTATTGACGAACTACCAAATAAATATTTAGAAAAAAATTCTTTTTTCGATGAAACTAAAGAAGAGATAGAAGAATTTGAATTTAATCAAGATATTGAAAATGAAAGCGGTATAAATAGTCCTGGATGGTTAAGATATCAAAAAAGAATTAAATGATTAATAATCGAATAAACACACTAGTAAGTAAATTTAAGAAACACGATATAGATGGATATATTATTCCCAAAAATGATGAATTTTTTTCAGAATACTCTGCAAATGATAGACTTAAAACTATCTCAAACTTTTCTGGCTCTGCTGGTTATTCAATCATTCTTAAAAAGAAAAACTATTTATTTGTTGACGGGAGATACACTATCCAGGCAAAAAAAGAGGCAGGTAAAAACTTTCAAATTATAGATTTACATAAAATTATTAATTGTAATTTGTTCAAAAATTTATCAATAGGTTTTGATCCAAAGTTATTTACATCTGTACAAATAAAGAAATTTTTTCATAAAAAAAATGAAGTAAAAAGTATTGGGTCAAATTTAATTGATCAAATTTATCAACATAAGATTAAATTAAACAAACCCTTTTTTTCTCTTAAAACCAAAGTAGTTGGAGAAAACTATAAAACTAAAATAATAAAAATAAGAAAATACTTAAACAAAGATAAATCAGATTATTTATTTATTACAGCACCTGAAAATGTTGCATGGCTTCTTAATATAAGAGGACATGACAATCCGAATAGTCCCATTCCTAATTGTCACTTAATCATAGATAATAAAAATAGTTTTCATTTAATTGCTTATAAAAATAAAGTTTCAAGGTTAATTAGGGAAAAAAAATTGAAACCTTGTCAAATAATTGAACCAAATAATTTTAATGAATTTATTTCAAATCTTAAAGGTAAGAAAATAATTATTGATAGAAACACTTGCTCGATTTTTTTTGAAAATTTAATAAAAAAAAGATTTAAAATCTCAAAAAAAGAAGATCCAATTTATTTACTCAAATCATTAAAAAATAAAACAGAAATAAAAAATATGTTAAAAAGTCATGTTTTTGATGGTGTTGCATTAACAAAATTTATTTATTGGATCAAAAATATTAACAAAAAAAAAATTACTGAGTTTGAAGCACAAAATAAATTAGAAAATTTCAGAAAAAAAAATAAAGAGTATTTATATCCAAGTTTTAATACTATTGCTGGTACCGGGGGGAATGGCGCTATTGTTCATTATAGAGCGACAAAAAAAAATACAAAAAAAATTAATAAAAAAGATATTTTTTTGTGTGATTCTGGTGGACAATATAAATATGGTACTACAGATGTGACTAGAACAATTTGTTTCTCAAAACCCAAAGGAAATATAAAAAATATTTTCACTCGAGTATTAAAAGGTCATATTGCAGTTGTAAAATCAAATTTAAATAAATATTCCTCTGGTAATCTGATAGATATTAGAGCAAGAAAATTTTTAAAAGAAATCAACTTAGATTACCAACATGGAACTGGGCATGGTGTAGGTTTTTTTCTAAATGTACATGAAGGACCTCAAGGTATCTCTAAATTTAATAAGATAAAGTTACTTGAGGGAATGATTTTAAGTAATGAACCAGGATATTATAAAAAAGATAAATACGGGATCCGTATAGAAAATTTGATTTATGTTAAAAGAAATAGAAATAAATTATACTTTGAAAATTTAACACTAGCTCCAATTGATAAAGATTTAATTAATTTCGATTTATTAACAAATGATGAAAAAACTTACCTATGGAAATATAATTTAGAAATTTACACAAAACTTCATAAATATTTAAACCCAAGTGAAAAAAGATGGTTAGCTACTTTTATTCAATAATTTTTGTAATTCTGATTGATCTAGAACTTTAATCTTAAGTTCTTTTGCAGCTTCAACTTTCCGTTTAGTGGGTTTGTCTCCAATTATCAGATAATCAAGTTTTTTTGAAACATTACTAATTATTGTTCCTGAATTTTTTTCTATTAGTGACTTAGCTTCTGCCCTACTCATGCCTGTCAATTTTCCAGTAAACATAAATATCTTATCACTTAATACACCATCTTTTTGATTTTCTTTTGTTTTCTGGATTTTTAAAATTTTTTGAAGATCTTGAATTACTTTTAAATTTGTTTTATTTAAAAAAAATTTTTTTAAAGAATTTATTTGAGTTTCACCGATCCCATCAATATTTAATAAATCATCAATTTTATTTTCTTTAGAAAGATTTATGAAATTTTCAGGACTTTTAAGTGTTTTTGCAATCAATTTAGCATTTTCAAAACCAATATGTCTTATTCCGAGAGCATATATAAATTTTTCAAAAGAAATATTTTTCTTTTCTTCAATTGCATATTTTAAATTCGCGACAGATTGTTGGCCCCATCCATCCATTGTTTTTATTTTTTCATAATTCAAAACAAAAATATCTTGTGGTAATCTAATCATTTTAAGTTTCCAAAAATTTTCTACAATTTTTTTTCCAAAACCATCAATATTAAAAGCTTCTTTAGATACAAAGTGCTTAATTTTTTCTATTGTCATTTTATCACATTCATATCCCTCACTTGAACATCTTCTTACTGCATCGTTTTTTTTAGTAATCAGATTGTATTCTTTAATTGTCTTAGCACCACAAGATGGACACTTGACTGGAAAAATATATTTTTTTGAGTTTTTTTTTCGCTTTTTTAAATTTACCTCGATTATATGTGGAATTACATCTCCAGCTCTCTCTACAACTACTATATCTCCTATTCTTATATCTTTTCTTAAAATTTCATCTTCATTATGAAGAGTTGCATTTGATACAACTACGCCACCAATATTAATTGGTTTTATTTTTGCAACAGGTGTCAATGCCCCTGTCCTACCGACTTGAATCTCAATATTTAGAATCTTTGAAATACCTTTATTAGCAGAAAACTTGTGCGCAATAGCCCAACGAGGTGAATTTGCAACGTTGCCTAAACGTTTTTGTAAATCAAAACTATTTATTTTGTAAACGATACCATCAATGTCAAAATCAATCTCATTTCTTTTTTTTTCTATTTCATGGTAATTTTTCATTAAATTTTTAATACCTTTTATAGTTTTGTTAAATGGATTTGTTTTAAAACCCCACTCACTTAATTGTTGTAAGTAGTGGCTTTGATTTTTTATTTTCATATCATTTACATACCCAAATGTATAAGCAATAAACTTTAAAGGAATTTTTTTTGTATCTTGAGGATTTTTTTGCCTTAGTGATCCAGATGCAGCATTTCTTGGATTAGCAAATTTTTCTTTAAGATTTTCAAAATCATTATTTTGAATAAATACTTCACCACGAATATCTATTTCATCAGGAAAATTTTTAGCTGAAATATTTTTAGGAATATCATCAATTGTCATTAAATTATTTGTAATATCTTCTCCTACTTTACCGTCGCCTCTGGAAAGTCCCATTATAAATTTTCCCTTTTTAAAAATTAAGGATGCGGAAATACCATCAATCTTAGGTTCTGCGCTATACTCTAATTCGTTTGAACTTTTTTGGTCTAAAAAATTATTAATTTTTTTTTCAAAATTAACAAGATCCTCCTCATCAAAAGCATTTGAAAGTGAAAGCATGGGGACTCTATGTAAAACTTTTTTAAAAGTTTTAGATGGTTTAAAACCTACTATTTTTGAGGGTGAATCTACACTTTCTAAAAAATCATATTTTTTTTCTAAAGATAATATATCTGCTTTAATTTGATCATACTCATCATCACTTACTAAAGGTTTGCTTAGATCGTAATAATGTTTATTTAGCTTTACTAAATTTTGAATTTTTTCATTATATTCTTTTTTAATTTTATTTTTATCCATCTCATTCTAAAAGAGTTTTAAATTTTTTTATTAAACCACCACCTTTTTTCTTATAAGTTTTAAATCTTTCTTTTTTTCTTTTTTCATAAGTCTTATCAAACAAACTGTAAGAATTTTCATACCATTTTGAGGATTGATAATTATATCCTAATAATTGAGCGTATTTTTCAGCTTCATCAATTAAACCGATCGTATAATGCACCTCGACTAATCTATGTAAAGCCTCTTCTGCGTAAATAGTAGTATCATAACTATCAATAATTTCTCTAAATCTATTAATTGCTGGTATCCATTTTTTTTTGTCAAAATAATACCTCCCTAAATACATTTCTTTAGCTGCAAGAATATCATTAATTAAATCAATTTTAAATTCAGCATCTATAGCATATTCTGTATCAGGATAATTTTTTAAAATAATATTAAAATTTTTCTTTGCGTTTACAATTGATTGTAAATCTTTTTTTTCATCAACAATTTGCTCATAGTAACAAATGGCCAATAAGTAATATGTGTAGTCTAAATCTTTGTAAAAAGGGTATACTTTTATAAACCTTTCTAACTCTGCGATAGCATCTCCATAATAATCTTGTGTATAGTATGAATACGCAGCCATCAAAGCTGACTTAGGAGCAGATTCGGCTTGTGGAAATAACAATTCAACTTCATTAAATTTTTTTGCGGCAAATAAAACATCGCCGCTTTCTAAAGCCTCCGTTCCCTCTTTATAAGCTTCCTGAACTTGTAATTCTAAACTTTTTTCTTTTATTATTGTCTTTTTTGATACTTCTTTAGAACATGCGATAGAGAATATTAAAATTATAAATAAAACTAAAATTTTGAACTTAAACATATTAGTTTTATATAGATTTAGTTAAGTATTTTAAAGATCAATATACGTTAAGCAATTGATCTTAATAAGGTTTTATTTAAAATTGTGTGAGGAAGATTTCTTTCTTGTATCTCAATAATTGAAAAGTTCTCCTTATTTTCAAATACCTTCTTTAATAATTGATTTGTCAAGAAGTGACCACCTTGGGAACAATCTAAACTTCCAATTATCCTATAGCCACTTGTGTAAAGATCTCCTATACAATCAAGTATTTTATGATTTACAAATTCTTTTGAGTTTCTAAGCTTTTCAGAATTTAAAATTTCATTACCTTTAACAACAATTGCATTATCTAAACTCCCACCTTTTGCAAGTCCTTTTTCTTTAATTTTTTCTACATCGTCGAATAAACAAAATGTTCTTGAGTTAAAAATATCTTCTAAATTGTCTTCATACACATTTACTTTATTTTCTTGATTTCCAATTAAACAATCTTCATATTTTAATTTAAAATTAATATCCAAACTTAACTTAGAGGGCTCTATGGAGATAAATTTTTCTCCATGATGATATGTTATTTTTTTTTGTATCTTGATTATCTTTATAGGTACATCACTTTTTTTTAATCCACATTTTTTTAAAATTTCTATGAATTCTTTTGCTGAACCATCTAAAATTGGTACTTCTTCATTGTTTATTTCTATCAGTGCATTATCAATCCCTAATCCAAATAAAGCACCCATTAAATGTTCAATAGTTGTTACTTTTACTCCGTGCTCGTTAGATATAGTTGTATTTAATAATGTATTAGTTACGTTAGTAAAACTTGGGTAAACACAATTATTTGATTGTAAATCTACTCTTTTAAAAACAATTCCTGTGTTAGGTTCAGAGGGTTTTACTGATACTTTGGCTAATTTTCCGTTATGAAGTCCAACTCCACTAAAAGTTGCTGTTTTTTTTAAAGTTTTTTGACTTAACAATGACACAATGGAACATTTAATATGCTAAGAAAAAAAACTGAAAACAACAAATATTACAATAAACTACTAGTTAGCTAAAAAAATTAAAGAATCTCTCAAAAAAACCTCGTTTTTTGTCAATCTTACCAATCAGCAAAACCTCGTTGTTATTGTGGCCCGAAATAATTCTACTAGCTGTTGTAAAAATAGTATTATCTGTATTATCTTTTATTTTTTCTAAATAACTAGCACTTAAAATTTGATTTAACGATATATGATATTTTTTAAAAATATTTTCTATATTTTCAATTAAATTTTTTGGAAGGCAGATAAATTCTGTATCTAAAGAAAAAATGTTACAATTAATATTTTCTGGTAAAGTTGTATAAAATTTATTATCGATCACGTATTTTTCTATAAGATAATGTATAATTTTTTTATTTTGTAAGTTCGATTGACATAAATTTTTTAAATCATTCAATGGATGAATTAAAGCATCTGAGTTGATAAGATTTCCATTATTATCTTTTTTGATTGACAATTTTATTGAGTGAAATTCATTACTATCTAAAATAACGTATATGTCTTTAATAAAATTATTCAATTTTTTTTCAATCTTAAATACATTTAAATTTAAAAATTCATCCAACTTACTAAATTTTAATTCTTTAAAATTTTCTTCTATTTCGAATTTTTCAGAATAAATTTTCTCATTTGTTAAAATTTCGGCAACATAAATAATAAATTGGTTATGATTTAAATAAAGATATGTTCGGAAATCTACTTTGTTAGTCATTTATGACAATTTGATTTTTTTGACGTATATCTAAAATTTTTATATTACTGAATTCTATATTATCAAGTAAATCAATTGATAAATTTAATGACTGTTTAATTCCTGAAATCGGTAATTTTATTAAAACTCCTGAGATCATTTCAATATCCCATCTCCCTGAGGGAAAATAGTAAAAGTTTTTTATGTTATTATATTTAAAATCAGTTTGAAGAATAATTTTTTTAAATTCTAAAAATTTTTCTGTTTCAAAATTTCCGAAAATAAAAGGTAAATTTTGAGAGTACTCTTTTGTATTAATAAATTTTCCATTTGATCCAACTATGTAATTTTTTCCGTTTACATTCGTAGATGCTAAAAAATTTGTTTTTTTAATTTTGATTTCAATAGATGATGGATATCTTTTAAATACTTTATATTCTTCAATTAAATTATTAGAGTTTAATATTTCTTTTATTTGAGATTTTTGAATAGATAATAAATTATCTAATTTTATTAAATTCATTATTTTAAAATATTCATTATCGTTAAATTCTATTCCTTCAATGTTGACCATATTAATTTTAGGAAGATCAAAATTTTTCAAATTTTTGTTGTTGAAAGTGCCTAGAATGATTACTAAAGAAATGTAAAAAATAATTTTTTTATTTATTTGTTGAAGCATCTTTTAAAATTAATTCAATAAGTTTAATAAAACTTATACCACGATATGCAGCAATCTCTGGAACTAAAGAAAGTTTTGTCATTCCTGGCTGAGTATTAATTTCTAAAAGATAAAACTTCCCCCTGTAATATTTAAAATCTGAACGAGTAACTCCTCGACAACCAACCAAATTGTGTGCTTTTGAAGAAATTTTCATTATTTGTTCATATTTTTTTTTAGATAAATCCACGGGTATAATGTGCTCCGTTTTTGCTTTTGGATTGTATTTTGCTTGATAATCATAAAATTTCCTTTTTGGTTTTAATTCAATTGCACCAAGTTTCTTGGAACCAATCATTGCAGCTTGAATCTCTCTACCAGGTATAAATTCTTCAATAATTATTTTTTTATAATCTTCTAAATACTTCAATTTTTTTTTGATATCAGTTTTTTTACATATAAACACATTTACGCTCGAACCTTCATTGATTGGCTTTATCACAACTGGAAATTTAAGTTTTTTTTCAATAGTTCTAACAATATTTTTTTCATCTTTGCTGAAAGAATAGGTCAAGAATTTTGGGGTCAATATTTTATTCTTTATAAAAATCTTTTTTGATAACACTTTATCCATTGCTATTGATGATGAAATCACACCTGAATGTGTATAGGGAATATTAAAGCTCTCTAATATTGTTTGGATATAGCCATCCTCACCAAACTGACCATGCAATGCATTGAAAATCTTGTTTGGTTTAAATTTTTTAATAATATTAAATAAATGAAAATTTGGCTCTGTTATTTTTACAAAATAATTATTTTTTTTTAGTTCCTTAGCTACTTGTTTTCCAGTATCAAGGCTAATTGCTCTTTCTTTCGAAATTCCGCCTGAAATAATTAATATTTTTTTCAATTTATTTTAAAATCTTAATTTCTTTTTCTAATTTTATACCAGTTTTTTCTAAAACCTCTTTTGATACAAATTCAATTAAATTGTTCATATCATTAAAAGATGCGCTACCCTTATTTACAAAAAAATTACAATGTTTTTCTGAAATACATGCATCCCCAAAGCTTTTGTTTAAAGGAACTGACTCTTTAATTAACTCCCAAACTTTCTTATTCGTTTGTGATTTAGGATTTTTAAAAGTGCTTCCGCTAGTTTTAATTTGGGTAGGTTGTGCTTTTTCTTTTTTTTTTACCAAATTCTCAATTTCATTTTTTATTTGAGAGGGACTAGATTTAGACCCTTTAAATGAAGCACTTAAAAAGATCAAATCATCGGATAAATTACTTTTTCTGTACTCAAAATTTATTTCTTTACTCGGAATAGTAATGATATTTCCAGATTTATCGATTGCTTGAACTGATATCAATATATCTTTAAATTCTTTGTTAAAACAACCTGCGTTCATTCTTATTCCACCCCCTATTGTGCCTGGGATACAAGATAAAAACTCAAATCCGCTGAGGCTATTTTTTACAGCAAAATCTGATAGAGACTTATCAGTCACAGCACTTCCAGCAATTATAACATCATCTCCAAGAAGTGAGATGTTATTAAAATTTTTTCCTAATTTTATAACTATACCATCAAATAAATCATCAGATATTAAAGTGTTAGAACCTGCTCCAAGAATAAATATTTTTTCCTGATTATTTACTATTTTCAAAAATTTAACCAGTTCACGAAGATTGTCAGCTTTAAAAAAAACTTTTGTTTTTCCACCAATATTGAACCAATTTTTTTTTTTAAGATCGTGCTCAAATCTTACATTTTTATTAAATTCTCCAAACAATTTTTTTAATTGGTCTAATTTCATTATATTAATTTTGGGAGCTCCCTCATCCAATTAGAGATAGAACCTGCACCCATTCCAATTACAATTTTTTTTCCACTCATATTTCTTTTTATAAATTTAGCCAGTTGAAAATTATCATTTACTAAAAATAATTTTACTTTTGAATTTTTGATTATTTCTTTAGCAAAATTTATATAATTAAATCCTAACTTTATTTTTTCTCCCGCTGAATATACAGGGCATAAAACAACAATATCAGCATTCTTAAATGCAAAAGAAAATTCTTTTCTCAAATCTTTAAGTCTTGACACTCTGTGCGGTTGAAAAATACAAACTTTTTCATAATCTTTATAAACTTTGTTTACGCCATCCAAAACTACTTTTATTTCAGTTGGATGATGAGCGTAATCATCATAAAAATCAATATTGTTATGAGTAAATATTTTATTAAATCTTCTTTGAACACCCTTAAAATTTTTTAAACCTCTTTTTATATCAGAAATTGAAATACCAATTGTAATCGCAACTGCAGCAGCTGCAACAGAATTTCTTACATTGTGAGTACCTAGTAATGGTATTCTTATTTTTTTAATCTTTATTTTTTTCTTGTTTGGGACATTTACTAATACATCAAATTCTGTAAAATTTTTATTTTGATTTAAATCTTTAATAAAAAAATTTGATTTTGGATTAAATCCATAGGTATAAAAATTTCTATTACTTAATTTTTTAATTATCCTATTATTAATAGGGTCATCTAAACAAATAAATGATTTTCCAAACGAAGGAACTTTTTTTATAAAATTAATAAAATATTTCTTTAAGTCATCCATAGATTTATAAAAATCCATATGCTCTCTGTCTATATTTGTAATAATTGAATAAGTAGGAGGTATATGAAGGAAGCTTCCGTCAGACTCATCTGCTTCTAAAATTGTCCAATCGCTCTTTCCTAGCTTAGCAGTATTTTTGATGGAATTGATTACTCCTCCATTAATAATTGTTGGATCTAATTTAGTTTTTTGCAGTATTGAGGTAATTAAAGAAGTTGTTGTAGTTTTGCCATGTGAACCTACCACAACAATATTTTTCATAAGAGAAACAATATGAGCTAACATTCTCCCTCTAGTAATAATTGGTAGTTTTTTTCTTCTAGCTTCAATGTACTCTGGATTATTTTTTTTTATTGCTGAGGAAATAACTGCTATTGTTGCATTTTTTAAATTTTGTTTTTTTTGACCAATAAAAACTTTTATTTTTTCTTTTTTCAATCTATCTATATTTTTATTTAATGATAGGTCACTACCTTGCACTTTAAATCCTTTTCCTTTCATAATTAAAGAAAGTCCACTCATGCCAATACCACCGATGCCAATGAAGTGAATAACCTCAGTTTTTGCTAATTCAATTTTCATTAATTATATTTAATATTTTTTGATGTACATTTGTCCAAGTATTTTTGTAATTTAATTTTTTTAAATTTTCCTTTTTTTGCAAAAATTCAGAATTATCAGATATTATATTGGTTAGAAGTTGCTCTATATTATCCTCAAATGTTTCTTGATTAAGCATCCAACAACAATTTTTTTCTTTGTAAAATAAAGCATTCTCAAATTGATGATTATCCTTCGAATGTGGTAAAGGCACTGCAATAAATGGTATATTTAATAGAGATAATTCAGCCAAGGTTGAAGCACCTGCTCTAGTTATACAAATATCTGAATTATTGATTATTTCTTCAAAATTTTTATTAAAACTGAAGATTAAACATTCAACATTATTTTCATTATAGAAATTTTTCAAATTGAGGATATTTTTTTCATTTGTTTGTTGCAAAATTCTGATTGAGTGTTTTTTTGAAATATTTACAATTTTATTTTTGAGATCAATATCAAAAATATTCGCTCCCTGACTTCCTCCAACAATCAATAGATCTAATTTTTGATGGTTAAAATTTTTTTGTTTTAAACTATAAAATTTTTCTCTAACTAAGGGAAATATAGTTTCAATTTTATTTTTATATTTTGATGGAAAATTTTTTATTTTTTCTTTGTAACAAATTATTTTTTCACATGAGCTCAAAAAAAATTTATTTGCTTTACCCAAAACTTGATTGGGTTCTAAGAGGTAAATCTTTAATTTTAAGAATTTTGCTGCAAATAACAATGGAAGAGACATATAACCCCCAGTAGAAAATAATTTTTCAATATTATTTTTTTTTAATAATAAAAACGATTTTAACGTCAGTATAATTACTAATATTAAATTGATTGGAAATAAAAATATATTATTTAACCTTGGGGTATCAATAATTCTTAATTGATAATCTCCATCATTTAAATATTTTAAACCCCTTTTATCGGTTGTGATTATTACTTTTGCATCTCTAGATAAATGTTCATAAAGTATTACTGCAGGAATTACATGGCCCCCTGATCCTCCTGTGGTTATCAAGTAATTTTTATTCATTTTAATTTAGATTTCTTTTTGTAAAGTTCAAAATTATTCCAGATAAAATTGAAACACTAATTATTGAGGAACCACCATAACTTATAAATGGTAATGTCATACCAGTTGTAGGAAATAATCTAATATTTACTCCAATATGAATTATAGTTTGCATTAATATAAGGCTTATAGATCCAACTAAAATTAATTTAATAGTTTCATTATTTTCAAAATTAACTTTTTTAAACACTGAGTAAATAAACACTAAAAACAATAAAAAGATTAAAATTATGGCAATTACACCAAATTCCTCAGAAATTACTGAAATGATATAATCTGTATGAGCCTCTGGAACTCTATTTTTTAAAGTCCCCTCTCCTATACCTTTGCCAAAAAAGCCTCCACTCGTAATAGACTCTAAAGCTTTGTCTGATTGAAAATTGTAAGTTCCAGTTTCAGAATCTAAAAAAGATAATAATCTATTTTTAATGTATGTAAATTTTGAAACAAAAAAAATTAAGTAAAAAAATATTAAAATAATTGATGAAAATAAAAAAAAAAGTAAAAATATACTTACACCCGAAGTAAAAATTAAAACTGACCAACTAAAAAAAACTAAAAGAGTTTGTCCTATATCTGGCTGTAATGATAATAATAAGGCAATACCTAAAGTAACTATAAAAGAAACTAAATACTTTATATAAATATTGCTAAATTTCTGGCTACACAATATCAAGCTAGTAAAAATTATAAGAAATGGCTTAACTAATTCTATCGGTTGAAATCTAGGTAAGAAGTATAGATCTATCCATCTCTTTGAACCCTTAACTTCTACTCCAATTATGGGCACCAAAATTAAAAATATTAATGAAAAGAAAAAGAATAGAGAAGAATATTTTAGAAGTTGTTCTTTTTTGATTGAGGATAATACAAATATTATAATTATCCCTAACAAAATAAAAACTAAATGTTTAAAAAAAAATTGGTAATCATTTGTATCTAATTTATCAGAGGCAATTAATGATGTGGAAACTAAGGAAAAAAATAGACCTGTTAAAAATAATAAAACAATCAGTGAAAAAAGAAACTTATCAATATTTTTCCACCAATCATAATAAATACCAAATAAAGTATTCTTATTTTCCATACATAAATCTTTTTACTAATCGATTAAAATATAAACCTCTTTCTTCGAAGTTTTTAAAACTATCAAACGACGCTGCACAAGGACTAAATAATATCGTATGTTTAATAGATCTTTTTGTTTTGATTATAGAAAAAACGTTTTTCACTGCGTCTTCTAAATTTTTATAATTTTTAAATTTTACTTTACCTCTAAGCTGTTTGATAAAAAGATTTTTATTTTCTCCATAAATAAAAGCGGTAACATTACTTAAATCTTTTTTTTTTAATTCTAATTTGTCACCTTTTTTATAAATACCACCTAATAACCATAATATGTTAGAGGATTTTTTAATCATTCCGACAGAAGATGAAAAACTGGTAGATTTTGAGTCATTTATAATAGTGAGATTCTTCTTTTCAAGAATAATTTGTTGGCGATATTTCAAACCCTTAAAATTTTTTATCGTTTTTTGTATAAGATAGTTTTTTAGTTTTAATTTTTTTGCCAATTCTATAATAAAAGATAGATTTTCTTTATTTGACTCAGTTAAAAAATATTTATTTTTGATTTCCAAAAGATCATTATAATTTTTTTTTGTATTTACTTTAACAATTTTACAATTAAATTTTTTAGTTTTTAATTTTCTCGAAATTAGCACGTCATCGCTTTTTACAAATGCTAAACAACTTTTGGATTGAGAATCTAAAAGTTTAAATTTTGCATCAACATAATTTTGAAGAGTTTTATGTCTTTCAAGATGATCAGGTTTAATATTCAGGATTATTGAGTATTTTGAACTAAATAACTGACTGTAATCTAGCTGGTAAGAAGATGCTTCTATTACAAAAATTGTATTTTTTGATATTTTTTTTTCATTTAATGGAGGATTGCCAAAATTTCCAATAAGTCTCACATCTTTTTTTTGATCTTTTAAAATTTCATATAAAATTTTCGCAGTAGTAGATTTTCCATTGGTGCCTGTAATAGTAATGCATTGGTTTTTAAAAAAAGCAAAAAAGACATCTAAATCTGTATAAATTTTTTTTTTATTTAGTTTTAGAAATTTAGATAATTTACAATTAAAAATATTGATACCTGGGCTAATAATAACTATATCAAATTTTATTTTTGATAATTTTAATTTAGAAATTTGTTTTGGGTGTATGTTTTTTAAATCATCAAATAGATAAATATCAGCTTTATTTCTTAAAAATCTAAAAGATGATATTCCACTTTTTCCAAGACCATAGATTAATATTTTTTTTTTCAAAAAAATATTTTTAATTTTTTTTTTCATCTCAATTTTAAAGTAGCTAATCCTATCATTGCAAGAATTATAGAAATGATCCAAAACCTTATTACAACAGTCGACTCTGGCCAACCTTTTTTCTCAAAGTGATGGTGGATAGGAGCCATCTTAAAAATTCTTTTTCCAGTAAGTTTAAATGAAATAACTTGTACCATTACAGAAACCGCTTCCAATACAAACAGACCTCCAGTGATTGCTAAAACTATTTCATGTTTTGTTATTATTCCAACAGCTCCTAAAGAACCTCCTAAAGACAATGAACCAGTATCGCCCATAAAAATTTTAGCTGGAGGTGCGTTAAACCATAAAAATCCAAGACATGAACCTATTATAGCTCCACAAAATATTGCTACCTCTCCAGTTCCCTCTATGTAAGGAATTTGCAAATAATCTGAAAATACAATATTACCAGTTACATAACTAATAAATGCAAAGCATGCTGCCACCAAAATTACTGGAACAGTTGCCAAACCATCTAAACCATCTGTCAAATTAACGGCATTAGATGAACCAATAATTACAAATATTGCAAAAGGAATAAAAAACCAACCAAGATTAATGATTAAGTTTTTAAAAAATGGAAAATATAAATTATTTATATTTTGGTAATCTATAAAATTTACATAAATAACAACACCAATAATTGATAATACAATTTGTAAAATTATTTTAAATTTAGATGAAATTCCTGAAGAGTTACTATACTTAATCTTTTTATAATCATCAAATGCTCCTAAAAGTCCAAATGAAATAGCGATATATATACAAAACAAAATATTAATATTTGATAAGTCTGCCCACAAAATTACTGATGTAAGTAAACCTAATAGAATAATTAATCCACCCATAGTTGGTGTACCAATTTTTTTAATTATATGATCCTCAGGTCCGTCATCTCTTATAGGATTTAAAATTTTTTGATTTGAGAAGAATTTTATAAACGGCCCTCCAATTATTAAAACTATTATGAGTGATGTGAAAACAGATAAACCAGTTCTGAAAGTTAAATATTTAAAAACATTCAAAAATCCAAACGTATCTACATAGTTTAATAAAAATTGATAAAGCATCTACTTAATTCCTTTTAAATCATTTATCATCTTATTAAAACCTGTCGCATTTGAGGCTTTAACCATTAAATAATCATTATTATTCAGATCATTTTTAATAAATTTAATCATTTGAGAGTTGGTTCTAAAAACTTTACCTCTTTTTGATTTTACAATCTTTTTAAATATTTGACTTATATAGTTTCCCTTTAAGAAAATTTTATCAATTTTCGTTTTATTTATTATTGGAACAATTGACTGGTGGAGTTTTTTGGAATGAGTTCCAAGTTCTAACATATCACCAAGTAAGAGATACTTTTTGAATTTTTTGCTCTTTACTTTATCATAATTTAATATCGCAGATTTAAGGGATAAAGGATTTGAATTATAACTTTCATCTATTAGGTTTATGTTTTTTTTATTTATTTTTATTCTTGATAAATCTCCTCTCCCTTGAGGAGTTGTAAAATTTAAAAAAACTTTTTTATCTAATTTTGTAATATCAATATTTATACTCATTACCGCTAAAGCAGCTAAAATATTATAAATATTATTTTGAAAATTATTAGAAATCACAAAACTTTTGTTAAAATCTCTAGCTTTGATATTTATTTTAAAATTATTATTAATTTTAATAATATTTATTAACTTTACATCAGATTTATGATTTTTGATTCCAAATGAAATTGTATTAATATTATTTTTGGTGGCTATTTCTTGATGTAATTTAAAAAAATTATCATCTGCATTTAAAATCACAAAACCATTTGGTTTCGTATTTGAAATTATTTCAGATTTTGCAAGCGCAATATCTTTTATATTCTTAAAATTTTTAGCATGAGCGTAATTTATATTAGTTATAACGCTTATGTCTGGTTTGATAATTTTTGATAAATGATCAATTTCACCTTTTTTATCCATGCCGACTTCCAAAACTCCATAATTATCGTTCTCACTCAAATTAAAAAGGCTTAATGGGACCCCATATTTATTATTATAAGATTTTGGGGAAATAGTTGTTTTAGAAATTTTTTTTAAAGTCTTGCCTAATAATTCCTTAAGTGTAGTTTTTCCACAGCTCCCTGTTATTGCAATTATCTTTGCATTAATATTCTCTCTGAAAATGGTTGATGTTTCGGTCAAAAATTTCAATGAATTTATTACTTTTATTTGTTTTTTATAATCTAATTTTTTTTTAATTTTATTTACAACTACTATGGAAGCTTTTTTCCTCAGAGCTTCTTCTACAAACTTATTTCCATCATTTTTCCTGCCTCGTATAGCGAAAAAAATGTCATTTTTCTTAATTTCTTTTGAATTAATTCTAGCTTGTCCTAGAGTTAAATTTGTATTTAATTTTTTATCACCAGCTGACTCTTTAATAAGATTTAATTTCAAATTATTCGATAAATTCAAATTTTTTAATCTAATTGCATTTAAAATTATTCTTTTATCTGAAAAATAAATTTTACGATTACCAATTTCTTGAATTTTTTCATGACCCTTGCCAGCAACTAATAAGATATTGCCTGTTGTTAAATTTTTAACCGCTTCAGAAATCGCTTTTGCTCTATCAGAAATTTCTGATATTTTTTTACTATTTATCCCTCTTTTAATATCTTTTCTAATTTTATTAGGATTTTCCAGTCTAGGATTATCATCAGTCAAATATATTTGATCTGCATACAATGAAGCTATTTTACCCATTTTTGATCTTTTATTTTGATCTCTATTTCCACCACAACCAAACAAAAGGACAATTTTTTTATTAGGAAATTGCTCTCTTAGTGAAAGAAGAGATATTTTTAATGCATCTGGTGTGTGTGCGTAATCCAAGATAACTTTAGATTTATTTTTAATGTTGCCAATTTTTTCTAGTCTTCCCTCAACAGATCTTATTTTTGGAATAACTGCCAAAATTTTATTTAAACTTAGATTACTTTTTTGGGCAGCTATAATTGCCATCATTATGTTCTTGAGTTGTATTTTACCGATAAGATTGAGCTTAATATTTTTTATTAAGTTTTTATATTTGATTATTAACATTTGTTTCTCACCTACAAAATAATGAGATAAAATTTTAAAACGATTTTTTGGATTATTTATAGAATAAATCTTTAAATTTCTCTTTAATGCAATTTTTTGTATGTTTCTAAATTCAGGTATTTTTTCATCAGTAATTACATTACCTTTTATAGATAGAAGTTTCTCAAAAAGATAGAGTTTTGCGATTAAATAATCTTTTAAATTTTTATGATAATCTAAATGATCTTGAGATAAATTTGTAAATATTCCTGAATTAAATTTTAAACCGTCTAACCTATTTTGACTTAAACCATGACTTGAAGCTTCCAATATTACATCATCTACTTTATGATTTTTAAGATAATTTAATATCTTCCCCAATTGAATTGGGTCGATTGTTGTATTGGATAAATTGACATATTTGTTGTTTGATTTAACACCCAAAGTTCCAATTGATGCAACTTTTCTTTTATTAAATTTTAATATTTGATAATAAAAATCAGCTACGGAAGACTTTCCATTAGTTCCTGTAATTGCTATTAAATTTGATGGTTTTTTATTATAAATCTTAAATGAAACTTCAGCTAATAATTTTCTCACATTTTTTGAGTGAATAATTAATACTCCATTTGGAAATTTTGTTATCTTTTTTTCAGTTACGATAATTTTTGAGCCTTTGTTTATTGCATCTAATATGAAATTATTTCCATCAATATTTGTGCCTTTAATCGCAAAAAAGACATTATCTTTTTTTACTTTTGAACTCTCAAAACAGATGTCAGAAAAAAAAGTCTTTTCATATTTTTTTCCAATATTTGGGAAATAATCTTTAAGTAACATTTAGAAATTAAATTCACTATATTTTGTGGCTAAAATAGGCCCAATTTTTTCAACAATTTGACCCGTAGCTTCAACAGTTGTCCATCCAGCAGTATTAAAAGGTGTCCCTTTATACTTTATATTTGATCCATCTCTATAATGATAAATATAGTTTTCATTTATTTTTGGTTCATCCAACATAACAGCTAAAACAAATTTTGGTTTAGATGTTGGAAATACTGACACAAAAGAATTAATCTTCTTATTTGAATACTCTCCATCTGCACTTTTTTCGGCTGTTCCTGTTTTACCACCAATTTCATATCCATTTACATTTGCTAGTGATGCGGTTCCATCTTTTGTTGAAACAATTTTTCTCAAGATTGGTAAAATTTCTCTTGATAAGTCTTGACTTAAAATTTTTTCTTTTTTTTCATTGTTATTATTTTTGACCAACTTTGGTTTTATTTGATAACCCCCATTAACAACAATAGAATAAGCTTTTGCTAATTGAAGCAATGTAGTTGTAATGCCATGACCAAATGATGCTGTAGCAAGTGGACATTTTCCCCAATTAAATTGTATTGGTTTTCCTACTTCCTCAATATCAAAGTCAATTTTTTCTAAAACACCAATCTTTGATAAAAATGACTTAAATTTTTCTTCGCCCACTTGCTGAGCAATTCTAACAGATCCTATGTTGCCAGATCGAACTAATATTTGTTCAGCAGTAAGATTGGATGGGATTTTTTTGTCGTATTCTCTTATTGGAAATCCTGCACAAATAAGAGATTTTGGCAAATCAACATATTCTGTTTCAGCAGTAATAATTTTTTCATCAAGAGCAGCGGCTAATGTGAAAGTTTTAAATACAGATCCAAATTCATAAACACCTTTAGTAACTCTATTTATATAATTTGAATCTGAGATTTTCTCTCTCTGATTTGGATCAAAATCAGGAAGAGAAACTAAAGATAGTATTTCACCATTATTTACATCCATCAAAATTGCAGCACTGCCAATGGTATTAAAAATTTTGTTGAATTTAATTAACTCTTCTCTGATTAAAAATTGTAGGTCTTTATCTACTGTTAATTGAATAGGGTCTTTACTATTTCTTAAAATTTTGTCTAATGATTTTTCCAGACCTGAGACTCCGTTATTATCATTATCAATTTGACCAAGAATATGACTAAATAAGTTTTTTTCAGGATAAATTCTTGTTAATTTTTCCTCAGGTTGAATTGATTTGTCACCTAGTTTCATTACCTTTTCATAATTTTCCTCAGATATTTTTTTTTCTAAGTAAAAAAATTTTTTATTTTTCAATTGATTTTGAATTTTGACAAAATCTTTATTAGGAAAAATATATTTTAGATTTATTAATAACTTTTTTTTATCAATAACTTTTCTAGTGCTTATGCCAATATCAATTGAGCTTACTGTCTTACTTAGGTATTTTCCGTTTCTATCAATTATGTCTGCTCTATAAAGTTTATTGGAAGTACTAGTCAAATTTTCATTTATTACTTTTTTGGAATCTCTAGAGCCAAGATGTACTAAATGTGTAGAAAAAATTATAAAAATTATAAAAAAAACAAAAAAAATAAATGAAATCCTATTAAATGAAATATTAATATTAGACTTATTTTTTTTAAAAGAAAAATCATTACGATTATCCTCTAAAATAATTTGTGAATTTTTATTACTCATTTTTATTAAAACTTAATTGACCTATTTCGATTTCGTTATTTTTTCTAGTAATTGTTTGAATTTCCTGGATATCAAATTTTATTAATTTATTGTCAAAGTACAGATTTTGAAACTGAAGTAATTTTTCAGTAGAACTCAAATAATCAAATTCCAATCTAGTATTTTCAAAATTTTTTTTTAAATCTCTGATGTTTTCTTTTAAGACAAATATCTGATCATCAATCCTTTTTGTTGAATTTTTAACTATTGCCGTTGAGAAAATTAAAGAAAATACAAAGAGTGTAACAAAAAATTTTTTCATAATTTTTCACCAAAATTCTCAATATCTAAAAGTGTTTTAAATTTTTTAACTATATCTGTCTCAAAATTATAAAAATCATTTTTTTTTATTACGTATCTGAGTTTTGCTGATCGTGATGGAATATTTTCTTTTAGTTCTTTAGCTGATGGTATAATTGGTTTTTTCTCAACCATACTAAATAATGTTTCAGGTTGATTTATATTTGGCATATAACGGGATATGCTTTTTTTTTCAGATAAACTTTTAAAAAAATACTTTACGATTTTATCCTCTAGTGAATGGAAAGTTACAACTGCCAATATACCATTTTTTTTTAATACTTTTGTAGCTGCAATTAAACCATATATTAATTCACTAATTTCTTTATTCACAAAAATTCTAAGAGCTTGAAAAGTTTTTGTGGAGTTGTTTGTCTTAAAATTTTTTCTTTTTTTTGATTTTTCTACCAATTCGACTAATTTTTTTGTATCAATTTTTTTGGTCTTTCTTTCTTTAACAATATTAAAAGCAATTCTTTTGGCTTCTGGTTCCTCACCAAAAAATTTTAAAATTTTCTCTAGTTCATAAACATCTAGATTATTTATTGCATCACTTGCGGAAAAATTATTTAAACCCATCTGCATATTTAGATCTCCAACAGAATTAAATGATAAACCTTTTTTTGGATCTTTGATTTGAGTAAAAGAATAACCTAAATCTAAGAGTATCCCTCTGATTTTTTCATTTTTAAGTTTGAGGTTGTCTAATTGACTAAACTTTTTATGTTTGAAAATAAATCTGTTTGGAAACTTTTCAGAAATTTTATCCGCAATTTTTATACTTTCTATATCTCTATCAATTGCAATTACCTGCGTATCTTTATAACTTAAAATTTTTTTTGTGAAACCACCTTGACCAAAAGTACAATCAATAAATGTGCCACCATGTTGAGGGGTAATAATGCTAATTATTTCATTAAGCAATACCGGATAATGTTTTGGAGCATCCGATACCATGGTGGCTTCCATTTATTTTTTCGAAGACCATTAATTTTTTTGTCTTCGTAAAAATGCAGGTATTTCTAAATCATCCTCTTCTTGATCTTCATCTGATGATCCAAGCAAATCTTCAGATGTTGAAGCTTGATTTTCTGTATTAAATAGATCTGGTTCATCTGCATCGACACCAAATTCCTTTAAATCATTTGAAGATTCTTCAGTATTAGACGAGCTTAATGCTTCTTGTGAAAAAGAAGTGTCATTGTCCTCTGAAATGTTTTCTACAATATTTTCAGCTTCTTGATTTTTTAACAATTCTTCATGATACTGATTGTTTACTTCATCAACTGACTGACTCTGAATACCTTCTGATACTATCTCATTTTCAAGTTTAAGTGCAGTTGCACCATCAGAAATTGGGTTGTAATTAGTATTCTGAAAATTAAAAGAGGTTGTACCTGCAGTTGTACCAAAATCAGAATAGCCAGGATTTCGATTTTGAATACGATGTACCATGTTAATAACTGATTTTGTTTCTGGTTGTTGACCATCTAAAGATGTGGCTACAATTGAAACTCTCATTTTTCCATCAAGTTCTGGATCTGTGATAGCGCCAATAATTAATTCAGCTTCAGGATCTACTTCTGCTCTCACCTTATTGACTGCTTCATCAACTTCAAATAATTTAAGATCTTTACCACCAGTAATATTGACTAATAATCCTTTTGCTCCTTTTAAAGTATAATCATCAATTAATGGATTACTGATAGCCATCTCGGCTGCTTTCATTGACCTACCTTCTCCTTCAGCTTCACCAGTACCCATCATAGCTTTACCCATTGAAGCCATAACAGATTCCACGTCAGCAAAATCAAGATTGATCAATCCAGGTCTTACCATTAAATCAGTAATACTCTGGACACCATGCATTAATACATTATTTGAAAGATTAAACGATTCTTCAAATGTAGTTTGCTCATTAGCTATCTTAAACAAATTTTGATTTGGAATAACTATAATCGTATCAACATGTCTTCTTAGTTCTTCTAAACCTTGTTGAGCTCTTCTCATTCTTGAAGGACCTTCATATAAGAATGGTAATGTAACTACTCCAACTGTTAAAATATTTAATTCTTTAGCAGCTCTCGCAATAACATGTGCAGCACCTGTACCTGTTCCACCGCCCATACCAGCGGCTATGAAAACCATATTCGCACCTTGTAGAATATTTACTATATCATTTAAAGACTCATCAGCAGCAGCTTGACCAATATCAAGTTTTGCTCCGGCTCCTAAACCTTTTGTTAAATTCAAGCCAATTTGAATTTTAGATTTTGCTTTACTGTGTTTTAAATCTTGTGCATCGGTATTCACTGCTATAAATTCAACACCTTGCATTCCATTGTCAATCATTTCATTGATTGCATTTCCACCTGCTCCACCTATTCCCATTACCAACAATCTAGGCTGAAGTTCTTTTATTTCTGGTACCTTAAAATTAATTGTCATTTTGTTATCCCCTTTTATTTGTTAAGTTGATGCTCCCATTTAAGGCTGGCTCGATTTAAATTAGCTTTTTTTCTTGCATTGACCTTAAATTTTTCAAATATTGTCGGTTCCCATATTTGGAATGTTTTACCTTGACCAACAAAGACCATACTACTTTTGATTTTTGCATGTTTTAATAATTTTGAAGTAAGTGAAATTCTTCCCTCGCTATCAAACTGTAAATTTATGCTTTCAGATAAGATTGATGTTGCGAAAAAATCTCTTTTTTCCTCAAAAGGATTTAAAGAGTCAATAGAATTTGAAATTTTTTCTACTCTGTCTTGAGGCCATGCCTCTATTGATTGATTGTTAAATGATGGATAACAAATTACACCATTATAACCTAAGTTAGATAAATACGATCTATAACTAGCAGGCACTGACACCCTTCCTTTTTTGTCCAATTTGTTTTCGTAGGTCGATAAAAACATAAAGCATAAAGTCCTATAAATCCCTTATTTGGGAATTTATGGGATATTATGGGTTTTTTTGAAATGAGTCAACAAATACTATTTACAATTGAAATATCATGGTTGAGAGCAATAGTGAGTCAAAAGGTGAACATTTAATAGATATTTAATTTCAATGAAAAGCCAGATGAACTGTAAGCCGGGTTCTGTCATTTAAACTTATCATTTGTCTAGGCTTAAGATCACTCTTAAGCTCAAGCAACTAACCCTGATGACGAGCCAAAGATAGCTTTTAGTTTCTCAACATTGTCATCTCTACTTAGTCTTGCTCCCAGCGGGGTTTTCCAGCGTTCATTGTTACCAATAGAACCGGTGCGCTCTTACCACACCTTTTCACCCTTGCCTTGTTAAGGCGGTATATTTTCTGTGGCACTATCCCTAGGGTTGCCCCTGCCAGGTATTACCTGGCACTGCATCTTTGTAGAGTCCGGACTTTCCTCTTAAAAATTAAGCGATAAGTCGTTCATCTGGCTTATTTAATTTATTGCTAAATTATAATAATTCAAGCTAAATTTTTGTTGTTACAAAAGGTTTTTGCTTATTAATAGGCACTCTTTATCAATTTTACCATTAACTAAATTTTGTCTAAATCGTCTCTGAAAAGCCATCGTGAGATACTTCGAGTTTTTAATATAATTAAAGCCTTTTATATTATTATAACCAATTTTATTAAGGTTTTTTAAAAATATATTTTGCTCAAAATTCATCAGTAAATTTTCATTCCTAAATTTTTTGATTTTTTTTTCATTCAAATTGTGCCAAAAAGCTAATTTATTTCTTGCTAGCAATTTCCAGGGAAATTTTTCACCAGGATCTTTTTTTCGACCAGGAGAAATATCAGAATGACCAAGGATACATTTTTTTTTAATTTTATATTTCTTTATAAGAAAACTTAGCAATTTTTTAAGTGAAAAAATCTGTTTCGACGAAAAGTTTCTGTAACCATACTGATGACCAGGATTAGTTACTTCAATTCCAATTGAATCTTTATTGAGATATTTAAAATGTTTCCAGCTTGAGACCCCTGCATGCCAAGCCTCATAAAGATCGGGAATCAAGTTGATAATCTCACCGCTGTTTTTAATTAAATAATGTGAACTAACTTTAGATCTAGGATCTTGCAGCCTTTTAATCGCATCAGATTCTTTTTTCATACCTGTGTAATGAATTATGATAAATTTAATTCTTTTTTTTAACCTTTTTGGTAAATTAAAATTATGAGAATAGCTTGTGGCCACTTTTAAGCCCATTTTTAGATACATTTTTATATTTTATTAATACTTAATTTACTTTATGATCGAATATATTATAAGTGTTTCAATGATCAAAAAAATTCTAGTTATTGTTTTTACAACCCTTGCGCTAACTATTAATGTTAACGCTGGATCTGATGGAGATTTAATTTTAAAAAAAAATGAGCCTACAGAAGTGAAGGATTGCTTCGAAAAAATCAATAGAGTGACCTTTGCATTCAATCAATCTTTAGATGGGGTAATTTTTAAACCTGCAGCATCTCTATATAGAAATCTACCCTCACCAGCTAAAACTGGCATAAGTAATTCATTAGAAAATATCTCTCACTTATTAACAATTCCAAATAATGTTTTACAAGGTGATTTTAAACAGGCTGGTATAAACACAGGCAGATTCATTATCAATACAACATTAGGCATTTTAGGAATTTTTGATGTAGCTCAATATCTTGGGCTTACAGATTATGAGAAAGAAGACTATGGTCAATCTTTAGCAAAAGCAGGTGTTGGCCCGGGGTGTTATATTGTACTACCAGTTTTAGGTCCAAGCACGGTTAGGGATACAATTGGTTCAACTTTTAATTTCTTAGGTGGTGATCCCTGGTACAATGTAACTGTGAGTAAGGACACTCAATATTTCGAAAATTCAGATTATTATTACTCAAAGGGAATGTCTGGTGTAAATTTCAGAGCTAAAAATTATGATTCAATTGAAAACTTAGAAAAAAATTCATTAGACTTTTATGCTTCAGTTAAAAGTCTTTATTTGCAGGACCGACAACAAAAAATTCTTAATTCTAGAAAAATAATCAACACCCAGGACGATAGTGATTGGGAGGAGATTAGCCAATAAAACTAAAAATATGCATATCAGAAAAATTATATTAATAATTTTTTTTTACTTTTTATCATTAAACACTTCCTTTTCAATAGAGCCAGATATATTCGTACAATCAACTGTTAATAGAGCTTCAAAAATACTTTCAGAGAATTTATCCAAGGTTGAAAAAATTGATAAACTTAAGATAATTGCTGAGGAAACTGTAGATATTAAAGGTATTGGATTTTATACGCTTGGACCTATAAGAAAAAACTTAGATGATAGTCAAATAGAGAAATATTCAAGCCTTTTTAAGGAATATTTTCTAAAAAGTTTTTCGAGTAGATTGTCTGAATATACAAACCCAGAGATTGATGTTTTATCTAAAGAAGTATTAAGTGAAAACTATACAATTGTTAATAGTCTATTAAAAGGGACGTCAGAAAGACCTGAAGTAAAAATTGATTGGAGAGTTTATACAAAAAACTCTAAAAATCCCCTTATAAGAGATTTGATAATTGAGGGTTTAAGTTTAGCTAGAACTCAAAAAGAAGAGTTCTCATCTATCCTAAACTCAAATAATAATGATATTAATTCCTTGTTTAAAACTTTGGAAAATTTTTCAAATAACTAGTTTTTTTAGATGGTGGGCCCGCCAGGACTCGAACCTGGGACCAATACATTATGAGTGTACTGCTCTAACCAACTGAGCTACAGGCCCTTTGATGAATTAAGGTTTAATACTATTCAAAAACATAATCAAGTGATTAATATGGTGGGCCGTGTTGGTTACGCTCCAACTACCCCTGCAATGTCAATGCAGTACTCTACTATTGAGCTAACGGCCCAAAATCAATCTTAACTTTCTAAGAAACTTTTTAATTGTTTAGATCTACTTGGATGTTTCAATTTTCTTAAAGCCTTCGCTTCTATTTGTCGAATTCTTTCTCGAGTAACTGAAAATTGTAAACCAACTTCCTCTAACGTATGGTCTGTATTCATGCCAACTCCAAATCTCATTCTAAGAACTCTTTCTTCTCGAGGAGTTAAAGTAGATAATATTTTTGTTGTTGCTTCTCCCAAGTTTGATTTAATGGCTTGTTCTAATGGTGCTAAAGCTTTGGTGTCCTCAATAAAATCCCCTAAACTACTATCTTCCTCATCACCCACTGGTTTTTCTAAAGAGACAGGTTCCTTTGAAATTTTTAAAACTTTTCTTACTTTATCTAACGGCATTCTTAGTTTTTTTGCTAATTCCTCGGGAGTTGCCTCTCTTCCAAATTCACTTAAAATTAATCTTTGAGTTCTAACGATTTTATTAATTGTTTCAATCATGTGTACAGGAATTCTAATTGTTCTTGCTTGGTCAGCAATAGATCTTGTTATTGCTTGTCTTATCCACCAAGTCGCATAAGTAGAAAACTTATAACCTCTTCTGTATTCAAACTTATCAACTGCTTTCATTAAACCTATATTTCCTTCTTGTATTAAATCTAAAAACTGCAATCCTCTATTTGTGTATTTTTTTGCAATTGAAATTACTAATCTTAGATTTGCTTCGACCATTTCTTTTTTTGCTATTCTTGATTCTTTTTCTCCTTTTTGAACTCTACTCACTAGCTTTTTAAAATCTGTTACTGACATTCCAATTTTATGGCTAAATTCAATCAATCTTTCTCGGATATCTTTGAATTTTTCTTTATTTTTTGAAAAAAATTGTTTCCAAGTTGAATTTGTGTCTAAGAATTTTTTGAGATTTGGATTAATTTCGTTTCCAAGGTAAAATTTTAAAAACTCATTTCTTGGAATTTTATTATCCATCGCCAGTCTTAAAAGATTTCCTTCTAGAGAAATAATTTTTTTGTTTTCTATATAATGTTTTTGAACTAATCCCTCTAAAACTGACGGTGATAGTTGAAGAGATTTAATATCTTCCAAAATTTCTTTCACAAGTTTTTCATAACTTTTTTCTTTAGTTGAAGAAAAAATTTTTGAATTCAAAATACAATCTAGTTTTTCTTTCTGATATTTTATTAGTTTATTATAATCCTTAGTTAAATTATGGACTGTCTTAAGAACCTTTGGTTTAATTTCTGATTCCATTGCAGCTAATGTTGGATTAAAATCCTCATCACCTTCATCACCTGAATTTTCATCGTTATCTGTTTCACCAGAGTTTTTCTGTTTTGCACTTGGACCCGTGGTTTCATCCTCCATGTAGTTAGTATCAATATCAATAATCTCTCTAACCAAAATTTCATCTTTTTGAAGTTTTTCATTCCAATCGAAAAATTGTTGAGCAGTAATTGGGCTTTGGGATAGTGCGATTAACATTACATCCTTTCCCGCCTCTATTCTTTTTGCAATTGCAATTTCACCCTCTCGTGATAACAGTTCAACTCCACCCATTTCTCTAAGATACATTCGAATTGGATCATCGCTTTTTTCAATAGTTTTTCCCTCGTCTTTTGAAGAGCCTTCTTTTTTTCTTAAAACTTTAAAATCTGATTTTTTTTCAACTAAAGAAATTTTTTCATTTAATATGTGAATAAAAGCTTGAGCAAGATTTTGATCAGAGAGGTTTCTTTTTCCAAGAGACTTACTTAATTCTTCATAAGTAATAAATCCCCTGTGGGTTCCACGTCCCATTAAACGTGCAAATGATTTTGTAATTATTCTTTCCACACTAATATGTTTGAGAAGATGTATATAATATCAAATTTAAGAAAATCCATTATTAATTTAATAGTATTAATTGATATTTTGCTTTTTTTTGAGCTCTTTTAGCTCATTAAACGTTGTCTCACTCAAATCTTTTGAAAACTTCGACTCTAATTCCTGGATCCTAAATTCTAAATCATAATTATTTAAGTCACGGGCAATATCCTCAAATAATTCAAGAACCTCATGATCTTTATTATTTTTTTTTTGTAAAATATGTTTGATTGGAGCGAACTTTGTAATTTTGCTAATTAATTGTGTATCTATATCTAGTGATTCAACTGATAACTTATCTTCAGAATCTAATTTTAATACAATTTTTTCAAAAATTTGTTTATTAACTTCTGAAAATAATTTTATATCTTTGAGCAAATGAATATGATCCCGCATCAAATTCAAGTTATTAACAATAAGATAAATTAATGAAAATTCTTTTAATTCTACTCCTGACAATGATTGACTTTCGTTAAAGTACTTTTTGGTCTTCTCTAAAGATTTAGTTTTTTTCGTGTAAAAGTTTTTTTGATTTTGATTTGTATATGGGGTTAATTCAGAAATTTTTTCTATGAAATATTCTAAAACGTATTTTTTTATGTAATTATCTTTTATTGTGTTAGCTATGGATCTTAATTTTTTTTCAAAAATTGCCATTGAAGACGGATTATTTTGAGTATTTTTTTTATAGTGATTAAATATAAATTGATGGATTAATATTTTATTTTGTTTTGAATAATCAAAAAAATATTCTTTACCATTCTTGTTGACAAAGCTATCTGGATCTTCTTGATCTGGTAAAAATAAAAATGATATTTGCTTTTCTGGTCGTATGTCTTTGATAGAATTTTCTGCAGCTCTTAAGGCTGCCTTGTAACCACTCTCATCACCATCAAAACAAATAATAATATCATTAAAAAACTGATTAAGGATAAATATTTGTTTATCTGTTAAAGAAGTACCTAAATTAGCAACAGCATTTTCTATCCCATTTTTACTTAAACCGACTACATCCATATATCCCTCAACTAAAAAAATATTTTCAAACTTGTTGGACAATTTTCTAGCTAAATCCAGATTGTATAAGTTGGAACCTTTTTTAAAGAATAATGTTTCTGGAGAATTAACATACTTTGCAAGAAAATCACTTTTTTCAATTATTCTTCCTCCCAAAGCAATCGGTTGTCCTGAAATATTATTTATTGGAAAAATTAGTCTTCCTCTAAATCTTTCAACATATACATTCTTTTTTTCATCCAAATAAAATAATCCTGTTTCTAGTAAATCATCAATTTGATAATTATTTTTTAATTCTTCAAATAATTTTGGATTCTTTTCTACAAAACCGACCTTAAATTTTTTAACTTGTTCTTTATCAAGTGATCTATTTTTTAGATAATCTCTTGCTTTTGAATATTTTTCATTTTTCAGAAGTTGATTATGATAAAAATTCACATATTCCAAAAAAATAGATGAGTATATTTTCCATTTTTTTTCTCTCTCTTCATCTTGTTTTGAGAAAATATAAGGTTGCATGCCAGCTAAATTTGCCAAATGCTTAACAGCCTCACCAAATTTAAAATTTTGAGTTTTCATTACAAAATCAAAAATATTTCCATGTTCAGATGTTGCAAAACAATGATAAAATTCTTTTTCATCATTTACAGTAAAAGATGGAGTTTTTTCATTTTTAAATGGTGAAAGTCCAACATATTCTTTGCCTCTTTTTTTCAAACTGACATATTTTGAAACTACTGTTGAAACTTTTAATCTTGTTTTAATTTCCTCTAAATATTCTTTTGGATATTTCATGATTACTTATTAAGTAATTGTTTAATCAGCGCTCCCGCATTAGAGAAATCAATTTCATCAGCATGTTGTTTTTTTAATTCTCCCATAACTTTGCCCATATCTTTTAATGAATTAGCACCTACTTTAGATATTATACCTTCGCATATTTTTTTTGTGTCTTCCTCATTTAGTTGCTTAGGTAAAAAACTTGATAAAATATTATATTCATTTTGCTCTACTTCCAAGAGATCAGACCGATTATTTTTTTTGTAAATTTCAATTGATTCGGCTCGTTGTTTCATCATCTTTTTAAATAATTTTTTAATATCGTCATCATCAGTCTCTTTTTTATTTGGACCAGATCTATTTAAGATATCCAAATCCTTGATGGATGAAAGAATTAACCTGTAAGTTGAGATTTTAGTTTTATCTTTTGATTTAAGCGACTTTTTATATTCAGTTTCTATAGTCTCTTTTAAGGACATAATTTTTAATCTACTTTAAAGAAAAAATTCTTCAAAAGAAAAATTGTTTTTTTACAATTTTATCATACATCTCTGTTGCGATAATAAACCTTTTATTGTATTAACCTTTAACTCATGAGTTGTAATTGACCAAAAAAGCAAAAAATAATAGCTCAAAAATTTCTCAAACTCATACAGGTATTTTGGTTCTTGAAAATAAGAAAGTTTTTAAAGGTATTGGAATTGGTTACGAAGGCGTTGCTACTGGTGAGGTGTGTTTTAATACATCGTTAACTGGCTATCAAGAAATCATATCTGACCCATCATATGCAGGTCAAATTATTAATTTTACTTTTCCTCACATAGGAAATGTTGGAACAAATCATGAGGATCATGAGTCAGATAAAATCTGGACTAGAGGAGTAATTTTTAATTCTGAAATAACTAATCCCTCAAATTACAGATCATTTTTACATTTAGATTATTGGCTTAAAAAAAACAAAATTATCGGTATCACCGGATTAGATACTAGAAACCTTACAAATTTCATTAGAGATAAAGGAGCTCCTAAAGGTACCATTTGTTATTCAAATAAAGGAAAATTCAGTATTAATAAACTCACAAATACAACAATAAAATGGAGTGGTTTAAAAAATTTAGATCTTGCCAAAGTCGTATCCACCAGAAAAAATTATATTTGGAAAGGGCTTAAGACCTGGAGGAAAGAATTTGGATTTGAAAAAAATAAAAAAAAATCTTTACATGTAGTTGCTATTGACTATGGGATAAAAAAAAATATTTTAAGATATTTTTCAGACTTTAATTGTAAAGTTACTGTTGTTCCATGTAAGACTTCTGCAGAAAAAATATTGAGTCTTAAGCCTGATGGAATATTTTTATCTAATGGTCCAGGAGATCCAGCAGCAACTGGCAAATATGCGATCAAGATTATAAAAGACCTAATTAAAAAAAATTTACCAATATTTGGTATTTGTTTAGGTCATCAAATTCTCGCACTTGCTCTTGGAGGTAAAACAAAAAAAATGAAATTAGGTCATAGAGGAGCGAACCATCCAGTAAAAAATTTAATTCATGATAATGTTGAAATCACTAGTCAAAATCATGGTTTTGAAGTAGTAAAAGAAACATTGCCAAAAAATATTGAGGTTACTCATAAGTCTTTATTCGACGATAGTATTGAAGGCATAAGATTAAAAAATAAACCAGTATTTTCTGTTCAGTATCATCCAGAGTCCAATCCAGGGCCTCAAGATAGTGTTTATTTATTTCAAGAATTTATTCATAACATAAAAAGAAATGCCAAAAAGAAAAGACATTAAAAAAATATTAGTTGTTGGGGCTGGCCCAATTATCATCGGACAAGCATGTGAATTTGATTATTCAGGAACACAAGCTTGCAAAGCTCTTAAAGATGAGGGCTATAAGGTAATTTTGATAAATTCTAATCCCGCAACTATCATGACAGATCCAGATGTTGCGGACAAAACCTATGTTGAACCAATAACTTTAGATGTTTTAGAAAAAATTCTTAAAAAAGAAAGACCTGATGCAATTCTTCCTACAATGGGAGGTCAAACTGCTCTAAATTTAGCAATGGAGGCTGAAAAAAAAGGGATTTTAAAAAAATATAAAATTGAACTTATTGGAGCAAATTCAAAGGCAATTTCAAACGCTGAGGATAGAAAAAAATTTAGAAAAAATATGATAGAAATTGGTTTAGACTTACCTAAATCCGAAATCGTAAACAACAATAATCAAGCTATCAGAGTTCTAAAAAAAATCGGTTTGCCCGCAATCATAAGACCTGCTTTCACACTTGGTGGGCTTGGCGGAGGAATAGCAAAAACAAAAAAGGAATATTTAAAAATTGTAAAAAACGGACTGCATGAGTCACCTGTTAGCCAAGTTTTGGTTGAAGAATGCTTAGAGGGCTGGAAAGAATTCGAAATGGAAGTCGTTAGAGATAAGAAAGATAATTGTATCATTATTTGTTCCATTGAGAATATTGATCCAATGGGAATACACACAGGTGACTCAGTAACAGTTGCGCCAGCACTTACTCTCACTGATAAAGAATACCAGGTTATGAGAAATGCATCTATCGCATGTTTAAGAAAGATTGGAGTTGAAACAGGTGGATCCAATGTTCAATTCGCAATTAATCCTAAAAATGGTCGAATGGTGATAATTGAGATGAACCCACGTGTATCAAGATCATCAGCTTTGGCATCTAAAGCAACTGGATTTCCAATTGCAAAAGTAGCAGCAAAATTAGCTGTCGGATATACTTTAGATGAACTCAAAAATGAAATCACCAAAGTTACTCCAGCATCATTTGAACCAAGTATCGATTATGTAGTAACCAAAATACCAAGATTTACTTTTGAAAAATTTTCAACCTCCCCTGCAACTCTTGGTACTTCAATGAAATCTGTTGGTGAGGCCATGGCAATTGGAAGAAATTTTAAAGAGTCACTTCAAAAAGCTTTGATATCTTTAGAAACTGGTTTTTCAGGTCTTGATAGAATATTTGATTTATCAAAACAACAAATTGAAAAAAAACTAAAAGAAAATATACCAAACAAAATTTTACTAGTTGCTGAGGGGATAAGAAAAAAAATTAGTTTAGATAGGATTTTTAAATTATCTAAAATTGACCCATGGTTTCTAGGTCAAATTAAAGAAATTGTTGATTGTGAAATAAATTTAAAAAAAATAGGATTACCAAAAAATTTTACAGAATTTAATAGGATTAAATCTATAGGTTTCTCAGACAAAAAATTATCAGAATTAACAAATCTTTCTGAGGAGGTTGTAAGAAAAAAGAGGATAGCACTAAAAATATTACCCGTTTATAAAAAAGTTGATACTTGTGCTGCTGAATTTAAATCTTTTACTCCATACATGTATTCAACTTATCAAAGGAACTTTTCAATAATTTCAGAGTGTGAAGCAGAGCCGACTAGTAAAAAAAAGATAATTATTCTAGGAGGAGGACCGAATAGAATTGGTCAAGGAATAGAGTTTGATTATTGTTGTTGTCAAGCAAGCTTTTCTTTGAAAGACGCCGGTTTCGAAACAATCATGGTAAATTGTAATCCTGAGACAGTCTCCACCGATTACGATACTAGTGATCGACTTTATTTTGAACCCTTAAAAGAAGAATTCGTTTTTAATATCATCAAAAAAGAACAAATGAATGGAAACTTAATTGGTATAATTGCCCAGTTTGGAGGACAAACTCCAATTAAACTTGCTAAATTTTTACATCAAAACAAATTACCTATTTTAGGAACTCAATACAGCTCTATAGATTTAGCAGAGGATAGAGATAGATTTAGAAATTTATTAAATAAATTAAAATTAAAACAAGCAGAAAGTGGAATTGCCAAAACTTATAAACAAGCAATCAAGATTGCTGATAAAATTGGATTACCTTTAATGGTAAGACCTTCATATGTTTTAGGTGGAAGAGCAATGGAAATAGTTTATGAAAAAGGTCAATTAAGAAATTTTATTGAAGAAGCCTTTAAAGCTGCAGAGAAAAATCCAATTTTAATTGACAAATTTATTGATCATGCAATGGAAGTTGATGTTGATGCAATATCTGATGGTAAAGAGGTATATGTAGCTGGTATTATGCAGCATATTGAAGAAGCCGGTATTCATTCTGGGGACTCTGCTTGTAGCTTGCCTCCAATATCAATCAAGCCATTTTTAGTTAAGGAAATTGAAAATCAGACTAAAAAACTAGCGTTAGCTTTAAAAGTCAAAGGTTTCATGAATGTCCAATTTGCAATAAAAAAAGATGAAATTTATGTGATTGAAGTAAATCCTCGAGCTAGTAGAACTGTACCCTTTGTATCTAAAGCAAAAGGTTTGCCATTAGCAAAAATTGCATCAAGAGTGATGACTGGAGAGAAACTATTGAGATTCAATTTAAAGGAAAAATCGAAGGGAATGTATGCAGTTAAAGAGGCAGTATTTCCTTTTAATAAATTTCCAAACAGCGATTTACTTCTCGGTCCAGAAATGAAATCAACCGGTGAGGTAATGGGGTTTGATAAAAATTTTGGCATGGCATTTGCAAAAAGTCAAATTGCTGCCGCGAATTCACTTCCAAAAAATGGTCTTGCATTTATATCTTTGAAAAACTCTCACAAGGATGAGGGGATAGGTCTAGCTAAAGATTTAATTAAATTAAATTTTAAGTTAAGTGCAACAAAAGGCACTGCAGAGTACATTCGAAAACATGGAATGAAATGTAAAATTATAAATAAAGTCAGCAGTGGAACACCTCACATAGTAGATGTTTTAGATTCAAAAAGAATAGCACTTGTAATCAATACTGGTGGAGGAAATAGTGAGCATCGAATAAACGATGCTATTGCACTTAGAAGAGCAACTTTAAAAAATAAAGTTCCATATTGTACAAATATGTCAACTGCTCAAGCATGTTTGGAAGCAATAAAATCTCTTAAAACAAAAAAACTTGATATCGTTGCACTGCAAGAACTAAAATAATATTACAATTTAAAGTTGTATAATTTTTTTTTTCTCATGATTAATTGCCCAAAATGAATAATCGTTAGGTTGTATTCATCAAATTTATTTTTTAAAATTTATTCATATGAGTTCAGAAGTTCGTCAATATATTATCGAAGACGCATCTAAAAAAAGTGAAATTTTTAGTGCTCAACTATTAAAACTTCCTATCAAAAAAAAAATTTTAAAATCAAAGACCACTAATCTAGATAAATGTGCCTATTGGAAACTTTATGACAAAACAAATATTCATGAAGATGGTGACCAGTTGAAAGCAGTAGCTGGGATCTGTTTAGTATTGAGCGTATTTAGTTTTATTGGTTTATATTCAAGTTTATTAAATTAATTACTCAACTTTCCAATCAGTGGGGAAAGTGACATAATTTACCTGAATACATCTTCTTTCCTTAAATATCTTCTTCTTTTCCATACCATGCCAAGTATTGGGTCCACTAGTAAATAAATATCCATAATTATGTTTGTAAGGAACTGTTTTAACCTTTTCTAATTTTTCATTATAAAAATCAGTACCCAGATCCTCTGATTCTTTTGCATTATTAACAAAAATCAAACCTGACATTAGTTTTTCTTTAATATCACAATGCGGTTTAAGCCAAAAACCTTCACGATCACATATAATTTCAACTCTAACATATGAATTAGATAAATCTTTATCAATCATTTTTGAAATTGCGATACAAGTTTCCTTTGACTGAAGTTCGTTAATAAATTTTACCAAATTTGGAAATTGTGAAGCATTTTCTCTGGTGACAAAACATCTAAACTTGATTGCCTTTCCTCCAGATGCTATTCCTTCTCTAAATTCTGCTGCACCACCATCGATAGCTCTTGTTCCATCATAATTAAGATTATGTTTACTGATGTCAGGGATGTCTGCATTTTCAATTTCTTTAATTGCTTCATCGCTTAAGGCATTATTGTATTCCCAATGATCAAAAGGAGATTCATATTTTTTTGAGTTGTTTAAAATTGAATTAAGAAAAGTCATAATTATGAAATTTTTTTTCTATATAACCTGCTATTCTATCAGTTTCATTAAGTTTTTTATAATCCCAACTCTCAACAGAAGAGTCTAGATTTCTTATAATATCTAAAGATTTGAACAACTCAAAAAATTTTTTGAAGCGATAATTGTTCTTAATAGCTGGCATATCAGCTACATATATAGGTTTACCAGTTATTGCAGCTTCAGATATCATGGAAGTTGAGTCACAGGTTACAACTATATGGTCTGCTAACTTAAGTGATGATAAATAAGCTTTTTTATCAACATCTGAAATAATGATTTGATCCCCATTATAAAAATTTTTAGCTTTATCAATAATTCTTTGAGGGGTTCTCATTGAAGGAATAAAAATTAATTGGTAGCCATTATCAAGAAAATTTTTTTTGATTTTATGGAAAATTTCTTCAATTATATTGTCCTTAAAATTATAATATTTATTTGGACCACCTACGACTAGTACAACTACTTTTTCTTTTTGAATTTTTGGTTTTAAATAATCTATATTATCATCTAATTCACTTTCTCGTAAATAGTGGATGGCCCCTTTAGTTGATAATACGTTTTCACCTTTTAGATCATCATGTTCTGGAGCAATTACAAAATCGAAATTATTTAAAGATACCTTCGGATCTTGGATATGAATATTCATGATTTTATTTCCAAACTTTTTTTTTAAGAAAATTGAGGGAATTACACTTTTTCTGCCACAAGAGATAACAACATCAAAGTTTTGCAAAATATCATTTTTAAAAACAAACCTTTTAACTGGCGTGATTTTTGGGGGGATCATTTTCCAAAAATTTTTTAGTTCAATTTTCTCGTGTATAAAATCTAAACCTAAAGCTTTAGCAAGTCCTTCAACTTGGCTAATCATGCCGTGCATGCCCTCGGTCAATAATAAACCTTTTAATTTAGTCATTAATCACTATATAGCTTTCATATGAGTCAAAATCCAACTAAACACACAAAAGTGTTAATAATTGGGTCTGGTCCTGCTGGATATACAGCGGCTGTTTATGCTGCAAGAGCAATGTTAAATCCAATTTTAGTTTATGGTTCAGAGCCAGGTGGACAATTAACTACAACAACGGATGTTGAAAATTTTCCAGGGTTTGCTGATGTTATTCAGGGTCCTTGGCTTATGGATCAAATGAAAGAGCAAGCAAAAGCAGTTGGAACAGAAATGATTGAAGATCATATAAGTTCTGTCGATTTAAAAAAAACACCCTTTGAAGCTTTCGGAGACACTGGTCAAAAATACACTGCTGATAGCATAATAATTTCAACAGGTGCACAAGCAAGATGGTTAAATTTAAAATCAGAACAAGAGTTCAGAGGTTTTGGAGTATCCGCATGCGCAACATGTGATGGTTTTTTCTTTAAAGACAAAGAAGTAGCTGTCGTTGGAGGAGGTAATGCAGCTGTGGAGGAAGCGATGTTTCTCACGAAATTTGCATCAAAAGTAAAATTAATTCACAGAAGAGATAATTTAAGAGCTGAAAAAATGCTTCAAAAAAAACTTATGGAGAATAAAAAAATTGAAATTATTTGGGATAGTGTTGTTGAAGACGTTATTGGTGATAAAGATCCAAAAAATGTTAAAGGAATTAAAATCAAGAATGTTAAAACAAATAAAATTGAAGAAATTAAATTAGATGGTGTCTTCATCGCAATTGGACATGATCCAGCTACGCAATTATTTAAAAATCAGCTAAGCATGGATAAGGAAGGTTATTTGATAACTAAACCAGACTCAACGGAGACTAATGTACCAGGCGTTTATGCGGCTGGAGATGTAAAAGATAAAACATTCAGACAGGCAGTGACTGCTGCTGGTATGGGTTGTATGGCGGCACTAGAGGCTGAAAAGTTTTTATCACATTAAAGTGAAAAATAACCTTCATGTATTTTTAGGAGCAACAGTTGCTGATGCAGCTGCAAGACCATTACATTGGGTATACAATCAAAAAAAACTTAATTCCTATATTAAGGGTAAAAAAGACTTTACTTTTTTAAAAAAAAATAAAAGTCCTTTCTACAATATAAAAACTGGGAAAGTATCAAGTTATAATGAAATTGGACAAGTTATGTTTCAAACACTTCTAGAAAATTATGAAAATATAGAGAAAGAATTTAAAAAAAATATTCTGAAGAGTTTTGGTCCTGGAAGCAAATATTGGAAAAATTTAAATCTCAGATCAAAATATAAAAAAGTAAAAGATTGGCGTGGTATAATCAAAGGACCATGGATACACCAAAATATTATAGAAACTGTAAAAAATATTAAATCAAATAAGAAAATTTCGGGTGGTGTAAAAGTTAATGAGTCTGATGGGTTTTGTGCTGCACTTCCATACTTTCTTTATGGTTATGATTTCAAAAGTCTAGAAAAAATCATAAGAATTGTGACTGCTTCAAAAATTAGTTTAAAATATGCATTAGCTAAATTTTATATAATTGATTTTGCTCTTAAAGGAGCCAAAGATCCAGTTCATGAATTTATTAAAAGATTTAAAAAAAACACATCATTTAGAGTTATTGTTAATGATATTAAAAAAATAAAAAGATTAAATTCAAAATTTCATCCTATCATTATTAAAAAGCTTGGTATGGCATGTAGTTATCCAGGAACTTTTAATAGTTCAATATATACAATAATTAATTCAAGAAATTATAAAGAAGCTATATTAAAAACAATAAAGGCAGGTGGCTGCAATTGCTCTAGAGCAAATTTTACTGGAGCATACTTCGCTGCATTAAAAGGATTAAATTCAATTCCAAATTCTTGGATAAAAAAAACAATTCCAGCAAAAAAGATTTTAAGTCAAAAATAATTATTTATTCAATCCTTCACAGAAAGATTTAATTCTCAACATAGCTTTTTTTAAATTATTCATTGACGTAGCATATGAAATTCTAAAATAACCATCTAAGCCAAAAGCTGATCCTTGAACGACAGCAACATTCTCTTTTTCAAGTAATTTTTGAACAAAATGAGAGTCTGTTTTTAATTTTGTTTTTTTATTTAATAATCCTTTACAACTTGGGAACACGTAAAATGCACCATTAGGGGTCAAACAATTAATTCCTTTTATATTATTAAGACTTTTAACAACAAAATTTCTTCTCTCTTTGAATGCTTTTGCTCTAGTTTTTATAAAACCCTGCTTTCCATTTAATGCCTCAACTGCTGCTGCCTGACTTATTGATGATGGATTTGAAGTAGATTGGGATTGAATTTTTCCAATCGCTTTAATTATTTCTTTAGGACCAGCAGCATAACCTATTCTCCATCCCGTCATTGCGTATGATTTACTTACTCCATTCATGGTAAGTGTCCTATCTTTCAATTTTGAAACTTGAGCTATCGTGAAAAAATTAAAGTTGTCATATCTAACATGCTCATAAATATCGTCACTTAAAATAAAAATTTTCTTATTTCGAATTAAAATCTTAGCTAAATCATAAATTTCTTTTTTTGAATACCCTGCTCCTGTTGGATTAGATGGAGAATTAAGAATTATCCATTTAGTTTTTTTAGATATTGCTTTTTTTAATTTTTTTGGAGTTAATTTAAAGCCCTCTGCTGCTGTACATTTTACTATTTTTGGTTTTCCGCCAGCTAATAAAACCATATCAGGGTATGATACCCAAAAAGGTGCTGGTATAATTACTTCGTCACCTTTATTTAGAGTTGCCATAAAAGCATTATAAAGAACTTGTTTACCACCTGTGCCAACAGTTATTTGATCTAAAGAGTAGTTCAGTTTATTTTCTCTTTTGAATTTTTTGATGATAGCCTTTTTAAGTTCAGGCGTGCCATCAACAGCAGTGTACTTCGTGTCTCCCCTTTTGATAGCTTTGATCGCTGCATTTTTTATATTTACCGGAGTATCAAAATCTGGCTCCCCAGCACCAAGACCAATTACATCTTTTCCGGCTGCTCTTAATTCTCTTGCTTTCTGAGTAACGGCAATTGTTGGGGATGGCTTAATTCTTTTTAGACTATCTGATATTATGCTCATTGAAATAAAAATTAATTCTACTACGTTCTTTAATATATGGAAAATACATATCAAGATTTAATTACGGATATTCAGAGTAAAAACCCGAAAATCAGTGGAAAACTTGAAGGTGGTAAAAAATTTAAAATTAAATCTGATTTTAAACCTGCAGGCGATCAACCCGATGCAATTAAAAAATTAGTAAATGGTGCGAATAGAGAGGAATTTAATCAAGTATTACTCGGGGTTACCGGTTCGGGTAAAACTTTTACAATGGCCAAAGTAATTGAGGCCACTAACAGACCAGCATTAATTTTAGCTCCTAATAAAACACTTGCTGCACAGCTGTACGGTGAAATGAAAACATTCTTTCCTGACAATGCCGTAGAATATTTTGTATCTTATTATGATTACTATACTCCAGAAGCTTACGTTCCTAGATCAGATACATACATTGAAAAAGAAGCATCGATAAATGAGCAGATAGATAGAATGAGGCATTCCGCAACAAGATCTCTTTTGGAGAGAGATGATGTTTTAATTGTAGCCAGTGTATCATGTATTTATGGGCTGGGTTCCGTTGAAGCTTATAGTAAGATGACTTTAACACTTCAAAAAAATTATGATTACAACAGAGAACAAATTATTAAGTCTTTAGTTGCATTACAATATAAAAGAAATGATCAAAATTTTTATAGAGGTACCTTTAGAGCTCGGGGTGAATATCTAGAAATTTTTCCATCTCATTTAGAGGATCGAGCATGGAGATTGAGCTTATTTGGAGATAAACTTGAACAAATTGAAGAATTTGATCCATTAACTGGAGATAAAGTTAGGGACTTAAGCCTCGTAAAGGTCTACGCTAATAGTCATTATATCACTCCAAAACCCACCATTGAACAAGCGATAATAAATATAAAAAAAGAATTAGATATAACTCTTAAGAAACATAAATCTGAAAATAAATTATTAGAGGCACAAAGATTAGAGGAAAGAACCAAATTTGACTTAGAAATGATTGAAGCAACAGGCTCGTGCGCGGGAATAGAAAATTATTCTAGATTTTTATCAGGGAGAAAACCAGGTGAACCACCTCCTACATTATTTGAGTACTTTCCAGACAACACTTTAATTTTTGTCGATGAGTGTCATGTAACTGTTCCACAACTTAATGGAATGTATAAAGGAGATAGATCAAGAAAAAGCACTTTAGCGGAATATGGTTTTAGACTTCCATCATGTATGGACAATAGGCCTCTTAAATTTGAGGAATGGGATTTAATGAGAACACAAACAGTATTTGTTTCTGCAACACCAGGACCTTGGGAATTAGAACAAACGAAAGGTAAATTTATTGACCAAGTCATAAGACCAACAGGCTTGATTGATCCACCTGTAGAAATAAGACCTGCAAAAAACCAAGTTGATGATTTAATGCATGAGTGCAAAAAAGTGATTGAAAATAATCATAGAGTTTTAGTGACAACTCTTACAAAAAAGATGGCTGAAGATTTAACAGAGTATCTTCATGAAAATGGTGTAAAAGTAAGATATCTACATTCCGATATCGATACCCTTGAAAGAATTGAGATCATGAGAGATCTAAGAATGGGAGTTTTTGATGTTCTGGTAGGAATTAACTTATTAAGAGAAGGTTTAGATATTCCAGAATGTGCTTTAGTTGGAATTTTAGATGCAGATAAAGAGGGTTTTTTAAGATCAGAAACTTCATTAATTCAAACTATTGGTAGGGCCGCTAGAAACGTCGATGGCAAAGTAATTCTTTATGCAGATAAAGAAACTAAAAGTATAAAAAAAGCAATTCAAGAAACTGAAAGAAGAAGAAAAATTCAATTAGATTATAATAAAAAACATAAAATTGATGCGAAGACTGTAAAAAAAGAAATTAATGATATTTTGGAAAGTGTTTATGAAAAAGACTATGTTAAAATTAGCGAAGGCTCAAATGTTGGAGGAAATCTTAAAAAACATCTAAAAGCTTTAGACAAAAAAATGAAGGAAGCGGCGTCAAATCTAGAATTTGAAGAAGCAGCTAAAATTAGAGATGAGATTAGAAAACTAGAAAGTACAGAGCTAGAGATCACATTAAATCCAAAAATAAGACAATATGATGTAAAAAATAAACTTTATCCAAAAGGTAGGTCGACAATGGGAATGCCAGGAACTAAGGTTACTAAAAAAAAAGATAAAAAATGGAAGCACAGAGGATAATAATTACTGGTGGAGCAACTAGAATAGGCGCTGCAATAGCTGAAAAATTATCAGGACCAAATAAACAAATTATAATTCATTATAATAAATCAAAGGCAAAAGCTGAAAATTTAAAAAAGAAACTTCAAAATTATGGGTCTAAAATTTATTTGGTAAAAGGAAATTTAAGTAAAGAAAAAGATGTTATGAAAATTATAAAGTTTGCTAAATCAAAATTAAAATATTTTGATTGTCTAATTAACAATGCATCTTTATTCGAAAATGATAAACTGGAAAACTTTAGTTCTAAAAGTTGGGAAAATCACATTTCTACAAATCTTAAAGCCCCTGCCCTTTTATCAAAAGAATTCTCAAAAAATATCAGGGGAAAAAATAACAATATTATTAACATTATTGATCAACGAGTATTTAAATTAACTCCATTTTTTTTTTCTTACACAATAAGTAAAACTGGTTTATACACTTTGACCAAAACTAGCGCTATGAGCTTCTCGCCAAATATAAGAGTTAATGGCATAGCACCAGGACCAACAATTAAAAATAAAAGACAATCTGCAAAACACTTTAAAAATCAATATTTAGCAACACCTCTCAAAAAACAAGTTGATGTAAAAGAGATTTGTGATGCAGTTGACTTTTTTATTAAAAACAGCTCTATTACTGGTCAAATTTTAGCTATAGATAGTGGTCAAAGTTTAAACTGGCAAACACCAGACATAATGAGAGGTAAAGAGTGAAAAAAAATAATCTTAAAATTGTAAAAATTGATAAGTCCAAAAGCTTGTTTAATTATGAGAAAAAGATTCTTATTAATGAATTAATTTTGGATTTAAAACTTGGATACTATGATTTTGAAAAAGAAAAACCTCAAAAAGTTAAGTTTAGCCTTGAAATTGACTATCAAGATAAAAAACCCTCAAATGACAAGGATATTAAATCTATTGTCAACTACAGCACAATTGTCAAATTAATTACAAAACTAGTAAAAAAGAAACATTATAATTTTTTGGAAACACTTGCAGAGTCTGTTTTTGATGAATTGTTTAAGGATAAAAGGATTGCAAAAATAATGCTGAAAATTGAAAAATTAGAAATTTTAAAACAATGCTCATCAGTTGGTATACAAATTACCAAAAAAAGAAGTCATGATAAGTTCTGAAATTGGAAAAGAAGTAATTAAAAAAGAACTACCATTAATACCTAAACTACCTGGAGTTTACCGCATGCTTAACGATAAGGGAGAAATTCTTTATGTTGGTAAAGCAAAAAATTTACCTAATAGACTTAAAAGTTACATTGCAGAAAAAAATCATATTATCAGGACAGAGAGAATGTTATCTCAAACAAAAAAACTTGAGATTACAACTACCTCGAATGAAAGTGAGGCTTTATTGCTTGAAGCTAACTTAATTAAAAAGCACAAACCAAAATTTAATATTTTACTTAGAGATGATAAGTCTTTTCCTTTTATATTTATTGGTAATAAAGATGTTTGGCCTCAGATAAGACGACACAGAGGAAAAAAAACCAAGGAAGGTTTTTATTTTGGTCCATTTGCATCAGCTGGCTCAGCAAATTGGACTATAAAGATGATACAAAAAATTTTCCATTTAAGAGTATGCGATGATACAGTTTTCAAAAATCGAGAACGACCATGCATTCTTTATCAAATTAAAAGGTGTTCTGGACCTTGCGTTGGATATGTCGAAAAGGAAGACTATAAGAAAACTGTTGATGATGCGATAGAGTTCGTTTCAGGAAAATCAAGAAAAATTCAAAAAAGTCTTTCAGATCAAATGGAAAAAGCTAGTGAAGATTTAGATTTTGAGAAAGCTGTAATTTTGAGAGATAGAATAAAATCATTAAATATTATTCAATCTTCCCAAAGAATCAATGAAGCAAATTTAATCGAGGCCGATGTGATTGCAGGTTATAAAGAGTCTGGAAAAACTTGTATTCAGGTTTTTTTTTATCGTTCAAAACAAAATTGGGGTAACCAAGCATTTTTTCCAAAACATGATCCAGATGAAAGTTTAAGTAATATACTGAATTCTTTTGTTTCACAATTTTATGAAAATAAAAGTGTGCCTTCATCGATAATAATTTCCGAAGAAATAAGAGAAAAAAATCTGATTGAAAAAACTCTCTCTAAAAAAGAGGGTAAACAAGTAAACTTATCTGTTGCAAAAAAAGGGTCAAAACTAAAAGTTATCAATCAAGCAACCAAAAATGCAAAAGAAAGTTTAAATCGAAAACTTTATGAAAGTCAGAATAATAGAGAATTATTTGACTCAGTTGCGAGTAAATTTAATCTTGAGACAAATATAAATTTAGTAGAAGTTTATGATAATAGCCACATTCAAGGAACAAATAGTGTCGGGGCCTTAATTGCATTCGGTGAGGAAGGTTTTATTAAGAAAAGATATCGAAAATTTAACATTAAATCTAAAAAGAACGAACAAGATGATTACGGAATGATGCGAGAAGTATTAAACAGAAGGTTTAAAAGAGCAATTCAAGAAAAAGACAATTATCTCTCCTTCCCTGATTTAGTAATAGTTGATGGCGGAAAAGGTCAATATTCTGTTGCAAGAGACTCTTTAAATGAATTAGGACTTCACGAAATACCGATTATCGCGATTGCTAAGGGAAAATTTAGAAATAGTGGTAATGAAACTTTTTTTCATAATGGCAAAGAATATAAATTCAATAAAAATGACCCTACTCTTTTCTTTCTTCAAAGAATTAGAGATGAATCTCATCGTTTTGCGATTAGTGCTCATAGAGCAAAGAGAAAAAGAGGGATTAGTAAGTCTTTGTTAGATCAAATTGAGGGTATTGGATCTATCAGAAAAAGGGCTTTATTAAATCATTTTGGATCTGCTCGAGCAGTAGAGTCTGCTAGTCTAGATGAAATAAAATCAGTTGAGGGCGTTGAGGAAAAAGTTGCAAAAAAGATATATAACTTCTTTCACGAATAGAGATTATGCTAAGAAAAATACCCAACATACTAACAGTAGGTAGAATTTTAATTGTACCTTTTTTTGTTTTAGCTTTCTATTTGCCTGGATTTTATGGAGATCTAACTGCTTTAGTATTATTCATAATTGCATCCTTTACAGATTTTTTAGATGGAATGTTGGCTAGACTACTTGGAGAAGAGTCTAAATTAGGAGAGTTGTTAGATCCAATAGCAGATAAAATTATTGTAGCTGCAGCACTAATTTTATTAGTTATGGATGGTACAATTAAAAATTATGAAGTTATCGCTGCAATAATAATTTTAACAAGAGAAATATTAATATCTGGTCTTAGGGAATTTTTAGCAAAAGGAAAAATTAAATTACCTGTCTCTAATTTAGCAAAATTAAAAACAGTTTTACAAATGGTCTCAATTGGTCTTTTACTTTCTGGAGATACAGGAAATAAGATTATTAATTTTCAAGACTATAATGCTCAAACTATTGGTATAATTTTATTATGGCTATCAGCAGCTTTGACTTTATTCACAGGGTATGAGTATATACGTAAGGGAATAGACCACGCCATATCAGAAGACAGTAAAGATTAGGCAGCTTTTTTCTTTTTAACCAAAGCTAAATAGCTCTCATTTAAATCAATTATCAAATCGCAAACTTTAAATTGATAATCTGCAATAGTAGATACAGGGGTTACTTCAGCTGCAGTGCCTGTTAAAAAACATCCAACGAAATCTTTTAATTCTTCTGTTTTTATTTTTCTCTCATGTACTTTGATGTTTTTAGATTTTGCAATTTGAATCACAGTTCTTCGAGTAATTCCATCTAAAAAAGAATCTGGTATTGGAGTGTGTAGTTCACCATTTTTATCTTTAAAAAAAATATTTGCTCCTGTCGCTTCTGCGATATTATCCTCATGATCTAACATAAGTGAGTCTGTATAACCTTGCTTTTCAGCTTCGTGTTTTGAAAGGGTACAAATCATATATAATCCAGAAGCTTTTGTGTCCCAAGGAATAGTATTAGGGGCAGGTCTTCGCCAGTTTGAAATATTTAATTTGATACCTTCAACCTTAAGTTTAGGATCAAAATACGAACCCCACTCCCAAGTTGCAATTGCTACATGAATTTTTGTTTGCTGAGCTGAAATAGCCATCATTTCACTGCCTCTCCAAACTACAGGTCTAACATATCCATTCTCTACTTTTTGTGTAGAAATTATTTTATTGCTCGCTTTATTAATTTCATCTTCGCTATATGGTATCTCAATTCCCATTCTCTTTGCTGAATAAAATAATCTTGAAGTATGTTCTTCTAATTTAAAAATTGAACCATCATACACACGTTCTCCCTCAAAAACACAGCTTGCATAATGTAATCCATGGCTGAGAACATGAACCTTAACATCAGACCAATCGACTAATTCGCCATTGTACCATATTTTACCTGATCTTTTATCGTAGGGTATCATTATGAAATAAAAAAATTCTTACTGAAAAAATATCTTTGTATCTATAATATGTCAATATAACTTACCAATAATGAAACAACTTTTATATCTAAAAGATGATCAATTAAAAGATTTGATCGAAAAGCTTTTTATAGGTTACAGAGAAACATTTTCAGACTCAAAAAAGATATTAAATAAGTATAAAATTGGCCTAGCACACCAAAAAGTCATTCATTTGTTATCCATGTATGAAGGGATCACTATATCAGAATTACTCAAAAGACTTAAAGTAACCAAGCAAAGCCTTAATAGAGTTTTAAAAGATCTAATTAAACTAGACATAATAATTTTTAAAAAAGATGAGCAGGATACAAGAATAAAACATGTATTTCTTAACGATAAAGGAAAAAAAATATTTAATGAAATTTTTGAAATTCAAAAAAAAAGAATTTATAGCGCGTTACTTAACTCAAGCTCAGAAGAAGTCATTAACTTTGATAACGTCTTAAAAAAAATAATTAATGGATAATTTTGTAGCTCATATTTTGGTTGTTGATGATGATGAAGGTATCAGAACTCTTGTTAAAAAATATTTAAATGAAAATAATTACCTTGTTACAACTGCAAATAGCGCAGAAGATGCTTTTGAGAAAATACAAATAATCAAATTTGACCTAATTATACTAGATATTATGATGCCTGGAAAAAGTGGCTTAGAGTTTATTAAAGAAAATCAAAAAAAATTAGATACACCTGTGATTTTATTAACCGCGAAAGGTGAAGCAAATGAAAGAGTTGAGGGTTTAGAAGTTGGTGCTGATGACTATCTTCCAAAACCTTTCGAACCTAAGGAGCTAATATTGAGAATTCAAAATATAATTCAAAAAACAAAAAAAAGTGATCAAAAACGAGTAATACAATTTGAAAATATTAAAATCGATTTAAATAAACAACTAATAATCAAGAAAAATACAGAGTACAAAATTAACAACACAGAGAAAAAAATTTTAGAAAAAATGATTAATAATCCTGGTAAAACTTTTTCACGGGAAGATATTGGTATCTTAACTGAGCTTGATAAAGAGAGATCTATAGATGTTATCATCACAAGACTTAGAAAAAAAATTGAAATTGATCCAAAAAATCCAAAGTTTTTACAAACAATAAGAGGAGCTGGATATGTTCTATGGATTGAGTAAATTTTTTAAAAATATACTTCCAAAAAGATTATTTTACAGAGCTTTATTAATTGTTGCTGTTCCAGTCATAGTTTTACAATTGGTAATTACTATTGTTTTTTTTGATAGCCTTTGGATCAAGACAAACAAAGGTATGACTAAAGCGTTAGTAAATGAAATTAATACTTTCATTGAAGTTTATTCTGATGAAATTTATAAAAAAGATGAAATTAAAAATGTTTTTTCAGTTTACCAAGACTTAAACATAGATTTTGTAGAGAACAAAGATTTTATTTATACTTTTGATGAAAGATGGTTTAGCCCGATAGATAGGACTTTAAGAAGAGAACTCAAATCAAAATTTGGAAATGGAAATTATTGGTTTGATACAACCTCGTACAAAGAGTTAATTGATATTAGAATAAAATATCAGTTTGGGTATTTTAAGTTTTTAGTTCCAAGAGATAGAGTGACGACATCCTCAGCTCGTATCTTTGCTCTATGGATAACAGTTCCTGCAATCATAATGATTTTAATTTCATTAATTTTTCTAAAAAATCAAACTAGACCAATAACTAATCTTGCAAAAGCAGCTGAAAAATTTGGTCGGGGAGAAGAAATTGATGAATTTAAACCCTCTGGTGCAGCAGAAATCAGACAAGCTGGTTATGAATTTGATAGAATGAGAAAAAGAATTTTGAGACATCTTAATCAAAGATCAGAAATGTTATCTGGCATTAGTCACGACTTAAGAACTCCTTTAACAAGAATGAAATTACAAATAGCTTTTATAAAAGATAAAGAATTAAGTAAAAAATTATCTGAAGACATTAACGAAATGGAAAAAATGCTCAATGAATATTTGCAATTTACGAGCTCGTCATACCTTGAAAAAGATGAAGAATTTAATATTAGCGAATTAGTTGATGAAATAGTTAAAAAATATGAAAATGAAAATATATCGTCCAAAATTACACCTAGAATTTATATAAGTGGTAGAAAAAACTTAATCAAAAGATGTGTTAACAATCTTATAGATAATGCAATTAAATACGCGGAAAAAGTAAATGTAGATATTACTAAAAGTAGTAACAACTTATTCATTAAAATTGAAGACAACGGACCAGGTATACCTGAAGCAGAATATGATAATGTTTTCAAACCTTTTTACAAAATTGATAAAGGTCGAGCTGAATCAAAATCAAGCGTTGGACTTGGATTATCTATAGCTTCTGACATTATCAGATCACACGGGGGAAATATAAAGTTGGCCAAGTCACCAATGGGTGGTTTAGAAGCTAAGATCTTTTTGCCTTTTTAGTTTTCTTTTTTTTTGTAAGTTTTAATTGATCAATTTTTTTTTCTAAATTTTCAACTCTTTTTGAAAGCACTTCAAACTCATCTTTACTTGTTAACTTCATTTTAAAAACTATTTCATCTCTTTTAGATTTTAAAATAGTCATAATTTCATTAGCTATATCTTTTGATGATACTAAGCCTTGTTCAAATAATTTAGCAAGTTTTTCAATTACAAACTTTGAGTTTTTCATATATTAATCTAATAACTTATTATAATTATAACTTATATTTAAAAATAAAAATGTTCATTAATAATTTTGACCCAGTCGCATTTCAAATTTTTTCATTTGAGATTAGATGGTATTCTTTAGCTTATATTGTCGGTATTTTATTAGGGTGGTTTTTGAGTAAAAAATTTTTTATTTCTGATCTGAAAGTAAAGGAAAAATTTGACGATTACTTAACTTATCTAATTTTAGGTTTAATTATTGGTGGCAGATTAGGATATGTTGTATTTTATAACTTTGAATTTTATATCAATAATTTATTAGATATCTTTAAAATTTGGCAGGGTGGTATGTCATTTCATGGGGGAGTTATAGGGATCATAATTGCAAGTTACCTTTTTGCGAAAAGAAATTCACAAAGTTCATTTAGTTATTTAGATATTGTGTCTTTTGTTGCGCCCATAGGTATTTTTTTTGGCAGAATAGCAAATTTCATAAATTCAGAACTTTATGGTGTCGAAACAAATGTTTCTTGGGCAGTCCAATTTACACAAGTAGATAGTTTATATCGACATCCTACTCAGTTATATGAAGCATTTTTTGAGGGTGTAGTTCTATTTTTAGTTCTATTATATTTCAAAAATAAGAGTTTCTCCAAAAGACCTGGTTTTATCTCTGGCATATTTTTAGTTTTTTACTCAATTTTTAGATTTGCAATTGAGTTTTTAAGAGTTCCTGATGACCAACTGGGCTATTTATTATTCAATTTAACTATGGGACAACTTATAAGTATCTTTTTTTTAATAATCGGATGTTATTTAATAATCTCTAAACATGAAAACAGACAAAATAGTTAATTTACCCTTAGACAAGTTTATCAATATCTCTCTGTATAATAAAAAGTCTGGGTATTACATAAAAAAAAATCCATTTGGCAAAAAAGGAGATTTTATTACAGCTCCTAATGTATCGAGATTATTTTCTGAAATGATTGCTATTTGGGTTGTAAGTTTTTGGAAAAGTATAGGGTCACCAAAAGAATTCAACTTAATCGAACTTGGAGCAGGAAATGCTGCAATGATGAAAATTCTTATAGAAAGTTTTAAAAAATTTCCATCGTTTTTCAAATCCTGCAGGTTGGTAATTTATGAGATAAGTCCTACTTTAAAGAAAATACAAAAAAAAGAATTATCAAATTCAGATGTAAATTGGATAAACGATTTAAAAAAGATTAAAAAAATTCCTAGTATATTTGTTGCAAATGAGTTTTTTGATGCACTTGCAATTAAACAATTTGAAAAAAAAGGAAATCTTTGGTTTGAAAAGTTTGTAAGTTTAAACAAAAAAATAACCTCTTTCTCGGAAAAAAAGATAAATATGAAAAATTATGAAAAAAAGATTAATTTTAAAATATCTAAAAACCAGAGTTTTATAGAATATTCAGAGCTTGGTATTAATTATCTGAAACAAATTTCAAAAATAATCAAAGTGAGATCTGGAGGAATTTTAATCATAGATTATGGATATAATGAAGATAAAATGAAAAATACTTTACAAGCATTATATAAACACGAATATTCAGATGTTTTAGCTAAAATTGGTAACTCAGATATCACACATAATATTAATTTCCGATTATTTGAAAAAATAATCAAAAAACTGGGTGGATTAAAGCATAGTTTAACAACACAAAAAGAATTTCTTACAAAAATGGGTATCCACGAAAGAGCTGAGATGATTGCAAAAAATCAAAACTTTTTAAAAAAAGCAGATATTTATTACAGATTAAAAAGACTAACAGATGATAAACAAATGGGAAAATTGTTTAAAGTTATGTTAATAAAAAATCAAAAAAACAATTTTAATTTAGGATTTTGATCTGATCACCTCTCGAAAATTATTTAAAAACAAAAATATAAGTCATGGTTTTTTTAATAAAAATGGAGGTAAATCAAAAGGGATATATAAAAGTCTAAATTGTGGTCCCGGTTCTCACGATAACAAAAATAATATTTTAAAAAATTTAAAGATTGTCAAAGATAAAATAGGGAAAAAAACAAAAAATATTTATTTAGTACATCAAGTACATAGCAATAAATTGGTTTTTCTAAATGAAAACTCTAAATTAAAAAAAAAAATTAAAGCTGATGCAATTATAACTGATCAAAAAAAACTGCCGATAGCTGTATTGACCGCTGATTGCGTACCAGT
>CACDIC010000008.1 GCA_902552805.1 uncultured Pelagibacteraceae bacterium
CAGGCTCAACTATTGGAACCATATTGCACTCTTGAACCAGAGCAGAATATCTCGCTAATGCATTCGCATTTGAGTGCATTGAAAGTTTGCTGGGATAATTTTTAGTTATATTATAAACACCTCTCCATTTAGTAAATTTTGCACCTAATTTGTAATATTCTTTTAATCTTTCCCTTAATCCATCAAGACCCTCAGTAATTTTTTCATCTGGGGAACCAGCTAAAATTTTTGCTCCTGTGTCTACTTTGATACCTGGAAATGAGCCTGTATCTGATATTAATTCTGGAATTGTATTTTTTTTTGATGATGTTTGTTTAATTGTTTCATCGTAAAGAATTACACCTCCAATACAATCTTTCATTGAGGATGAGCTAAAAAGTGTTTCTCTGAACAACAATCTGTTTTCTGGGGTTGAGGGAACATTAACACTATCTAATCTTTTAGTCATTGTTGCAGTGCTTTCATCTGCAGCCAAAATTCCTTTACCGTTTTCTAAAATTTTTAATGCTGTATTATTTAGTTCAGACATTTTAGTTTAGGGCTTTTATACCAGGAAGTTCTTTTCCTTCAAGATATTCTAAAAAAGCACCACCAGCAGTTGAAACAAAATTAAAATCCTTAATTGCATTTAGTTGATTAACAACTGCCACAGTATCTCCTCCACCAACTACAGAATAAATCGAATTATCTTTATTTTTATTAATAATTGTTTTTGCAATCTCAATGCTACCTTTGGCAAAATTTGGATTTTCAAAATAACCAGCAGGACCATTCCAAAGAACTGTTTTACTTTTTTCAATTATATTTTTTATTCTTTTAAGTGTTTTAGGTCCCACGTCTAAGATTAAATCATCATCTGCTATGTCTTTAAGATCTTTTATTTGAGCGTCGTCATTTGTACTTTTACCTATTGAGACATCTTCTGGATAAGTAATTTCACATAGTGTATTTTTTGAAATTTCAAAAATTTCTCTTATTATACTTTCACAATTTTTTTCACTAATTGATTTTCCAATTCTATTACCTTCGTAGCTCAGAATATTATTAGCCATACCTCCCACAAAGATTATATTGTTAAATTTAGGTATTAAATTTTTAATTATATCTATTTTTGTAGAAATTTTTGATCCACCAATAATACAAGTAATTGGTTTTTTGATTTCAATAGTAACTTTTTTTAATGCATTTACTTCAGTCTCAAATTGTAATCCAGCAAATGATGGCAGAAATTCTGTAATTTTGCATACCGAGGCATGTGTTCTATGTGAGCAAGAAAAAGCATCATTTACGAACAAATCTGCAAAACTAGCTAAATGTTTTGAAAAATTTGATTCATTCTTTTCTTCTTCTGCATAAAATCTTATGTTTTCAAAAAAGATAACTTTCTCCTCAGGTTCTTTAAATAAATCATCTCTTTTGATTTTAAAAATGTCCTCACTTATAAAGTTGATTTTATTTTTTATCTTTTTTTCTAAGTAATCACAAATTGGTTTAAGGGAGAGATCTTTATTAAATTTGCCTTTAGGACGTCCGACATGAGAAATTATTAAAATTTTCGAATTTCTTTTAATTAAAAATTCGAGAACAGGTATAATTTTGATTATTCTGGTTTCATCGACAATGTCACCATTTCTCAAGGGGACGTTAAGATCTAATCTTAATAAAACTCTCTTACTTCCAAGATTTTCATAATCTTTAATATTCTTCATTAAGAATTCTTATGAAGATATTCTACAATATCACACATTCTATTTGAGAAACCCCATTCGTTATCATACCATGCCGAAATTTTACCCATATTTTTACTCACCACTTTTGTTAAACTTTCATCTACTATTGAAGAAGCAGGATTATGATTAAAGTCGATTGAAACAAGTTTTTCTTTTGTAGTTTCGAGAATTTTATTTTTTTTGCCAAAATTTTGAAATGCTAAATTAATCTTATCAATAGTGATGTCTTTTTTTGTACAAAAGACTAGTTCAATTAATGAAACATTGGGCGTAGGGACTCTCATAGCCACACCTTCTAATTTACCTTTAAGCGAAGGTATAATCTCACCAATTGCCTTTGATGCACCTGTTGAGGTTGGCACAATAGACTGGCTTGCTGATCTAGCTCTTCTTGGATCTTTATGGGAATTATCTAATATTCTTTGGTCACTTGTAAAGGAATGAATTGTGGTCATAAATCCTTTTTCAATTTCGAAATTTTCGTTTAAAACATGAGCCACAGGGGCAAGACAATTTGTTGTGCAAGAAGCAGCAGATATAATCTTATCTTCTTTTTTTAATTCAGTTTCATTTACTCCATATACAATAGTTTTGTCAGCATCTTTACATGGAGCAGAGACAATAACTCTTTTTGCACCATTATTAATATGTGTTAGTAATTTTTCTTTTGAGTTAAATTTACCTGTACACTCTAAAACATAATCCACTCCATATCTTTTCCAATTAATATTATTTAAATCTGTTTCTTGGCCAAATAAAATTTTATTTTTATTGATAATAATATGATTTTCATCAAAATCTATTTTTGCATTAAATCTTCCGTGAATAGAGTCATATTTTAATAAAGATGAACATGTTTCAGAATTAGTTCTATTATTAATATATTTAATTTCTATATTTTTGTTTTTATTCTCGATAATTGATCGAACAATCATTCTTCCAATTCTGCCCATTCCATTTATTCCAACTTTGACTGTCATAATCTTTTTTTAATTTTTTTTAATATAATTTCTGAGCTTAATCCGAAGTGATTATATATATCTTTATAAGGCGCACTTTTTCCAAAATCATCAATTCCAAAATTTAGCCCTTTGCTGCCAGTATATTTTTTCCAATAACCAGTTTCAGAGGCCTCTATAGAAATTACAAGCTTAGTTTCATTTAAAATTTTATTTTTGTAGACTTCACTTTGTTGATCAAATAATTCCTGGCAAGGCATTGATATTACTTTTGAGTAAATGCCATCTGTGGCTAATTTATGACTAACGTCTATTGCAAGACTAGTTTCGGATCCTGTTGCTATAATAGTTGCACTTATTATATTACCCGTTCTTAAAACTTCATAAGCACCAACTAAAGACAAATTTTTTGATGATTTTTTTGTACGAACTGGATTTAAGCTTTGTCTTGTTAATGCTATTACGCTTGGAGAACTTTTGCTATTTAATGCCAATTGCCAGCACTCAAAAGTTTCTATTAAGTCAGAAGGTCTAAAAACATTTAAATTTGGTATTGATCTTAAACTTGTCAATTGTTCTATTGGTTGATGGGTTGGACCATCTTCTCCAAGACCAATTGAGTCATGTGTAAAAACATAAATAACTTTTTGTTTCATCATGGCCGCTAGTCTTATTGATGGTTTACAGTAATCGCTAAATATTAAAAAAGTTCCACCATAAGGAATAAGCTCACTATGAAGTGAGATACCATTCATAATACCACACATCGCATGTTCTCTTACCCCAAAATGAATATAATTTCCGGAAAAATCATTTGAGTGAATAATTTTATGATTTTTGGTTTTCGTATTATTGGATCCTGCTAAATCTGCTGATCCACCAATTAAGTTTGGAAGTTTGGATGCAATTTCTAAAAATTTTTCTGAACATTTTCTAGTAGCTATTGGTTGTAATTTTTTTAAGTAGTCTGATTTTGCCTTATCTATTTCTGCATTGATAGTATTTTTATAAAATCTTAGTGAATTTTTTTTTTTATTCTTGATAGCTTTAATTGATGCTTTTTTACCGATTGATCTCCATTGATCCATTAAGTTTTTTGGAATTTCAAAAGTATTGTGTGGCCAGTTTAATTTTTTTCTAACTAACCTTATTTCATCCTCACCTAATGGACTACCATGAGATGAGGCTTTACCACTCTTATTTGGGGATCCGTATCCAATCATTGTTTTACAAGAAATTGCCATAGGTTTTTTTGATCTTTGTGCTTTTTGAAGAGCCTTTGTTATTTCTTTAAAATTATGTCCATTAATTTTTAAATAATTCCAGCCATAGCTTTTAAACCTTTTTTCATGATCATCAGATACTGCTAAGCTAGTTGGACCATCTATTGAAATTGAATTGTTATCAAAAAGTAATATCAGGTTTTTAAGTTTTAGGTGACCAGCAAGACTTAAAGCTTCATGACTTATTCCCTCCATCAAGCAGCCATCACCCGCTAACACGTAAGTTTTATGATTAATAATTTTTTTTCCCAATCTTTTTTTTAAGATTTCTTCTGAGATTGCAAAACCAACTGCATTAGAAATTCCCTGTCCTAAAGGACCTGTTGTAGTTTCAATGCCAGTGCTTGGATGATATTCGGGGTGACCTGCACATATTGAATTAAGTTGTCTAAATTTTTTAATCTCTTTTAAAGAAATACTTTTATAACCTGTCAGATAGAGGAGCGAGTAAAGTAGCATAGAACCATGTCCTGCTGAGAGAACAAATCTATCTCTGTTAATCCAATCTGGATTTTTAGGATTAAAGTTTAAGAAATCTTTAAAAAGAACAGTTGCAACATCAGCCATTCCCATAGGCATACCTGGATGCCCAGAATTAGCTTTTTGGACAGCATCTATAGATAAAAATCTGATACAATTCGCTAATTCTTTATAAAGTTTACTCAACTAATTATCCTGCCTAGACTAAGAAGATTCTATTTAATAATATAATTATATATATATGAATTCTGTGATCGAAAAAGAAAAAAAACTAAATTTAGCTTTAGCAAAATTAAAAAATTTAAACTTAAAAAACCCTGACGTTAAAAAAAATATAGACAATTTAAGTAGTCAAAAAAATCAATTAGAAATTGAAAAGCAAGAAATAGAAGAAAAATATAAAAGTTTAATTAATGATTATAATAATTTAAGTAAAAAATTACACGAATTACAAAATCAAGAAAAAGCTGAACAAAAAAGACAGATTGAGTTTTCTGAAAAAATTGATGAATTAAATCAAGAAACAGATATTTTGTTAGATGAAATAGATAAATGGCAAACGTAAGTATTAAATTTAACGGAAAAGAATTTTTGTTGTCTTGTGAAGATGGCCAGGAAGAGCATCTTGAAGAATTATTAATTCAAATTAATCAGAAATTTAACAATCTTAAAAATGATCTTGGAAATCTTGGAGAGAATAAACTTCTGTTAATTACAGCTGTAAAAGTAATGGATGAATATTATGAAACAAAAAAAAAAGTTGATCAAAAAAAGAATGAGTTGAGAGATCTTTCAAATAAATTTAAAGAGCTTAAAACATTAATTTATGAGTACAGAGATAAGAAAGAGCTGGAAATAAACTCACTAAATAAAGACCACCTTAAATTAAAAAATGAAATTGAAATAAATCAAAGGAGTTACGAGAAGTTAATTGACGAAGCTGCCGATGAAATTTCAAGTTTTGTTGAAAAAGCAAATTTAGAAAATATTTCTAAGTAAAATTCAAGTGAATAAATCTGAGATTAGAAAAAAATTATTAAAAGCCAGAAAACTAAATAACAATAAAAATTTAGTAATAAAATTCTCTAATATTATGAAAATTTTAAAAAAAGAAAAAGTAAATAAAAAAATAATTGGTGGTTATTATCCATATAATCATGAAGTTGATCTAATTAAAATTTTCAATAAACTTGAAAAACTTGGTTATAAAATATCATTGCCAAAAATTAAAAAAAATAATCAAATGGATTTCTTATACTGGTCAACACAAGACCCTTTATCAGTAAATAAATATGGAATACCTGAACCTTCATCAGATCAAATAGTCTACCCAAGTATTCTTTTTGTACCAATTGTAGCTTTTGATAATAATTTAAATAGAATAGGTTATGGGGGTGGTTATTACGATAGGTATATTAAAAAGATAAAAAAAAACAAAAAAATTATATTAATAGGGTTAGCTTATTCTTTTCAAAAAGTAAAAAAAATACCAGTTAACAAATATGATATGAAACTGGATTTCATTGTAACAGAAAGAAATTTTATATGAGAATTTTATTTTTAGGAGATGTGGTAGGGAACACAGGTTGTTCAAAAATATTTAATAATCTTTTAAGCCAAAAAGAATTGAATAAAATTGATTTTGTAATCGTTAATGGAGAAAATGCCTCTGAAGCAGGGGTTGGATTAACAAAAGAAATCTGTGAAGATTTTTTTAAATGTGGTGTTGACGTTATTACAACTGGTAATCATGTTTGGGATCAAAAAGATATTATGAAATTTATTGATAAAGAAAATAGATTACTACGTCCAAAAAATTTATTTGAACCAGCACCAGGTAAAGGATTTGAAGTTTTTCAAAAAGAAAAAAATATTAAAATTGGCGTTTTAAATTTAATGGGAAATGTTTTTATGAAAAAATGTGATGACGTATTTGAGATTTCAGAAAACTTTTTAAATGAGCATAAACTCAAAGAGGATTATGATTTTCTAGTTGTTGACTTTCATGGAGAAATTACCAGTGAAAAAAATGCGATAGGATATTTATTTGATGGAAAAGCTACCCTGGTAGTTGGAACACATACACACATTCCAACAAATGATGCGAGAATTTTGAAAAATGGGACAGCTTACCAAACAGATGCAGGTATGTGTGGCGATTATGACTCAGTTATTGGAATGAATAAAGATAACTCTTTAAACAGATTTATGAAAAAAGAGTCAATCAAACATTATCCAGCAACTGGCGATGCTACTTTAAGTGGAGTAATTGTTGATTGTGATATAAAAACTGGTTTAGCAAATAAAATTGAAAGCTATGTTTTTGGAGGTCAGCTAAAAAATACTTAATTAATTTATGGCAGGACATTCTCATTGGGCAGGAATAAAACATAAAAAAGGTAAAGCTGATAAGCAAAGATCTAAAATTTTTTCAAAGTTGTCAAAAGAAATTACTGTTGCAGCAAAACTTGGTGATAAAGATCCAGCAATGAATCCAAGATTAAGATCTGCTGTTCAAGCTGCAAGATCAGCGAACATGCCCAAAGAAAATATAGAAAGAGCAATCAATAAATCCTCAATAAATACTCAATTAAATTTTGAAAATTTAAGATATGAGGGCTTTGGACCTGAAAAAGTGGCAGTAATAATAGAAGCGTTGACAGATAATAAAAATAGAACAGCGTCAAGTATTAGAACTATTTTTCAAAAAGCAGGTGGCAATCTAGGAACCCAAGGTTCTGCCTCTCATAATTTTAATCAATTAGGAATTATTAAGATTGATAAAAAAGAGATCTCTTATGATCAAATTTTTGAGCTAGCCACCAATGCTGGAGCTGATGAATGTAAATCAGAAAATGACTTTCACGAAATACAATGTTCTGTCAGTGAAATTTATAATGTTAAAAAAGAATTAGAAAAAGAAATTACTAATTTTATTTCAACAGAAATAGAGTGGGTGCCACTCAATAGTGTAAAAATTTCCAAAGAAAAAAATGAAGATTTAATAAATTTCTTTGAATTACTTGAAGATAATGATGATGTGCAAAATGTTTATTCTAATGCTGAATTTGTAAATTAAATAATGTTAATAATAGGTATAGATCCTGGAATTTCTGGTTCAATTTGTTTTTTTGATAACGGGAAAATTTTAGACGTTATTGATATGCCTATAATGACAGATGGAACAAAAAATAAAAAACAAGTAAATGGTTCGCAAGTTTATAACGAAATTACCAAAAGAATTAAGCAATGTGAAAAAAATCAAATTAGAGTTGTGATTGAACATGTTTCTGCAATGCCTGGTCAGGGGGTTACCAGTATGTTTAATTTTGGACAATCGTTTGGAATTTTAAAAGGAATTTGTACTGCGATGCAATTACCCATGTATTTTGTAAGACCTGCAAAATGGAAAAAATATTTTAATCTTTTAAATTCTGAGAAAGATGCAAGCAGAACAAGAGCAATAGAAATATTTCCTTATTTTTCATCACAGTTATCAAGAAAGAAAGACTCAAATAAAGCCGACGCCATTTTGATAGCAAGTTTTTATCATGAAACGTACAAAATTGATGAATAGTTTAAAATATTCAGACAAAATCATGACACATTTAAGTGTGAGAAGACGATATGGAAGCTGATATCACGTCTCAAGCAGTAGGGTTAGCCTCAAGTGCTGATTTTTCTCTAATAAATTTGTTTATTAGAGCCGATATAGTAGTAAAGACAGTGATCATATTGTTAATCGCTTGTTCTATATATTCATGGGCGGTTATACTTGAAAAGTATAGATTATTTAAAAGAATAAACCAATCTACAGAAGAGTTTGAGACAAAGTTTTGGAATTCTAAATCCGCTGAAACTTTTTATAATAATTTACCAGCAAACGTTCAAGATCCAATGGCTTTAATTTTTAAAGATGCAATGCAAAATTTATTAAAGAGAAGATCTAGAACAGATTTAAACAACAGAATGACCTCGATGTTAGAGACAGGTATTGAAAATCAAATATCAAAAATCACTAAAGGTTTTACTTTTTTGGCCACAGTAGGATCTACCGCTCCATTCATAGGCCTGTTCGGAACAGTTTGGGGAATTATGAACTCTTTTCAATCAATCGCAATTTCAAGGAATACAAGTTTAGCAATAGTTGCACCTGGTATAGCAGAAGCATTATTTGCAACTGCATTAGGTTTATTAGCAGCAATACCAGCGGTTATTGCATATAATAAATTTAATAATGACTCAATTAAATATACTCAAAAATTAGAAAATTTCTCAAAAAGATTTTTAACAATTATCTAAGATGGCTTTTAAATTAAATCGTTCATCAAAAGAACCAATGAGTGAAATTAATGTAACACCATTTGTAGATGTAATGTTGGTACTTTTAATTATTTTTATGGTTACTGCACCTTTATTAACTGTAGGGGTGCAGGTGGATTTACCCGAAAGTTCCGCTGACTCTCTTCCTGAGGAAGCAGAGCCACTTACTTTAACAATAAACTCTAAAGGTGAAATTTATATACAAGAGTCAAAAGTTGAATATGAAAAAATTATAGCAAAAGTCTTAGCAGTTTCAAAAAATAGAACTGATACAAGAATTTATGTGAGGGGCGATAAAACAATAAATTATGGAAGAGTTCTGGAAATTATGGGTTTATTATCAGGGTCTGGTTTCACCAAAGTAGCACTTATATCTGAGCCATATAAAGAAAGGTAAGAAGTGAATAGAAGTATAATTATATCTTCTGTATCACATCTAGTTTTAATTATGATTACAGCTTTTAGTTTGCCTTTTTTAGCAAAAAAACCAATTGATCTTCCCCCAATAGTATCTGTAGAATTAATACAAATCACTGATAAAACTAATATTCCATATGCTCCTAAGGCAAAAAAAATTATTGAAAAAATTAAAGAGAAAGAAAAAAAGTTAGTATCTGAACAAGCTCCACCAAAAAAAGTAAAAAAAATTAAACCAGACGCAATTCCAATGCCAGATGATAAGCCTAAAAAGGTTGAAAAAATAAAAGAAGATAAACAAAATCCAGAAAAAATTGATAATGGGGTTAAGCAAGTTTCTGAATTTGAAAAAAAAGAGTTGTTTGATCCAAATAATATTGCAGCGTTAATTGATAAATCTAAAGTTGAAAGTGCAAAAACAATAAAAAAAAATAACAAAATTACTCAAGACCAAAAAAAAAATGTTGAAAATGTAGGTTTATCTCTAAGTGAAGAGGATGCTTTAAAAGCTCAAATATTTGGTTGTTGGAGTATTCCTTTGGGTCTACCTTATAACGAAAACTTATTGGTAAGAATTAAACTTCAAATGAATCCAGATGGCACAATTCAAGAGTCAGAGATTTTGGATCATGCAAGAATGAATAAACCTGGTCAGGGTTTTTATAAGGTTTTAGCTGAAAGTGCTTTAAGAGCGATAAAATTATGCCAGCCTTTAAGAGTTCCAACAACTGGTTATGAAAGATGGAAAGAATTACAATTAAATTTTGATGCAAGAGAAATGTTAGAGGGATAGAATATTTTTATGAGAAATTTAATTATTTTACTTTTAATATCCATAATACCTACCAATGCATTTGCACTGATTGAGGTAGATATTACACGGGGAAATCTAAATCCACTCCCAATTGCAGTATCACCATTATCAATTGATGATGAGTCAAAAAAAAGTTTCAAAAAAACTTTGAATAAAAAAGATATCGGGTCAGAAATTTCTAAAGTTATTGAAAAAAATTTGAAAATTTCAGGTCTTTTTAACCCATTAGATAAAAACGCTTTCCTTCAAGCACCTGATATTGCTCATTTGAAACCACGTTTTGAGGATTGGAATTTAATAAAAGCACAGGCTTTAATTACAGGTAAAGTAAAAAATGTTGATGATAAACTTAGAGTTGAGTTTAGATTATGGGATGTACTGGCTGGTAAAGAAATGATGGCTATTGCATTTACCACTGTCCCAAACAATTGGAGACGAGTTGGCCATATAATAACAGATAAAGTTTATGAGAGATTAACTGGAGAAAAAGGATATTTCGACACAAGGATTATTTACGTTGCTGAAGAGGGCCCAAAAATAAAGAGAATAAAAAAATTAGCTATCATGGATCAAGATGGTGCAAATAATAAATTTTTAACTTTAGGGAATGAACTTGTTTTGACACCAAGATTTAATCCTACAAGTCAAATGGTTACGTATTTATCTTATTTTAAAAATTTACCTAGAGTATATCTTCTTGATATAGAAACAGGTATTCAGGAAGTGGTGGGTGATTTTCCAGGAATGACTTTTGCTCCTAGATTTTCCCCAGATGGAAAAAAAATTATAATGAGTTTTGCAAAAGATGGAAATTCAGATATTTATACAATGAATTTAGAAAATAGAATCGTAGAAAAAATTACAAATCATCCCTCGATAGATACTTCACCTTCATATTCACCTGATGGAAAATTTATTTGCTTTAACTCCGATAGAAGTGGGTACCAACAAATTTATGTTATGAAAAGCGATGGTAGTAATGTTAAAAGAATTTCTTTTGGAAATGGTCTGTATGGTACACCTGTTTGGTCTCCGAGAGGTGATTTAATAGCTTTTACAAAATTACACAAAGGCAAATTTTATATTGGTGTGATGAGAACGGATGGGTCTGGGGAGAGGTTATTAACAGAAAACTTTTATCAAGAAGCACCATCCTGGTCACCAAATGGACGTGTTTTAATTTTTTATAGGGAGACTAAGACTGATGATAAAGGAGAGGGTTTTTCGGCTAAATTGTGGTCAATTGATTTAACAGGCTATAATGAAAGGCTAGTGGATACCCCGACTGATGCATCAGACCCATCATGGTCATCTTTATTAAGTAATTGACCTAAAAATTGTTGATTTTTTAACTTGAAACATCTAATTAGTTGTGAAAAAGTTAACTAACAAGAAAAATTGACTAAGGAGCATTAATGAGATTAAACAAAATTTTAAAAAACACTTTTATAGTATTATTAGCGTGTTTTGTATTATCTGCTTGCGCAACATCAAAAAAATCTACAGGACAAATGCAAGGGGATGTTTACACTGGAACCGATACAATTGAATATTTAGCTTCAGGTGTTCCAGATAGAGTTTTCTTTGCGACCAATGAATCTGTCTTAACTACTGCATCAAGAGAAACTTTAAGAAAACAAGCAGCGTGGTTAAGAAAAAATTCTGACATAACAGTTGTTCTTGAAGGTCATGCAGACGAAAGAGGGACAAGAGAATATAACTTAGCGTTAGGAGAAAGAAGAGCAAATGCCGCTAAGGACTATTTGATGACCTATGGAATTTCTTCCAACAGGATTTCAGTTTTAAGTTATGGAAAAGAGAGACCAGTTGACTCAGGTTCTAATCCACTGGCTTGGTCAAAAAACAGAAGATCTGTTACAGTTAAAGCAAATTAATTTTAGAATTAATAGACCCTTAATTAATACATTTAATTAAGGGTCTTTTTTTTGCCATTATTTTAATCATAAGTTTACTCCAATGACATATGATTTAAGAAAATTTAAATTTATTTTATTTTGTCTTAGTAATTTATTTTTATTTTCGCACTCTTACGCAGATAATCACAACATTTATGAAATTATAGATCAACTAAAGAAAGATATCAAAACTTTAGAAAAAGCTGTTTATTCTGAATCATCAGATTTAAATAATGATAGCTCTGTAAATTCAAATTCAAATTTAGAAAATAGCTCAGAAGATGTTTTAACAAGACATTTATTAAAACTTTCAGAAATTGAAAATCAATTTCAAGAATTAACAAATAAGTTTGAGGAAATAAACTTTAAGTTAGATAAATTATCTAATAGGATGTCAAAAGTTCAAGCAGATAATCAAATAAGATTTCAAGAATTAGAAAACGTGATAGATTCAAATGAAGACGTGAATAAATTTACTAAAAAAATAAATAATGACAAAGAACAAGTTTTACCTGGAAGTTCTCAGCCACAAGATTTAGGTTCTATATCTTATAAAGACTCAACTACAAGTTCGACGTCACAAAAAACTAATTCTGTAGACTCAACTGCCTTAATAGTCACAGAAACTTTTCAAGCTGAAGAAAAAATACTTCCAAATGACTCACCAGATAAACAATATCAATTTGCTACAAGTTTTTTAAAAGTTGGTGATTATTCAACAGCTGAAAGAGCGTTTAGAGAATTTGTTGATACAAATCCAGAACATAATTTAGCTGGGAATGCTCAATATTGGTATGCTGAAACTTTCAGGATCAGACAATTATATACTGATGCTGCCTCAGCGTATTTAGAGGGTTATCAAAAATATCCAAAAGGTGAAAAAGCACCTATAAATTTATTAAAGCTTGGTGTATCAATGGTACAAATTGGAGAAAAAGATCAAGGTTGCAAAATGATCAATGGTGTTGAAAAACAATATCCAGAGGCAAACCAATCTGTAATACAAAAAGCTAAATATGAGTCTCAGAAATTCGAATGCAACAAACAAAATTCCTAAACTTTTAAGTGAAAATTTAAATAATAAACGAATAAGTAAAGTTTATAAAAAATTTGAGGATTCTTTAGACTTAAATCGAAGCTTTGCAGTTGCAGTTTCAGGTGGACCGGATAGTCTTGCATTAGCTTTTTTGTCTAAAATTTATGCAATTAAAAAAAATTTAATATGTAAGTTTTATATTGTTGATCATAAGCTTAGACTTGAGTCAACAAAGGAGGCAAAATTTGTTTCAAATTTGCTGAAAAAAAACTTTATAATGTCCGAAATATTAACTTGGAGAGGCAAGAAACCAGTGAAGAGCATTCAGTCTATTGCTAGGTTAAATAGATATGAATTGCTTTTCAAAAAATGTAATCAATTCAAAATTAATGATATTCTTATGGGACACCATGAGGATGATTTATTTGAGAATTTTTTTATAAGACTCTTGAGAGGCAGTGGATTAAAAGGTCTGACATCTTTAGACACGAAAACTATTGCAAAAAAAAAGAACATACTAAGACCACTGATAGATACAAATAAAGATGATTTAATTTTTATTTCCAAAAAAGTTTTCAATTTTTATGTAAAAGACCCAACGAACCATGATGAAAAATATCAAAGAACTAGAGTTAGAAAATTAATAAAAGATTTAGAAAAAGATGGTTTAGATAGAATTAAATTAAAAAAAACAATAAAAAATTTAAAAAACGCAAACAAAGTAATTGAATTTTATGTTGAAAAAAATTTAAGAGAAAACTCTTTTTTTTTTAAAAATAAGAATCGATTACTTCTTAATAGTGATTTTTTTCTTCAACCCCAAGAAGTAATTTTTAGAGCTTTTTCAGAGTCATTAAAGTTAATTGGTGAAAAATATTATTCAGTGCGAGGAAAAAAATTAGATAAAATCATCTGTGAAATTGAAAATAATCGTTTAAATAGAGCCACATTAGGTGGTTGTATTATTGAAAGGGTCAATCAATCGATAATTATCTCTAAAGAGCCTTAAAATAATGTCACTTTACACAAATTGTCACTTGTTAAATTGATAATAATTCTTATTTTAACCCTATGAATATGAAAAATATAGCTATGTGGGCAATAATAGTTTTTTTAACTATTGGTCTTTACAACATGTTTAAAAATCCCCAAACAAATATAAGAGGTGGAGATAAAGTTATATTTTCAGATTTTTTAACGTCAGTTGAAAACGGAGAAGTGCTTAAAGTAGAAATTCAAGGTAATAATATAAAAGGCGTCTATTCAAATGGAAATTCATTTACAACTTATTCTCCCAATGATCCAAATTTAATTGAAAAACTTTCTGAAAAGGGAGTAAGTATTTCTGCAGCACCTATAGAGGAAAAAATGCCATCATTGTTTGGTGTCCTTCTTTCATGGTTTCCTATGTTGTTATTAATTGCTGTTTGGATTTTTTTCATGAGGCAAATGCAGGGTGGCAAAGGTGGAGCTATGGGCTTTGGAAGATCAAAAGCAAAAATGATGAATGAACTTAAGGGTAAAGTTACATTTAATGACGTTGCAGGTGTAGAAGAAGCAAAAGAAGAAGTTGAGGAAATTGTAGAATTTTTAAAAGATCCGAGAAAATTTAGTAGACTGGGAGGAAAAATACCTAGAGGTGCTTTATTAGTTGGTCCACCAGGCACTGGTAAAACTTTATTGGCTAGAGCTATCGCAGGTGAAGCTGGAGTACCATTTTTTACAATCTCGGGTTCAGATTTCGTTGAAATGTTTGTAGGAGTTGGTGCATCTAGAGTAAGAGATATGTTTGAACAAGGAAAAAAAAATTCTCCTTGTATAATCTTCATAGATGAAATTGATGCTGTTGGAAGGAGCAGAGGCGCTGGTTTAGGTGGTGGAAATGATGAGAGAGAACAAACTCTTAATCAGCTTTTAGTTGAGATGGATGGTTTTGATACGAATGAAGGAGTAATAATTATTGCTGCAACAAATAGACCAGATGTGTTAGATCCTGCTTTATTAAGACCAGGTAGGTTTGATAGACAAGTAGTTGTATCCAATCCCGACATAATTGGTCGAGAAAAAATTTTAAAAGTCCATGTTAAAAAAATAAAAATGGCACCTGATGTTAATTTAAGAACTATCGCGAGGGGTACACCTGGTTTTTCTGGTGCAGATCTTGCTAATTTAGTTAATGAGTCTGCTTTATTGGCGGCTAGAAAAAATAAAAGAATTGTTACACTCAATGAGTTTGAAGAAGCAAAAGACAAGGTAATGATGGGGGCTGAGAGACGTTCGATGGTTATGACAGAGGATGAAAAAAAATTAACAGCATATCATGAAGGTGGCCATGCATTGGTATCATTTAACATGCCAAGTTACGATCCTATACATAAAGCAACCATAATTCCTAGGGGCAGAGCTTTGGGTATGGTCATGAATTTACCAGAAAGAGATAAACATGGTCATTCTATAAAATATTTAAAAGCAAGATTAGCAGTTTGTTTTGGAGGAAGAGTTGCGGAAGAAGTAATTTTTGGAAAAGATAATATATCAACAGGAGCAGGAGGAGGAAGTGGATCTGATATAAATCAAGCTACGCAACTTGCTAGAGCTATGGTGACCAAGTACGGAATGAGCGAAGAAATGGGACCTGTCGAATATGGTGAAAATCAAGAGGAGGTTTTTTTAGGAAGATCAGTAACACAAACTCAGTCAGTCTCTGAGGAAATAGCACAAAAAATTGACAAAGAAATTAGAAAGTTAATAGATGAGGGTTATAATACTGCCAAGAAAATTTTGACTGAAAAAGTTGAAGACTTGCACAAAATTGCTAAGGCTCTCATGACCTACGAGACATTAACAGGCGAAGAAATTGAAAATATTATCAATAAAAATATATACCCAGCAGACAAACAAGACTTAAAAGTAGAAGACGATAAAGGGTCAGCAATGGGTGCTCTAGGCCTAAAACCAAAAATTGTTCATTAGACTGAATGTCTAGATATTACACTAGAGTGTGTAATTTCTATTATGGTGCAAATTCTAAATCATTAGTTAAAAAAAATAAGACATTACCACTTCATGATAATCCTGAAATTTCTTTTGATAAAATAGAAATAATAACAAGAAATTCGAAAAAAATAATTTCTTTAAATCAAGTGAACAAACTACATGTTAATTTAAAGACAAAAGTTAAAAAGGATCTTAGATTAATTACAAAAAAAAAAAGAAATATTAAAAATTTAAATTTTCAAACTATTCCTCAAATAATGGGTATTTTAAATATTACTCCAGACAGTTTCTCAGACGGTGGAAAATTTTTAAATAATGTATCAGCCAAAAAACAATTAAATTTTCTTTTTAATTCTGGTGCAAACCTTGTTGATATTGGAGGAGAGTCCACTAAACCTGGATCTAAAGAAATTAAATCAAAAATAGAATGGAACAGAGTCAAAAATATTTTAAAATTAATTAATAAAAAAAATTTTATATCTCTAGATACTAGAAAATCAGAAATCATGGAAAAAGGAATTAAACTAGGAGTAAAATTAATTAATGATGTATCTGGTCTTAATTTTGATAAAAACTCAATCAAGATTTTAAAAAAATATAATATACCTTTCGTACTCCAACACTCACTTGGTAATCCTGATGTAATGCAAAAAAATCCAAAATATAAAAATGTATTATTAGATATTTACGATTTTTTTGAAGAAAAATTAAATAATCTACGTCAAAATGGAATTCATCATAATAATATAATTTTAGACCCCGGTATAGGTTTTGGAAAAAATTTGAAACATAATATGACGATAATTAAAAATATATCAATTTACCATTCTTTGGGTTTGCCTATACTGCTTGGTATTTCCAGAAAAAGATTTATAAAAGATTTATCTGGAAATAACGATAGCTCCTTGAGAATTGGAGGAACAATAAGTAGTAGTATTTTTGCAATGTTACAGGGTATACAAATGTTGAGAGTTCACGATGTCAACGAAGTTAATCAAGCTGTTAAAGTTTTCAAAGCACTGATAAATAAATAATGAAGTATTTTGGAACTGATGGAATTAGAGGGCAGGTAAATAGTGGGAACATTAATGGGGATATGTTCTTTAAGTTTGGACTCGCAGCAGGAAAATATTTCACAAATTTAAAAAAAAGAAAACAATCAGCAATTATTGCTAAAGATACTAGACTTTCAGGATACGCATTAGAACCTGCACTAGTTTCTGGTTTAGCTTCTGCAGGAATGCACGTTTATACACTGGGTCCTTTGCCGACTAATGGCCTTGCGATGTTGACAAAATCAATGAACGCAAATCTTGGTATTATGATCACCGCTTCGCATAATTTATTTAATGATAATGGTTTAAAGTTATTTGGTCCTGATGGACTAAAACTATCTGATAAAATTCAAAAAAAAATTGAAAATTTAATAGATAGCAAAGTTCAAAAACACTTATCAAATCCAAAAAAATTAGGAAGGGTTAAAAGGCTGGAGACAGGAACTGATGAATATATTAAAATTTGTAAAAAAAAGCTATCAAGAAATTTTAAATTAAATAATGTCAAAATAGTTTTAGATTGTGCAAATGGAGCTGGATATAAATCTGCACCAAAATTAATCAGATCACTTGGAGCGAAATTAAAAGTTATAGGCAATAAACCAAATGGGTTCAATATTAATAAAAATTGTGGTTCAACTTTTCCAGAAAAACTGCAAAGAAATGTTAAAAAATTCAAAGCAGATTTGGGTATATCTTTAGATGGAGATGCTGACAGAATAATAATGTGTGATGAAAAAGGATCTATAATTGATGGTGATCAAATTATTGCTGCATTAGCTTTGCAATGGAAAAAGAAAAAAATTCTCAAAGGAGGTGTTGTTGGGACTTTAATGTCAAACTATGGTTTAGAAAAATTTTTAAAGGAAAAGGGTATTAAATTTTTAAGAGCTAATGTTGGGGATAGATACGTTAAGGAATTGATGCAAAAGAAAAAATTCAATTTAGGAGGAGAACAATCGGGTCATATCATTTTAGGAAAATTTGCAACAACTGGCGATGGTGTGCTTGTCGCTTTAGAGATTATTAAATCATTAAATAGAAAAACTAAAGCTAGTGATTTTTTTAATGTCTTTAAAAAAATTCCACAAATCTTAGAAAATATAAAAATAAAAGATGATAAAATACTTAAAAAGCACTCTGTTAAAAGATCCATTAAAATTGCAAAAAAATTAATTAAAAATCAAGGTCGAATTCTTGTAAGAAAATCAGGCACTGAACCAAAAATAAGAATAATGGGTGAGAGCGAAAATAAAATTTTGCTTAAAAAATGTATTAAAATGATTTCAAAAGAATTTAAATAAATTGAGATTAAAGTCTAAAATTTTGATAATTGCTGGATCAGACTCATCTGGTGGGGCTGGTATACAGGCAGATATTAAAACTGTCACCAGTCTTGGCTCTTATGCAATGACTGCTATTACAGCAGTAACTATTCAAAATACAATGGGTGTTAAATCAGTTATTTCAATACCAACTAATGAAGTAAAAAATCAAATAATTTATTCATCAAGAGATATCAAGCCTGATGCAATTAAAATAGGTATGCTTCATTCCGCTGAAGTTGTCGAAAAAGTAGCTCATGCCTTGAAGATATTAAAAGCAAAAAAAATAGTTCTAGACCCTGTAATGGTTGCAAAGGGTGGTGCTAAATTAATTGATAGTAAAGCAATACAAATTTTAAAAAAAAAGCTATTAAAAAATGTTCTTTTGATTACACCAAACATTCCAGAAGCAGAAATTTTAGCAGAGACTAATATTAAAAATAAAAAGGATATGATTTTTGCAGCTAATAAATTAATTGATTTAGGAGCTAAAAATGTCCTGTTGAAAGGTGGTCATTTAAAATCAAAAAAAGTAATTGATTTATATCTAAGCAAATCTGATTTTAAAATTTTTACAAGTTTTAGGCATAGAACAAAAAATACTCATGGTACAGGATGTACATTATCTAGTGCGATAGCAACTTTTCTTTCATGTGGAAAAAGTATTAAGAGTGCTTGTGCGCTGGGAATTAAATATGTAAATTCTGCGATACTGACAAATCCAAACTATGGAAAAGGACATGGTCCCATTAATCATGTTAATTCAATGAAAATAAAAAAAAAATTTAATTAATGAAAAATATTGTTGTTGTTGGTTCTCAATGGGGAGATGAAGGAAAAGGTAAGATAGTTGATTGGTTATCTGAACAAGCTGATGTTGTAATTAGATTTCAAGGCGGTCACAACGCTGGCCATACTCTTGTAATAAATGGCATAACCTATAAACTTCGACTACTTCCATCTGGAATTGTAAGAAAAAATAAAATATCAATAATTGGAAACGGAGTTGTAGTTGACCCCTGGGCATTATTAGATGAAATTGAGGAAATTAAATCAAAAGGAGTTAAGGTTGACACTGATAATTTTATAATTTCAGAGTCCGCAAATTTAATTTTACCTTTTCATAGGGAAATGGATGAAATCCGAGAAGATAGTGCTGGGAAAGGGAAAATTGGAACAACCAGAAGAGGTATCGGACCAGCATATGAAGATAAAGTTGGTAGACGATCAATAAGAGTAATGGACTTGAGATCTGAAAAAAATCTAGATCAAAGGTTAGAGTCTGTTCTTTTACATCATAATGCAATTAGAAAAGGCTTAGGTAAAAAAATCTATGAGAAAGATCAACTAAAAAAAGATTTATTAAAAATTGCCCCTAAAATCTTGAAATACTCAAAACCAGTTTGGTTGAAACTCGACGAATTCAAAAAACAGAAAAAAAAAATATTATTTGAGGGAGCTCAGGGCATATTACTAGATGTTGATCATGGTACATATCCATTTGTGACATCCTCTAATACTGTAGCGTCAAGCGCCGCTACTGGTACGGGGTGTGGACTAAATACAATTAACTATGTTTTAGGAATCACTAAAGCATATACAACTAGGGTTGGAGAAGGTCCGTTTCCAACAGAATTAAAAGATGATATTGGTGAACTTTTAGGAACAAGAGGAAAAGAATTTGGAACAGTTACCAGTCGAAAAAGAAGATGTGGATGGTTTGATGGTGTTTTAGTAAGACAAACTATTAAAGTCTCAGGGATTGATGGTATAGCACTGACAAAGCTGGATGTTTTAGATGAATTAGATGAAATAAAGATGTGTGTTGAATATGAATTAGATGGAAAAAAAATTAATTATTTACCAGCAGCAGTAGAGGATCAGCTCAAAATAAAACCTATTTATAAAACTTTTGATGGCTGGAAAAAATCAACAAGTGGTATTAAGAATATAGATGATCTTCCAGAAAATGCCAAAAATTATATTAAAGAAGTTGAGAATTTTATTGAGACAAAAATATCAAGTATTTCAACAAGCCCAGAACGTGATGATACGATATTAATTGAAAATCCTTTTGAGATTTAATTTACTGGTAATAAGTTTTTTGACTTTGCGAGTAAAAGCATATGTTTTTGTAATTTTTCAAAAGCTTTATTTTCAATTTGTCTTACTCTTTCTCTACTGATTTTATATTTTTTACTTAGGTCTTCCAATGTAGTTGGATTATCATTTAATCTTCTAGAGTATAAAATTTCTCTCTCTCTTTCATTTAGGACTTGAATTGAGTTTTTTAATAAGTCTTTTCTTTGTTCCATTTCCTCTTGATGAGCAAATTTTAAGTCATGATCTAATTCTTTATCTACCAACCAGTCTTGCCACTCATCACCATCTTCACCAACTTGTGCATTAAGTGAGAATTCTTTTCCCGATAACCTTCGATTCATCGAAATTACCTCATCTTTACTAACATCAAGCTTGTTAGCTATTTCATCAACATGTTCATTTTTTAAATCCCCTTCTGTTTGAGGAGCTATTTGGTTTTTTAATTTCTTAAGATTAAAAAATAATTTTTTTTGTGCAGTTGTTGTACCAATCTTGACTAAACTCCACGATCTTAAAATATATTCTTGTATTGAAGCTTTTATCCACCACATTGCGTATGTGGCTAATCTAAAACCTTTTTCAGGTTCAAATTTTTTTACCGCTTGCATTAAACCAATATTCCCTTCAGAGATCATTTCATTTACTGGTAATCCATATCCTTTATATCCCATTGCAATTTTTGCAACTAATCTCAAATGACTCGTCACTAATTTTTCTGCTGCTTTGATATTACCAGTTGTTTTCCAATTTTTTGCCAACATATATTCTTCTTCTGCATCAAGCATAGGGAATTTTTTAATCTGTTCCAAATATGCAGATAGACCACCTTCATTACTTAAAATGGGCAAGTTATTATTTATTGCAGTATTCATAATGAGTTTATCTAATTAATTATTTATATTTTTCAATGATTTATTTATTAGTATTTCTTAGTATTTTTAAAATATTCTCAAGTTCTAAAGGTAAATTTGAGTTGAAAGTCATTTCTTTGCTTTTCGTGGGGTGGATTAAGCCCAGAGTCTTAGCATGAAGAAATTGTCTATTAAGACTATTTAAATTTTGCTCTATCAATGGATTAATGTTTTTAATTTTCTTAAACTTTTTTTTATATTTATCATCACCAACAATACTATTTCCTAAAAAATTCATGTGAACTCTAATTTGATGGGTTCTGCCCGTTTCTAGTTTGCATTCTACTAAACTTAAAGTTGGTGTGTGTTTATTTTCAAAAATTTCAATAGTTCTATAATTGGTAATTGCTTTTTTTCCTTTAGTTCGACTAACTTCCATCATTTGTCTATTCTTTGAACTTCGTGTTATTAAAGTTTCAATTTTTCCCTTAGAAGGTCTAACTTTTCCCCATATTAATAATTGATAAACTCTTGTAATAGAGTGTTTATTAAACTGATTAGATAAGTTTTCATGTGATAGATTATTTTTTGCTATGACTACTAAACCTGATGTATTTTTGTCTATCCTATGTACTATTCCAGGTCTAAGTTCATCACCAATACTTGAAAGAGAGTCTTTATCGTAATCTACTAACGCATTTACAATTGTATTGTCAAAATTTCCAGCTCCTGGATGCATCACAATACCTGCTGGTTTGTTTAGCACTATTATATCTTTATCCTCATGAACAATATCTAATTTGAATTTAAATGGTTTCAGCGAAGCTTTTTTAGGCTCTGGAATTATTAATTCAATAGCATCGTCTTTTAAAACCTTCTTAGCAGGATCTAAAATAACTTTATCATTAATCTTAAGCTTCTTGCCTAATATTAAGTTTTTTATTCTAGTTCTACTTATCTCATTTTCCTTACTATTAATAAAAACATCCACACGCATATTTTTATTACTTTCTTTTACAATCAAATTTATTTTTTTTTTCATAAAATGATATATTACTATTATATGCGCTTGTAGCTCAACTGGATAGAGCGCCTGACTTCGGATCAGGAGGTTCTGGGTTCGACTCCTAGCAGGCGCACCAATTATTCACCCATATTAATTAATGTTCCTTTAATCCGAGCTCTCAAAAAAGATAAATAAAATAGAATTATTCCGATGATTAAATAGATCAGGTTTAATAAGTATGCTTGTTTTAAATTTGTATAATCAATTGAACCATTTAAAAGTATGTTTCTGGTCTCATCGAAAATATAAACAAGTGGTAAACCTTTTGCTATGAATTGAAATAATTCTGGTAGAATTTCTATTGGATAATATATGCATCCTAAAGGAGCTAGCAAAAATAGGGATGACCATGCAATATTTTCAAAAGATGGACCAAATCTAATTAGTCCTGAACTCACAAACAACCCAAGTGTTATTCCAAAAAGATATAAACTAAGGAATAGGAATAAAAGTGGTATTCCTAATTTTAAAATTGATACACCAAATAGAGGAGAGGTTAGCATTATCGCAGGAACCAATCCTATCAAAGTCCTTATCAAAGCTGTAAAAATTAATGAAATAATAACTTCTTTAAGCTTTAGGGGAGCAATAAACAAATTTGTGAAATTTCTACTCCAGATTTCTTCTAAAAAAAGCATGTTAAAACTAATACTTGATCTAAAAAGAATATCGTAAAGTATTGCGCAAGTTAAAATTACTCCCAAAGTATTGCTATAGTAGTCACTATGTATTGAGAAGAACTTCGAGATAAAACCCCATAAAATTATTTGAATTGTCGGCCAATAAATTAAATCCAAAATTCTTGGTAAAGAACTTTTAATTAAATAAAAGTGTCTAAGGAAAAGACCATACATTTTATTGAAATTCATACTTTTTCCCTTGTTAGTTTTAAAAAAACTTCTTCCATATTTTTTCTTCCATGTTTTTTAATTAGTTCCTCTGGTCTACCCTCATCAATAATTAACCCTTTATTCATCATTAAAACTGAAGAACATAGTCTCTCTACCTCTGCCATATTGTGAGATGCTAATAGAATTGATGTTTTATTTTCCTGTTGATATTCCTCTAAAAAACTTCTAACAAAATCACCTGTTTCAGGATCAAGTGATGCCGTAGGTTCATCAAGAAGTAAAACTTTTGGATTATTAATTATTGATTTTGCAAGACTAACCCTATTTTTTTGACCAGATGACAACTCCCCGGTTAATTTATCTATAAATTCGTAGAGTCTTAATTTTTCACACAGATATTCAATTTTTTCTTTATGTTTGTTTACATCATAAAGCCTCCCATAAACTTCTAAATTTTGTCTAACTGTCAATTTTTTTGGCAACTCTATATAAGGTGATATAAAATTTAATTGATTTAATAAATCTACACGTTGATTTTCAATTTCGACACCATTTATTAAAACTTTTCCTTTTGATGGTTTTAACAAACCTAAAATCATACCGATTGTAGTAGTTTTTCCACAACCATTAGGACCAAGTATACCAATAATTTCATTTTGATTTACTTTAAAAGAAACTTCTTTTACTGCTTCTTTTGTATTATAAGTTTTTGATAATCCTATTACTTCAAGTGGTTTTTTCATTTAATCTTGATGCTCTTAATAACCTATCATTAATTGTTTTACCATATCCTTTATCAGGAATTTTACATACTGCAATCGAGCTGTATTTCTTTTTTTTTATTTTTCTTAAAGTAGAATATAAATTTTTTGCAGCTTCCTTTAGATTTCCTTTTTGTGACAAAAAATAATAATTTGGTTTACTTACTTTTTTCTTTCTAATCAATAAGTATGCCTCATCTTTACGAATATTTTTTGCATTAAGTCTGATGGGCAAACCTGGCGAATAATGAACCTTAAGTTGGCCTGGTGAAACGATTTTTGAAGGTTTGTTATTTATTGTTATTTTTTTTCCTAGTATTTTTTGAATAGTTGAAACATTTAAGCCTCCCAATCTTAAGATTTTGGGTTTCTCTCTAAGGTCAATAATTGTTGATTCTACCCCAATAGATGATTTTCCGCCCTCAAGTATGTACTTAATTTTTTTTCCAAAATCTTCTTTTACATGATTAGATGTAACAGCACTAACCTTAGATGAGGGATTAGCACTTGGAGCTGCTAAAGGAAATTTTAAAATTTTTAGTAATCTTCTCGTGACTGAGTGCCGCGGAAATCTTACTGCCAATGTATTTTTTTTGTTAGTAATTATTTTTGAAATTTTTGATGATTTTTTAAGATTTAGTATAAAAGTTAAAGGACCAGGACAAAATTTTTTATATAGTTTAATAAAGTCATTGTTTAAATGACAATCTTTTTTCAACCTTTGAATATTCAGATAATGAACTATTAGAGGGTTATTTTTTGGTCTTTTTTTAAGTTTATATATTTTTTGACAGGCTAGGTCTGAGTAGGCATTACCCGCCAAACCATAAACTGTTTCTGTAGGTATAGCAATACACTCCCTTTTATATAGAAGTTTTTTTGCTTTTTTAATATTTGCAAGATTAATTTTCATGTATTATCTGAGAGTATTATATGAAAGATAAAGATTTACCAAATGATTATGAATCTTCGTCTCTGGAGGAATTAACTCTCGAAGCTAATAAGATAATTGAGGATTTAGAAAGTCAAAAAGATTTACAAAATTCAATTGAAAAATATCAAAATTTGATAAAACTTAACAATATCATCGAGAAAAAATTTAAAAAAAAAGTCACCGATATTAATTCAACAACAAAAGATAATATATCTAAGATAACCTCAAAAAATAATGCAAAAAAAACTAAATAAAATTGCTAAAGACACAAATATTTTTTTAAAAAGATTTATTAAAAAGCAAAAAAAATCAGAACTGATTGTCCCAATGCAATATGGATTATTTTCGGGTGGTAAAAAAATAAGATCAAAAATACTAGTTGATGTTGGTTCAATATTTAATTTAAATTATAGAACCTTACTAATTATTGGTGCTGCTGTTGAATGTATTCATGCTTATTCACTTATTCATGACGATTTACCATGTATGGATAATGATTTAATAAGACGAGGTAAACCTTCTACTCATATCAAATTTGGAGAGTCTACAGCTGTTCTTGCTGGAAACTCACTCTTAACTATGGCATTCGAAATTTTGAGTCACAAAGATTTGAATGTTAATGAAAAAACAAAAATTAGATTAATTAATAAAATTTCTGAGAGTTCTGGACATCTAGGGATTGCGGGTGGTCAATATTTAGATCTTAGCTATGAACATAAGAAAATTACGGAAAAAAAAATAATTGAAATGGAAATAAAAAAAACTGGAAAACTTTTTAGTTTTTGTTGTGTAGCTCCATTAATTTTAAAGAACAAAAGTAAAAAAGATATCCAAAAATTTGAAAATATTGGAGCTGATATAGGATTACTATTTCAAGTTGCTGACGATTTAATTGATTATAATGGAAGTCTTTCTGCTGCAGGAAAAAAAACTGGAAAAGATAAGAAAAAAGGTAAAGCAACTCTTATTAGTTTACTGGGAGATAAAAATACTATTAAATATGCGAATAAACTAATTTTAAAAATAAATACTAAGTTAAAAAAGTATGGACCAAAATCTAAGAATTTAACCGAAACTCTAAATTATATTTTAAATAGAAATAAATGAAAAAAAATTACGAATTTTTAGATCAGATTAATTTTCCATCAGACTTAAAAAAAGTTCCTGAAACAAAACTGCAAAAGGTTGCTGATGAATTAAGAGAGGAAATGATCGATGCAGTATCAGTTACTGGAGGACATTTGGGTGCTAGTTTAGGTGTAGTAGAATTAAGCGTAGCATTACATTATATTTTTAACACACCAAGTGATAAATTAATTTGGGATGTAGGACACCAATGTTATCCACATAAAATTTTAACAGGAAGAAAAGATAAAATAAGAACACTTCGGCAAGGAGGGGGTCTCTCAGGATTTACTAAGCGTTTAGAAAGTGAATATGATCCTTTCGGAGCTGCGCATAGTTCTACCTCAATTTCATCAGCTTTGGGAATTGCAGAAGCAAATAAATTATCAAAAAAATCAGAGAATGTTATAGCAGTGATTGGTGATGGTGCAATAAGTGCAGGTATGGCTTATGAGGCCATGAACAATGCAGGTGCCTCTAAGACTAAAATGATTGTGATATTGAATGATAACGACATGTCAATTGCAAGGCCTGTTGGAGCGATGGGAACGTATTTAGCTAAAATTTTTTCTGGTAAAATTTATTTTAGTTTAAGAGAAACTATAAAATTGATTACATCAGCATTTTCAAAAAGATTTAGTGCAAAAGCGGGTAAAGCTGAAGATTTATTAAGATCAGCTGTAACTGGTGGAACTTTATTTAGTTCATTAGGTTTTTATTATATTGGTCCTATAGATGGCCATGACCTTTCTTCATTGATTCCAATTTTAAGAAATGCAAGAGACTCAAAACACCAAGGTCCTATATTAATTCATATAAAAACGAAAAAAGGAAAAGGCTATTCTTTTGCTGAGGAGGCAAAAGATCATTATCATGGGGTATCCAAATTTAATGTTAAGACTGGAGAACAGGAAAAAAGTTCCAGTAAAGTACCATCATACACTAAAGTTTTTGCTGATACTCTGATACAACACGCAAAAAAAGATAGTAAAATAATTGCAATAACAGCAGCAATGCCAGATGGAACTGGATTAAGCAATTTTAGAAAAGAATTTCCAGATAGAACTTATGATGTTGGTATTGCAGAGCAACATGCTGTTACGTTTGCAGCTGGTTTAGCGACTGAGAATTACAAACCTTATGCAGCAATTTACTCAACATTTCTTCAGAGAGCATATGATCAAGTCGTTCATGATGTTGCAATTCAGAGTTTACCTGTAAGATTTGCAATAGATAGAGCAGGATTAGTTGGAGCTGATGGACCTACACACGCTGGTAGTTTTGACACGACTTATTTAGCAACACTACCAAATTTTATTGTAATGGCTGCAAGTGATGAGGCCGAGTTGGTAAGAATGATTAATACTTCTACAGAAATTAATGATAGACCTTGTGCATTCAGATATCCAAGAGGGACTGGTATTGGATCAATATTGCCATCAATTAATGAAAAGTTAGAGATTGGTAAATCAAGAATTATTCAAGATGGAAAAAAGTTAGCTTTAATAAACTTTGGTGCAAGATTAAGTGAAAGTTTAAGGGCATCAGAAAATTTAAAAAAAAAAGGTGTTAATATTACAATAGTGGATGCAAGATTTGCCAAGCCATTGGATGAAAATTTGATATGGCAATTAGCAACAACACACGAGGCAATTGTAACTATTGAGGAGGGGTCAATTGGTGGATTCGGTTCTCATGTGATTGATTTTTTAACAAAAAAGGGACTAATGGACTCAAATTTAAAATTTAGATCAATGAAACTTCCAGATATTTTTATTGATCAAGACAAACCTGAAAACATGTATAAACTCGCAAATTTAGATAGCATTTCTATTGAAGAACAAATTTTAGATGTATTAAATTCAAATATTATCTTACAAAAACAAAAATAAAGTGATTATCCACATTGAGCTTGATTCAATAAATAATGATCAAGTAAAACGCATGATAGCATAGCCTCACCCACTGGAACTGCTCTAATTCCAACACACGGATCATGTCTTCCCTTAACAGATATGCTAGTATTTTTTCCAAATTTATTAATTGTCTTTCTGCTCTTTAAAATTGATGATGTAGGCTTTACTGCAAATGAAACAATTATTTGCTGACCAGAGGAGATGCCACCAAGAATTCCACCTGCATTATTTGAGTTAAACTTTAATTTATTTTTTGATTTTGAAATTTCATCTGAATTTTCTTCTCCAGACAATTGAGCGGAATTCATTCCAGAGCCAATATTAACTCCTTTTACAGCATTAATACTCATCATTGCAGATGCAATATCAGAGTCTAGTTTTGAGTAAATTGGTGCCCCCAGTCCTGCAGGAATACCATTAGCTCTAATTTCAATTATAGCACCACAAGACGAACCTGCCTTTCTAATACTTAAAAGATATTTTTCCCAGATTTTAAGCATAGATTTATCAGGACAAAAAAACGGATTTTTATAAATTATCTTATCATCCCACTTGTTTGTATCGCATCCAAGAATTCCAAGTTGTGTAACTGCACCAGAAATTTTAAATTTTTTACCTAATTTTTTTTCCAAAACTTTTTTTGCTACCGCTCCTGCTGCAACTCTAGAAGCAGTCTCTCGCGCAGAAGACCTTCCACCACCCCTATAATCTCTGATGCCATACTTTTTAAAGTAAGTAAAATCAGCATGACCTGGTCTGAATTTATCCTTAATATCACTATAATCTTTTGAGCGCATATCCTCGTTATAAATTATTAAAGAGATTGGAGTTCCAGTTGTTTTACCTTCAAAGACTCCTGAAAGAATCTCTACTTTATCACTCTCTTTTCTTTGAGTAGTAAATTTAGATTGACCAGGTTTTCTTTTGTTGAGTTCAATCTGAATATCTCGTTCATTGAGGTTTATTAGTGGTGGACAACCATCTATTATACAACCAATTGCAGGACCATGAGATTCTCCCCATGTAGTGAAACGAAAAACCTTTCCAAAAGTATTAAATGACATTATTTATATTGTATAGATTATTTTGTTAAAATTATGAATGAAAAAAACTCACTAGGGCTTAATAAATGCTTTCTAGATTTAGATGATCCTTTTAAATTATTTGAAAGTTGGTACGAAGAGGCAAAAAAGAATGAAATTAATGATCCAAATGCTTTAGCTCTTGGAACTGCAACAAAAAAAGGCGTTCCATCAGTAAGGATGGTGCTTCTTAAAGGTTACGATAAAAATGGATTTGTTTTTTATACTAATCTTAATAGTCAGAAAGGAAACGAAATAAAAGAAAACCCCAATGCTACAATGTGTTTTCATTGGAAAAGTTTGCTTAGGCAAATTAGAATTGTAGGTACTTTGAGCCAAGTAGAAGATGAGGTAGCTGATAATTATTTTAATTCTAGAGCTTACGAAAGTAGAATTGGGGCTTGGGCATCAAAACAAAGTAGTGAATTAGTCAATAGGGAAGAATTGATAAAATCACTAGAAAAATTTAAAAATAAATACCAAGATCAAAATAATGTTCCAAGACCAAATCATTGGTCAGGCTGGAATTTAAAACCTACGAGCATAGAATTTTGGTTAGATGGAGATAATAGAATACACGAAAGACTAAAGTATAAATTGACAGCAAATAATGATTGGACAAAAAGTCTTTTAAGCCCCTAAAAATTTCTTGATAAACTAAAAGACGTTAAATTTTCGAGGATATTTTTTTCTTCAGAGTCTTTAAATACCGACAATGAATTTGATGACAAATTAATGTAGTGCTTGGCCTTTTGATAACAACTATTTATAATATCGTATTTTTTAATTAAAGATAAAGTATAATTTAAATCATTTTGATTTCTCTCTTCTTTTGCAAAAGTTTTCTTAAGAGTTTCTTTTTCATCTTTATTAGCTTTTTGAAACAGAAGAATTATTGGTAGTGTAATTTTTCCCTCATAGAAGTCTTGACCGATATTTTTTCCAAATAGTTTTAATTCTGAGTTATAATCTAAAGTATCGTCAGCAATTTGAAAAGTTAGACCTAAATTCCTACCATAAAACTCTAAAGCTTCTTTCTCTTTAGTTTTCATTTCTGATAAAATTGCTCCTACTTTAGTTGCAGCAGCAAATAACTCAGCCGTTTTAGAAGAAATTATTTTCAAATAAGTTTCTTCAAGCATATCAACTTCACCTCTATGCTGGAGTTGCAAAATTTCACCTTGAGCAATTATTGATGATGTTGACGATAATAGTTTTAAAACTTCAATATTTCCATCTTCTACCATCATTTCAAAACACCTACTTAGAAGATAATCGCCAGCCAGAACAGATGAGTGGTTACCCCAAATTTTATTTGGTGTTTTTTTACCTCTTCTAATTGAACCATTATCTATAACATCATCATGCATCAAAGTTGCAGCATGAATTAGTTCTACACAAGCTGCTAAATTAATATCTCTGGTACCTTTTGTATAACCACATAACTTTGATGAACCCAAAGTTAATAAGGCTCTTAACCTTTTGCCACCAGTATTTAAATGATAATCTGTCATTTTTTTAACTAGCTCAACATTACTATCTAGTTTTGATTTAATTTTTTCTTCAACAAGCATTAACTTATTTTCAACTGAGTTTTTAAGTTGAAAGTAAGAGTTATTAATTTGTTTTTTAAGTTGAATTACGCTTCCCATAATGTGAGCAAATTAGTGTAATAAGTTTCTTTTGATACTTATCAATTGACGCACCTAAATCTTCAATTATAAGGTGTCTTTATATTAATACAAAAATTCTATAAAGTTTTGTTATGCTCTCAATTTTTAAAAAGAAGAAAATTATTCCTCATATTAAATTAGCTGGTGTTATCGGAAACGTTGGTAAATTTAAACAAGGTATAGATTTTTCAGGTCAAGAAGAGATTATTTTAAAGGCCTTTTCTGTAAAAAAAGCACCATGCGTTGCTATTACAATTAATTCTCCTGGTGGATCACCTGTTCAATCACACTTAATCTTTAATTTTATAAGACAACAAGCGAAAAAAAATAAAAAAAAGGTAATAGTTTTTGCAGAGGATATTGCTGCATCAGGAGGCTATTTGATTGCGTGTGCTGGTGATGAAATTTATGCTAACTCTAGTTCAATTATTGGATCTATAGGTGTAATTTATTCATCATTTGGTTTTACAGAATTAATTAAAAAAATTGGAGTTGAAAGAAGAGTTCATACTGCTGGTAAAAATAAAAGCACTCTCGATCCGTTTCTTGAAGAAAAAAAAGAAGATATAGAAAGATTAAAAAATATACAATTAGATTTGCATAAAGATTTCATTAATGTTGTTGAAAAAAGTAGAGGTGAAAAAATAAAGAAATCAGAAGTTGAGTTATTTTCTGGAGAGTTTTGGTCTGGAACTAAATCCAAAGAACTTGGTTTGATTGACGAAATAGGTGATGCCAATCAAGTGTTGAGAGAAAAATTTGGAGAAGATGTAATAATCAAAAAATTTGAAAAATCTAAAAGTTGGTTAAGTAAAAAATTATCATCATCTAACGATCACGTCGATCAGGTCGCAAATATATTAGAAGAAAAATCTATTTGGCAAAAATATGGCCTCTAAAAAAAGTAAAAAAAAACCAAAATTTCAAACTTTCCAGGATACAATTTTAAATCTCCAAAAATATTGGAGTAAACATGGTTGTATAATTTTACAACCATATGATATGGAGGTTGGAGCAGGAACTTTTCATCCAGCCACAACTCTGAGGTCACTTGGACCGAAACCATGGAAAGCAGCTTATGTACAACCTTCTAGAAGACCGACTGATGGAAGATATGGAGATAACCCAAATAGACTTCAGCACTATTATCAATTTCAAGTTATAATTAAACCTTCTCCATCAAATATAAAAAAACTTTATTTAAATAGTTTGTCTACAATCGGTATTGATCATAAAAATCATGATGTTAGATTTGTTGAGGATGATTGGGAAAGTCCAACTCTAGGAGCAGCAGGTCTTGGTTGGGAAGTTTGGTGTGATGGAATGGAAATAACTCAATTTACGTATTTTCAACAAATGGCTGGCTTTGAATGTAAACCTGTTTCAGTAGAAATTACTTATGGCTTAGAAAGAATTTGTATGTTCACACAACAAAAAAATAATGTTTATGATTTAATTTGGAATAACGAAAATGTTGAATACAGAGAAGTTTTTCATCAAGCGGAGAAAGAATTTTCGGCTTATAACTTTGAACATGCTAATACTTCGAAACTGTTTAAAATATTTGATATGTTCGAAAATGAGGCTAAATCATTAATAAATAAAAAAATATCGCTCCCAGCTTATGATCAATGCTTAAAAGCAAGTCATGTATTTAATATACTTGATGCAAGAGGAGCTATCAGTGTTGCCCAGAGAGCAGAATATATTGGACGTATAAGAGAAATTACAAAATCTGTTGCTTCAATTTGGATTGATACACAAATATAAAATGGCAGAATTTTTTTTAGAATTATTTAGTGAGGAAATTCCAGCTAATTTACAACAAAATTTTCGTGAAAAACTTTTAGAGGAATTTAGAAAATATTTTATCAATAAATCTATAAAATCAAAAAAAAGTTTTTCATTATCAACTCCAAACAGAGTAATTATCGTATTTGAGGGTTTACAAAAAAAAATTAAAGTTGGGTCTGAGGAAATAAAAGGACCCAAAACTAGTGCTCCTGTAGAAGCAATTGAGGGTTTTTTGAGATCAAATAAAATTGACAAAAAACAACTTATTAAACGTGATACAGAAAAAGGAGAATTCTACTTTTTTAAAACACCCTCGAAAACATTGAACACCACAGATTTGTTAAAAGATCTAATACCAAAACTTTTAGGTAGCTACCAATGGAAAAAATCAATGAAATGGGGTGAATTTAACCTTAATTGGGCGAGACCACTAAAGTCTATTTTATCAGTGTTTGATGAAAAAATAATAGATTTTAAATTTTACCATCTAACTTCTTCTAATAGGACCTTTATTGATAAGGATTATGAGGAAAAAACAGGAGTATTTAAAAATTTCAAATCTTATGAAAGATTTTTGAAAATACATGGAACGATTGTTGATCAAACTAAAAGAAAACAAATTATTCAAAAGGAATTCACAAAGATATTAAGTAAAAAAAAATTATTTATTTTAGAAAATTTAAAATTATTTGATGAGGTTGTAGATTTAGTTGAATGTCCGAACGTTTTACTATGTGATTTTGACAAAAAATTTTTGTCGATTCCGAAGGAAATACTTATTTTGACTATGCAGTCACATCAAAAATATTTTCCTACGATTGATAAAAATAATCAAATTACAAATCAATTTTTACTCGTTGCAAATAAAAAAGACCAAAAAGGGTTAATCAAACTTGGAAATCAAAGAGTTGTTGATGCTAGATTGAGCGATGCAGAATTTTTTTGGAATAAAGATAAAACACAAAATTTAGTGAAAAAGGTATCTGAATTAAAAAAAGTTAATTTTTTCAAGGGACTTGGAACCTATTTTGATAAAGTTCAGCGAATGAGAAAATTAGGTGGAATGATATCTGATGAATTATTAATTAGTAAAGAAAAAGTAGAATTATCAGCATCTATTTGTAAAACAGATTTAACTTCTGATTTAGTTGGTGAGTTTCCTGAATTACAGGGAATTATGGGAGGCTATTTTTCCGCACAACAAGGTTTTGATAAAGATATTTGTTTATCAATAACTGAACAATATTTACCGATTGGATTAGATTCAAATGTACCAAAAAAACCTTTCAGTATTGCTTTATCGATGACAGACAAAATAGATAATCTTGTTGGTTTTTTTGGGATTGATGAAAAACCCACAAGTTCAAAAGATCCGTTTGCACTTAGAAGAGTGGCGATCGGTATTATAAGAATAATAATTGAAAATAAAAAAGATTTAAAATTAAACGATTTATTGAATTATTCTATTGGTTTATATCAAGAACAAAATTTTACTCTCGTAAATGATGATTTAAAAAAAGATTTAAGTAATTTCTTAAAAGATAGATTTAGATATTATCTTAAAGAAAAAGATATTCGATTTGATATCATTGAGGCAACGATTTCAAATTTTTCAACTAATAAATTGTTTTCATCTTTCGAAAAAGCAAGATGTGTAAATAGAGTAATAAATAATCAAATTGGTATAGATATAACATCAAGTTATAAAAGGGCTTCCAATATACTTCAAAGTGAAATGGAAAATAAAGAAATTGAAATAACTAATTCAACTGATCCTGGTATTTTTAAAAGCGATTATGAAAAAAATTTGTTTAAAAAGATTACTGATATAAAGAAGTATTATTCAGATATAGATAATAATGAAAATTTTGAAGAATCTTTATCGGTCTTAGCTGGAGCAAAAAAAGAAGTTTTCGAATTTTTCGATAATGTCAAAGTGAATGAAGATAATGAAGATTTAAGAAAAAATCGTTTGGAACTTATAAATATGTTATGTAAAACCTTTCAAAATTTTATGAATTTTCAATTGTTAAAAGTAAATAATGAATAAGTTAATTTTAAATTTTAAATCTAAAGATGCTAAAAAAATTAAAAATCCCAAAAATTTTTTAGGGGGTAAAGGTGCTAATTTATCGGAAATGGGAAGAATGGGTCTTCCAGTTCCGCCTGGATTTACAATTTCAACAAATGTCTGTGATCTTTTTTACCAGAATAAAAAGAGATTAAATTCTTCAATGATAAATCAAATTAAAAAAGAGTTAAAGATAATTGAGAAAGATGTGAAAAGAAAATTTGGAGATCTAAAAAATCCGCTTTTATTATCTGTGAGATCTGGTGCTAGAGTATCTATGCCCGGTATGATGGATACAATACTTAATCTTGGTTTGAATGACAAAACTGTTAAAGCACTAGCTAAAAAAACCTCTAACGGAAGATTTGCCAAAGATAGTTATAGAAGATTTATTCAAATGTATGGAAATGTTGTTCTTGGGGTAGAAAGTTATCATTTTGAAGAACTTTTAGAAAATTATAAATTAACCAAAGGAGTTTTGCTGGATACAGATCTTGATGAAGATGATTGGGATGGTTTGATAAAAGATTTTAAAAATATTGTTAAAGAAAAAACAAAAAAAGAATTTCCTCAGGATGTTTATCAACAATTATTAGGAGCAATTAGTGCAGTATTTTTATCTTGGGATAGTAATAGAGCTAAAATTTATAGAAAGTTAAATCAGATACCATCTGAATGGGGAACAGCAGTTAATGTGCAATCTATGGTTTTTGGAAATATGGGAAATGATTGTGCTACTGGAGTTGTTTTTACAAGAAATCCTTCAGACGGATCAAATGATATCTATGGAGAGTATTTAATCAATGCTCAAGGAGAGGATGTTGTAGCAGGAACAAGGACACCACAATATATTACGAAAAAAGCAAAAAGAGATGCAAAAGTAAAAGCACCTTCTATGGAAGAGTCTATGCCAAAAGTTTATTTGGAGCTTCATAAAATTTTAAAGAAGTTAGAAACGCACTATAAAGATATGCAAGATGTGGAATTTACAGTTGAAAATGAGAAATTATGGATCCTACAAACTAGGTCAGGTAAAAGGACTGCAAAATCTGCAGTTAAAATTGCTGTTGATATGGTTAAGGAAAAATTAATTTCAAAAAAAGAAGCAATTTTAAGAATTGATCCAAATTCTTTAGACACATTATTACACCCTACTTTGGATGAAAAAAGTTCTATAGAAATAATTGCAAATGGTTTACCTGCCTCACCAGGAGCTGCTAGTGGAAAGGTGGTATTTACATCTGAAGAGGCTGAAAGACTTAATAATATGATGCAAGATGTAATATTAGTTAGAGTAGAAACTTCTCCTGAAGATATTCAGGGTATGCACGCTGCTAAGGGAATATTGACTGCTAGAGGAGGAATGACAAGTCATGCAGCTGTTGTTGCGAGAGGTATGGGTAGACCATGCGTGTCAGGCTCAAGTGAAATTGATATTGATTATGAAAAAAAAATTTTCAAAACTACTTCATTAGAAATTAAAGAAGGTGATATAATTACAATTGACGGATCCTCTGGAAGAATTATTTTAGGAAGTGTACCAACAGTAAAACCTGAAATTTCAGGTGACTTTTCAAGATTGATGAGTTGGGCTGATAATATTAGAAAACTTAAAGTTCGAACAAACGCAGAAACTCCTTTAGATACAAAAGTTGCAAGAGATTTTGGAGCAGAGGGAATTGGTTTATGTAGAACGGAGCATATGTTTTTTGATGAAGAAAGAATTATCTCTGTACGAGAGATGATACTTTCTAAAACTAAAGAAGATAGATTAAAAGCACTCAAAAAGCTTTTACCACATCAAAAAAAAGATTTTGATGAAATATTCAAAATTATGCATGGATTACCAGTTACAGTTCGTTTGCTTGATCCTCCATTGCATGAGTTTTTACCAAAATCTGAAAAGGAAATTTCTGAGGTTGCAGAAGTGGTTGGTACAAGTGTTAAAGAAGTAAAATCTAGAATTGATGAACTTCATGAACAAAATCCCATGCTTGGACACAGAGGTTGTAGATTAGGTATTTCATTCCCTGAAATTTATGAAATGCAATGTGAGGCAATTTTTAAAGCTTTGTCAGAGCTTAAAAAAAATAAACAAAAATTTGCATTCCCTGAAATAATGATTCCACTTGTGTCAACTGAGGCAGAAATCAAAATAATGAAAAACCTTGTAATTAATACCGCAAGAAAAGTACAAAAAGAAAATAAAGTAAAAATAGAATTTTTAGTCGGAACAATGATTGAGCTACCAAGAGCAGCAATTAAAGCAAAAGATATAGCAAAACATGCTGAGTTTTTTAGCTTTGGGACTAATGATTTAACGCAAACTACTTTTGGTATTAGCAGAGATGATAGTGGAAAATTTCTGAATGATTATATTGAAAACAAGATTTTTTCAATTGATCCGTTTATTTCAATAGATGAAGGTGTAGAAGATTTAGTTGAGATAGCTGTTACTAAAGGAAAAAAACAAAACAAAAAAATTAAGTTAGGTATTTGCGGTGAACACGGAGGTGATCCTAAAAGTATATATTTTTGCTCAAAAATAGGTCTTAATTATGTTTCATGTTCTCCATATAGAGTTCCAATAGCAAGACTGGCTGCAGCCCAGGCTGAAATAAATAAATAGAATTTAGTTAAGTTATAAATGTTACCAAATTTTTTAAAACCTTATCATACAGCTTTATCTAATTTAATTAGGCTTGGAAGAAAATCAGATGGTGGATATGTTATAGACAAACGTGTTATCAGTAAAACTAGAGCAATTATAACTTGTGGACTTGAAGCCGAATGGAGTTTTGAAAAACAATTCCAAGAATACAATAAAAATTGTAAAATTTTAGCTTTTGACCACACAGTCAACAATAAATTTTGGGCTGATAGATTTTTAAAAGATTTTATTTCTTTATTATTGTTGAGAAAAATTAAACCTTATCAAATATTAGATGTTTTCAAATTTGTGCAATACTTAACTTTTTTCAAGGGTAAAAATAAACATTATTTAAAAAAAATTGTTTCAAAAAAGACAAAACAAAATAATCAAATCACAATTTCTGAGGCAATCGGAGACAATAAGGATATTATCTTAAAAGTAGATATTGAAGGTGATGAATATAAGGTTTTAAAAGAAATTAATAAAAATTTTAACAAACTAAATTTAGTAATTATAGAATTTCACGAACTTCAAAAAAATTTAAAAAAAATAAAAGACTTCATAAATCAAACAAAGCTTAGAAATATTCATATAAATGCAAATAATTATGGTATGGTAGACAATAAGGGTATCCCCCAAGTAATTGAAATGACACTAATTAATCCAAAAAAATTTAAGATAAAAAAACAAAAAACGACAAGAAATTATCCTATTCAAGGTTTAGATTATAAAAATCGTAAAAGAGGACCTGAAATTAAAATCTCTTTTAAAAAATAGATATAACGATTAGCTATTTTTTCTTAAAACCGATATTGAACTTGTAGATTCTAAAAAAATTATAATTAATTTTTTATCTTTAGAGACTATCATATCACGAACTCTTTCATTTATTAAAAAGTAATCATGTTTAATAACTTTATCTCTATTCTCATTTAGCTTTATGTAGTGAAGTCCTAAATCCTGATCGGCAATCTCATTTCCCATTGCTCCAATTAAAAATTCTGTATCTGCTTCATTAAGTGAAATTGTTTGACTAATACCAATTGATGGATCAAAATATTTAATAGGTTCTTCAAAACCAAATTTTTTATGAGATTTATTAAGTGGTGCTTCTTTCAAAATTTTGTCTGAATAATTCTTTGCATAATGTTCTCCATACGATGAAATCGGCCATCCGAAATTTTTAACTTTTAAAAAAGGTTTATTATTAATATTGATTTCGTCACCACCTTTTGGTCCATGCTCAGTAGATAAAATAAAGTCAAATTTTTTGCTGTAATATAAACCTTGTGGATTTCTATGACCCATGGATACAATCTCTGAATTTTTATTTTGAATATTAATTTTTAAAATTTTTCCAAAGTCACTTTTAATATCTTGTGAAAGGGGTCTATTTCTAAAATCTCCTGTAGTAAATAATAGGTTCGAACTATCAAGATTTACAATTCTTCCGCCTGCACCTTGGTGAGCCCAAAATCCGTGATTGTTATTTTTATCAACGCAATTTAATGTTTGATAAAATAAATTAAAATCTAAAAATTTTTCATTTAATTCGCTAAAAATAATTTTAAGATCGTAACAATTATCTTTTCTTTCACCAATATATGAGACGTATAATTTATTATTGTCTATATGAATGTCCTTAATACCATATTGCTCATGAAAATAAAATTTATCATATTTTATTATTGAATTAATATTTGAGTCGATTTTTACAAAATTTTCTAAGTTATTAAGATTAGTAAATGCAAAAATTCCATCATAAGTTGCGATCAATAAATTTTTATCATTATTATAAAAGTCAATATATGCTGTCCCAGTAGCACCACGATTACCATTAAATAAAATATCCTTAGTTGAATATTTTGAATAAGAAAAATTATTTAATCCATCAAGTTTTTTATCTTTAAATATATTTTTAAAAGTGATCCCTTTTTTATTAATTATATCATTTAAGTTTTTTCCGTCTTCGAATAATTTTTTTTGTATTTTAGCTAGCTGATTATTTCTAGTTTTAAGTTGATTTACTATGTTTGAAATCTCATTTTTTTTGGATGCTGAACTCTTCTTGTTAATTTGGTGACCAATAATTAATAAAGCAATTAAAAATGCTATTATTATAAGATAAATATAATTTGCTTTAACTTTCATTTAAACTTTCCTACACTTTATATTTAAATTTTACTAAATAAATTTTAAAAATTTTAAGCGACAAAAAATACTTTATAGGGGGCGTTCTGTTGCCAGGTGCCCCAAACCCCGTTTACTCAATTAATAAATTAATTAAGCAGCAATTGCGTAACTTTCGTTAGCATTTATAAATTAGCCCTTTACGGAGGAACAATTCCGAACGAAAGAATAGCCTTTAGTCACCCGTCGAATCTAGTTCACCCCCATAAGTTGTAATTGGTGGAGGTGGTGGGTACTGCCCCCACGTCCGCAATGGTTATTACGAAATTCGTTTATCGTCATAGTTGGAAAACCAACTTTATTAATATAAAAGGAATCGCAAGAGATTCAATAACAATCATGAAATTAACCAAAGAACAATCTGCGGAAATTAAGAATCAGCAGTCTCAAAGTAATAAAACAAAAAGGGTTGTAGTATCAGAGTTGGAAAATATTCTTTATGAGGCAATACCAGCTTTAGATCATGGTTTTGTAAGGGTAGTTGATTATATGGGTGATGATACATCTATTGTTCAAGCTGCAAGAGTTTCTTACGGAAAAGGAACTAAACAGGTATCAACTGACTCTGGATTGATAAAATACTTGATGCGTCATTGGCACAGCACACCATTTGAAATGTGTGAAATTAAATATCACATCAAATTACCGATTTTCATAGCACGCCAATGGATAAGACACAGAACTGCAAATGTTAATGAATATTCTGCAAGATATTCTATTTTAGATAAAGAATTTTACTTACCATCATCTGAAAATTTAGCAGCTCAATCAACAAGTAATAGACAAGGAAGGGGAGATGTCCTTGAAGGAACCCAAGCGAAAGAGGTTTTGGAGCTTTTGAAAGATGATGCTGAAAGAACTTACTCCAATTATGAAACCATGCTTAATGAAAGATATGATGGATCCACTATAGATAATAATAAAAAAGGTTTAGCCAGAGAACTTGCTAGAATGAATTTAACGCTAAATACTTACACACAATGGTATTGGAAAACAGATCTTTTAAATTTAATGAACTTTTTAAGACTGAGAGCAGATCATCATGCTCAATATGAAATTAGAGTTTATGCTGACATCATGCTGGATACATTAAAAAGATGGGTACCAATAACTCATGAAGCTTTTATGGATTATAGAGTAGGTGGTACAGAAGTTTCTGCCAAAGGAAATGTTGTTATTCAAAAATTAATTAAAGGTGAAGACGTCTCTTTAGAAAGTTCTGGTTTGACCAAAAGGGAATGGAATGAGTTAATGGAGGCTTTTAATCTAAAAGATAAGTTGATTTAATTTTATTAGCAAAATTTATATAAATTTTTGAAATTTCACAATTTGGATCTTCCTCAACTATTGGTTTTCCATTATCACTTGTCTTTCCTATTTCAGAGTTAATTGGTATTTCACCCAAAAACTCTTTATCGAATTCTTCTGAAGTTTTACGAACTCCACCTTCACCGAATATTTTATATTTTTTATTATCATCTCCAATGAAGTAACTCATGTTGTCTACAAGTCCTAAAATTTTTACCCCTAGTTTATCAAACATTTTAATTCCTCTTTTTACATCTAATAAAGCCACTTCTTGAGGTGTTGAGACTATTATAGCTCCATCCATTTTAATTTCTTGTGAGAAAGTTAATTGTGTATCTCCTGTTCCAGGAGGCATATCTACAATTATAAAGTCTAAATCTTTCCAATTTACTTTTTGGGTAAATGTTCTTATTGCACTTGTTACCATTGGACCCCTCCAAATCATTGGAGTTTGCTGATCGGTAAGAAAACCAATAGACATACACTGAATATCATATTTAATTATAGGATCTAGTTTTTGGCCATCACTTTTTGGTTTTTCATTTATACCAAACATTTTTGGAATTGAAGGTCCATAAATATCTGCATCTAACAAACCAACTTTACATCCAATATGTTTTAATGCTATTGCAAGATTAGTTGCAAAAGTTGACTTTCCGACCCCTCCTTTTGCACTCGAAATTGCAATAGTAAATTTTGTTCCAATAATTGGTTTTTTTGTGAATACCTTTCGCCCACTATCTTTTCTCATTGCGGCACTTAGTTCTGGCTTTTTATCTGGCATTTTTTGATCTTAGCTTGTTTTTGTGAAATTAGACACTATATAGATAGTCTATGTCAGATGATTTTCAACAAAGAGGCGGTAGTCCTTGGGGATCACCTCCAGGTGGAGGTGGTAGTGGTAATGGCTCTGGAAGAGGTCCAAGGCCACCTGATGTAGATAAAATTATAAAGGAGTTTCAAGAAAAAATTAAAAAATTTTTACCAGGGGGAAGTTCCTCTGGAGGAAAGCAAGCAGTTTTAGTATTAATTATTTTAGGTTTTGTTTGGTTAGCAAGTGGTCTTTATAGAGTACTTCCTGATGAACAAGGAGTTGTTTTAAGATTTGGAAAATTTGTCAAAACAACTCAACCAGGTTTGAATTATCACATTCCTTTTCCAGTAGAATCTGTTTTAACTCCAAAAGTAACCAAAGTTAATAGAATTGATATTGGTTTTAGGTCAGAAAGAGATAGTGGTTTTTCTTCTGCAGCTGGAGGGGTAGCAGATGTACCACAAGAAAGTCTTATGCTTACTGGTGATGAAAATATCGTAAACATAGATTTTTCAGTTTTTTGGGTAATTAAAGATGCAGGAAATTTTTTATTTAAAATTCAAGATCCCGAAGGAACAGTTAAAGCTGCAGCCGAAACAGCGATGAGAGAAGTGATCGCAAGATCTGATATTCAGCCAATTTTAACCGAGGGAAGATCTTTAATAGAAACTGACACCCAGGAAATAATCCAAAAAATTTTAGATGAATACACATCAGGTATTCAAATCACACAAGTTCAAACTCAAAAAGCTGACCCACCTGATCAAGTAATTGATGCGTTTCGTGACGTGCAAGCAGCAAGAGCAGATATGGAAAGATCAAAAAATGAAGCTGAAGCATACGCTAATGATGTTATCCCAAGAGCACGAGGGGAGGCCGCAAAAATTTTACAGGCAGCAGAGGCTTATAAAAAAGAAGTGGTGGCTAAAGCCGAGGGTGAAGCGAGTAGATTCTTAGCAATTTACAATGAGTACAAAAAAGCAAAATCTGTAACTCAAGAAAGAATGTACTTAGAAACAATGGAAAAAGTTTTGGCTGACATTGACAAAGTGATCATTGAGAAAAATGCTGGCTCAGGTGTTGTTCCATATTTACCATTACCAGAATTAAAAAAGAAAGTGACTAATTAAAATGAAAGCAGGAAAAATTATAGCAGGATTGGCCGTTTTTATTGTAGCAACATTATTTTTTTCAATATTTATTGTAAAAGAGATAAATCAAGCAATTGTACTTCAATTTGGTGATCCAAAAAGAATAATTTTAAAACCTGGATTAAACTTTAAATTACCATTTATCCAAAACGTCGTATTTTTAGATAAAAGAATTTTAAATTTAGATACACCACCTGAGGAGGTGATTGCATCAGATCAAAAAAGATTAATTGTTGATGCTTTTGCAAGATTTCAAATTGTAGATCCTCTTAAGTTTTATATCTCAGTTGGAAATGAAAGGGTTGCAAGATCTAGATTGGCAACAATTATCAATTCAAGAATAAGGAACGTATTAGGTCAGCAAGAACTACAAACACTTTTATCAGAGGATAGAACAAAACAAATGGCTTTAATTCAAGAAGGTGTAAACAATGAAGCACAAAACTTTGGTATAGAAATTGTAGATGTAAGAATTAAACGTGCTGATCTTCCTCAAGCAAACAGCGATGCAATTTTTAGAAGAATGCAAACAGAGAGAGAGAGAGAAGCAAAAGAGTTTAGAGCAAAAGGTGCTGAAATGGCAGTCACGATAACATCAACTGCTGATAAAGAAGTGACAGTTATTCTAGCAGATGCACAAAAAAAATCTGAGATTATGAAAGGAGAAGGCGATGGAAAAAGAAATAATATTTTCGCTAACGCTTTTGGCCAAGATCCAGAATTCTTTGCTTTTTACAGAGCTATGCAGGCTTATGAAAAAGCTCTAATTGGTGGAGAGACTTCTTTGATATTATCTCCTGATAGTGAATTCTTTAAATTTTTTGGAAATATAAAACCAAATTCACAATAAACTACTGATGAAAGAATTGATCATAGCATTTGGTCTATTCTTGTTTATCGAGGGAATTTTGTATGCCATATTTCCAGCAAAAATGAAAAGTATGTTAAAAAAATTGGAACTTATAAAGGATAGCCAGTTAAGATCAGGTGGATTAATCTTTGCAGTTGTAGGTTTTATAATTATTTATTATATGAAGAACTAAAATGACTAGAATTAATACACTATTTATAGCGATTATTTTAATTTTAGGCACTCAATTCAAATCATTTGCCCAAAATCATCCTAGTTCTTTTGCTGATTTAGCAGAAAAGTTAATGCCATCTGTGGTTAATATTTCAACAACCACAATGGTTAAAACACAAACTAACCCTTTCCCTTTTCAATTTCCTCCAGGTTCACCATTTGAGGATATGTTTAAAGAATTTGGAACACCACAAGAGAGACCATCAGCAGCTTTAGGATCAGGATTTATTATAGATGAAAAAGGTATTGTTGTTACAAACAATCACGTAATTCAAGATGCAGATGATATCATCATAAGAGTAGGTGACAAAGAAATTAAAGCTAAAGTTTTAGGTGCTGATCCATTGTCTGATATAGCAGTACTTCAACTTGAGACAAATGAAAAATTCAAACCAGTTCAATTCGGTGACTCTGATAAAGCAAGAATTGGTGATTGGGTAATAGCAATTGGCAATCCCTTTGGTCTTGGAGGAACTGTAACTTCAGGAATTATTTCTGCAAGAAATAGATCGATAGGTTTGACTAGGTACGAAGATTATATTCAGACTGATGCATCAATCAATCAAGGAAACTCTGGTGGGCCTTTATTTGATATGAACGGAAATGTGATTGGAATTAATACAGCTATCCTTGGAAGGAATGGATCAATTGGAATTGGTTTTTCAATCCCTTCAAATAGTGCAAAGATAGTTATTGATCAGTTAATAGAGTTTGGAGAAACAAAACGTGGTTGGTTAGGTGTAAGAATTCAGGATGTTACAAAAGAAATTGCTGAAGTCGAAAAATTAGATAAACCTCGTGGGGCATTAGTTGCAAGCGTTGCAGAGAATAGTCCATCTGCTAAAGCAGGGGTAAAAGCTGGCGATATTATTTTAGAATTTAATGGAGAAAAAATTAATCAGATGAAGGAACTTCCTATGATTGTTGCAAGAACTGCGGTTGGGAAAAAAGTAGAAGTAAAAATTTGGAGAGACAAAAAAGAAATTGTTAAAATTGTTACACTAGGAAGATTAGAAACTTCAGAGGATTTTAAAGTTTCAGAAAAATCAGAAAGTCCGAAAGAAACAGAGATAAAAGATTTAAAAATAACTGTAAGGCAAATTAATAAAGAAGATATAAAATCAAGAAATTTACCTAATCAAACCTCTGGATTAGTTGTTACTAAAATAGCAAATGATAGTCCTTTACTAAGTTCTGTTGAAGTTAATAGTATAATTCTAGAAGCCCAAAAGAAAAAAATTAGAAATGTAAATGATTTAAACCAAATAGTGAAACAAGTCTTAAATAGTAATCAAAAAACTATTTTATTAGTTATCTATAATAGCCAAAATCAAAGAAGATATATTGGTGTTAAATTAGATTAACTAATGGATTTGAAATCCAAAATTTTCTTAATCTATGGCTCAACAGCCTCTGGTAAATCTAATTTTGCAATTAAACTTGCAAAAAAAATTAAAGGAGAGATTATTAATGCTGATAGCATGCAGGTGTATAAAGAATTAAAAATTTTATCTGCAAGACCTCTTCCAAAAAATTACAAGAATATTAAGCATCACTTATATGGATTTAAAAGTGTAAAAAAAAACTTTTCTTCAGGAGACTGGTTAAAATTAGCTAATAAAAAAATTCTTGACATAAAAAAAAGAAAAAAAAACACCTATTCTTGTGGGTGGTACTGGATTATACTTTAAAGCAATTACAGAAGGTTTAGTAAATATTCCAAATATTCCAATTCGATTAAGATCAAAAATAAGGTTGTTGCATAAAAAAATTGGAACAAAGAAGTTTTTTTTAGAATTAATTAAGCTGGATCCTATATCAAAAAACTTTGTTAAACCTACAGACACTCAAAGAATAATTCGAGCTTATGAAGTTAAATCATTTACAAAAAGATCAATTTACGATTGGTTCAAAAGCACACGCTCAGATTATGAAAAAAATGATTTTTTTAAAATTTATATTGATTACCCAAGAGCTGAGTTAATTAAAAGAATTGAGGATCGAACAGAAGAGATGATTAAAAATGGAGCAGTTTCAGAGGTAAAAAAATTTATAACACTAAAAGTTCCAAGAGTTAAAACTGCCTCTAAGGCTATCGGAATTGCAGAAATTAGAGAATATCTTAAGAAAAAAATTGAGATATCAGAGGTAATTGAGAAAATATCAATAAAGACTAGGCAATATGCAAAAAGACAATCTACTTGGGGCAGAGGCAATATGATGGATTGGAACAAAATAAAGTCAGAGGACCTGAATAAATTTTTAAAAAAAATTTAGATATCACGTAGTAATTCTTGACCAATAAGCACAACTTCAGCTAGATTGGATGAATGTCTAAATTATATACAGGTGCTGAAATTGTATTCAAATGTCTTGAAGACCAAGATGTTGAATTTATTTTTGGTTATCCAGGTGGTGCAGTATTACCAATTTATGATGAGTTAAAAAATCATAACACAATTAAGCATATCCTAGTTAGACATGAACAAGGCGCAGGTCATGCTGCAGAAGGTTATGCGAGATCATCTGGCAAACCAGGTATTGTACTTGTGACTTCTGGACCTGGGGCAACCAATGTTGTTACCGCATTGACAGATGCATATATGGATTCTGTGCCACTAGTTTGCATATCAGGTCAAGTGCCAACACATCTAATTGGCACTGATGCATTTCAGGAATGTGATACAACTGGAATTACGAGACCCTGCACTAAACATAATTGGTTAGTCAAAGATATTAAAGATTTATCAAAAACTCTTCATGAGGCTTTCAGAGTTGCAACAACGGGAAGACCGGGGCCAGTTTTAGTTGATATCCCTAAAGATATCCAGTTCGCTAAAACAAGTTATTCAAAACCTAAAGCTGAAAAAAAACTAAATGGAAAATCGTTAAATCATTTTTCGCAAAAAGACATTGATACTTTAATTGATTTAATGAATAAATCGAAAAAACCTATCATTTATTCTGGTGGTGGAGTGATAAACTCTGGACCAGAGGCGAGTAATATTTTAAGAGAACTTGTTGAACTTACAGGTTTTCCTATCACTTCTACGTTGCAAGGTTTAGGTGCCTATCCAGGAGATGATAATCAATTTTTAGGAATGCTGGGTATGCACGGAACTTATGAGGCTAATAACGCAATGCATGATTGTGATTTATTAATAAATATTGGAGCTAGATTTGATGATAGAATAACCGGTAAAATTGATGAGTTCTCTCCAAAATCCAAAAAGGTTCATATCGATATTGATCCCTCATCAATAAATAAAATCATTAAAGTTGATTTAGCATTAGTTGGTGATGTTAGAGAGGTTTTAAAAGGAATTACAAAAACTCTAAAGAAAAAAAACTTAAATTTGAAAAAATCAAACAAGCAACAAATTGCTAAATGGTGGGAACAGATACAAAAATGGCGAACAAAAAATTCACTACATTTTAAAAACAGTGATGAAACCATAAAACCTCAACATGCAGTTCAGAGATTGTACGAGCTTACAAAACATAAAGATACTTATGTCACGACTGAGGTGGGCCAACATCAAATGTGGGCAGCCCAATATTATAAATTTAATAAACCAAATCGTTGGATGACTTCCGGTGGTCTTGGAACAATGGGATATGGATTACCTGCCGCTGTGGGTGTGCAAATAGCTCATCCAAAAAAATTAGTAATTGATATTGCAGGTGAAGCTTCAGTTTTAATGACAATGCAAGAGATGTCTACAGCAGTTCAATATAATCTACCTATTAAAATTTTTATTTTGAATAATCAATACATGGGAATGGTGAGACAATGGCAAGAATTGTTACATGAGAAAAATTATTCTGAGAGTTATACAGAGGCTTTACCTGATTTTATAAAAATGGCAGAGGCCTATGGTTGTAAGGGTATAATGGCTGAAAAACCAGATGAATTGGATGAAAAAATTAGAGAAATGGTTGAGTTTGATGGACCTGTTATTTTTGATTGTCGAGTAGATCCAAATGAAAATTGTTTTCCAATGATACCTTCAGGAAAACCTCATAACCAAATGATATTAGGGCCAAGTGAAAAAGAGGAAAATAAAATTACCGGTAAAGGTAAATCTTTAGTTTAAGTATGGCAAATCCAAAATCTGCATATAGTGTTTCTTCGAAAAAGGAAAAATCAGATACACACATCATTGTGGTTTGGGTGGATAATGAATCTGGTGTTTTAGCAAGGGTTGTAGGATTGTTTTCTGGTCGAGGTTATAATATCGAGTCACTTGCAGTCGCAGAGGTGGATGCAAAAAAAAGTATATCAAGAATTACAATAGTCACGACTGGGACGCCCCAAGTAATTGATCAAATTAAATTGCAATTAAAAAAACTTGTTCCAGTCCATAAAGTGGCAGATTTTAAAAGGAATGATAAAGGAGTAATATTTAAAGAAATGGCTCTATTCAAAGTTGTTGGTAACAATATTAAAATTAAAAAGGCTATTAATGCTTGTAAAAAGTATAATGCTGTAATATTGGATAAAACGAAAAAATCAAATGTTATTCAAATTACTGCATTAAGAAGAGAAATAGACAAGATGGCAAAAAATTTAAGAAAATTTGGTCTAGTAAGTGTTTCTAGAACAGGAGCCGTTGCTATGACGAGAGGTGATAAAGTTTTTAACTAATTAAGAGGAGAATTTTATGAAAATGTTTTATGAAAAAGATACAGACGTAAATCTAATTAAGGATAAAAAGATTGCAATATTTGGCTATGGTAGTCAAGGACATGCACACGCTTTAAATTTAAAAGATAGTGGTGTTAAAGAAGTTGTAGTTGCATTGAGAGAGGGTTCTTCAAGCATACCTAAAGCAGAGTCAAAAGGATTGAAAGTTATGAATTTATCTGATGCCGCTGAGTGGGCGGATGTTGTAATGATTTTAACACCAGATGAATTACAAGCCTCAATTTATAAAAACCATATAGAGCAAAGAGTTAAAGAGGGAAAGTCAATTGCCTTTGCTCACGGATTAAATGTTCATTATGATCTAATTAAAGCTAGAAAAGATTTAGATGTATTTATGGTTGCTCCAAAAGGACCTGGTCATTTGGTAAGAAGTGAGTATGAAAAAGGTGGGGGAGTGCCATGTTTATTTGCAGTACATCAAAACGGCTCTGGTAAAGCAAGAGATTTAGCGATGTCATATGCCTCAGCAGTTGGTGGTGGTAGATCAGGGATTATTGAAACAACATTTAAAGATGAAGTTGAAACAGATTTATTTGGGGAGCAGACTGTTCTTTGTGGTGGTTTAGTTGAACTAATAAAGAATGGCTATGAAACTTTAGTAGAAGCTGGATATGAACCTGAGATGGCATATTTTGAAACTGTTCATGAAGTAAAACTTATTGTTGATCTTATTTATGAAGGTGGAATTGCTAATATGAATTACTCTATTTCAAACACTGCAGAATATGGAGAATATCAATCTGGACCTAGAGTGATTAATAAAGAGGAAACTAAAAAAAGAATGAAAGAAGTTTTGGCTGATATTCAATCTGGTAAATTTACAAAAGAATGGATGGATGAATGCAAAAGTGGCCAAAAAAACTTTCTCGCCACAAGGGCAAAATTAGCTGAACACCCAGTTGAAAAAGTTGGGGCTAATTTGAGAGCTATGATGCCATGGATTGGTAAGAAGAAATTAGTTGATAGTGATAAGAAGTAAAATTTAGTTCCAAATTGGGACAAATTCAGTATTTTATTTTTGCAATCTAAACGAGAGGTTGTATATTTCAAAAAACAAAAATATTTGATATGGCTGATAAAGATAAAGTATTCATTTTCGATACTACGATGAGAGATGGTGAGCAATCACCTGGAGCTTCAATGAGTGTTGAGGAAAAAATTCAAATCTCAAGAGTTTTTGATGAAATGGGTATTGATATTATAGAAGCAGGTTTTCCAATATCATCACCTGGTGATTTTGAGGCTGTCAGTGCTATAAGCAAAAGTGTTAAAAATTCCATCCCTTGTGGTTTGGCAAGAGCAACTAAAAAAGATATTGA
>CACDIC010000009.1 GCA_902552805.1 uncultured Pelagibacteraceae bacterium
TAAACAAGAAGAAGCGGAAGAAAAGTTTAAAGAAAAACAAAAAGATCAAAATATTGATAAAAGTGCGCCTGAGATTTTAGTTGCTGAAAAAATTACTACTAACTCACAGGTATATACTTTGAAAGGTAAAGTTAAAGATCAAAGCAAATTCATTTTAGAAATTGATGGACAGCCATTAGAATTAGATGAAAAAGGAAACTTCATTTTTGAAGGGTTCATTATAGATGAGGATGAAGGAGAAGAGCTTAGTTTAATTGCAACTGACAGATGGAATAATATTTCAGAAAAAATTGTTAAAGTTAATGTTGAAATTAAAAAAACTAAAGTAGTAAAATCTTACGAAAAACTAATGCCTAACAAAATTAATGTTAAGAAAGATGAAAATAAAATAGCATTAGTTATTGGAATTGAAAAATATGAAAACCTAACAAATTTAGATGCAGTTTATGCCAATAGAGATGCTAAAGCTTTTAAAGCTTATGCAAATAGAGCGTTAGGAATTCCAACTGAAAATATAAAAGTATTGATAGATCAAGAGGCTAGTCGATCTGACACTCTTAAGGCATTGAAACTATGGTTACCACAAAAAACAAAAGGATCAAAAAAAGATATCTTCATCTTTTTTGCAGGTCATGGTCTAGCTTCAGATGATGGAGAAGATTTGTATGTGTTACCTCAAGATGGTGACTCTATTCTTTTGAAAGATACTGCTATTTCTAGAGCAGAGATGTTTGAGCAAATTCAAAAATTAAATCCTAATTCAGTAACTATGTTTTTTGATACCTGTTACAGTGGTCAAACTAGAAAAGAAGAAACTTTAATTGCTGGCTTAAGACCAATTAGAATTGTTGCTGAAAAAAGTAAAACACCAAGTAATTTTACAATTTTTTCAGCATCTAATTTAACTCAAACTTCAGGAAGTATAGAGGAAGCTAAGCATGGAATTTTTTCTTATTATTTAATGAAGGGTCTTGAGGGTAAAGCGGATTTAGACCAAAATAAAAAAATTACTAATGGTGAATTAATAGCTTATTTAAAACAAAATGTTTCTGAGGAAGCATTTACTAATAACAGACAGCAAGAGCCAATGTTATCTGGCAATCCTGAAAAGGTATTAATTAGTTTCAGATAAATATTTATTCTAACCACAAGTTTGATTATATGAAGGGCTTTTGATAATATAATTTAATGAGATTTTTAATAAACAATTTTTTTTTACTCATTTTTTCTACATTGCTAACTATCAATGCGAATTCAAATGAATCAACCTTAAAGTCTGGATTTGAAATTAATAAAAAGAAAAAGATTAATTACGTTAATGATAACAATTCAGCCTATTGGCAATTCATGCAATTAAAAATGAATGATTTAAGAGGTGATGGGATAGTTTATTATTTATTTGATATTAATAGATTTTATAGAGTAAATGAAAATTTTGAGGTTGTTTCAGAGGGTAGTTATTCAGTTAATAGAGACAAAAAATTATATGAATTAATAACTGAAGATAATCAAAAATTTTTATTTAAGATTTCCTTATCAAGTCAGATAGTCGATATAAAATCTAAATTTTATGACTATAAAGGATTTAGAAGATATCAATTTGTATTAGCAGAGACCAACGAACAGGAAAAAATAAGATCTGCAATAAAAAATTTTAAAGAAAATAGATATGCAAAAATTGAAATTGATCCGTCGCAAGCAAAAAATGTAGAATTAGAATCTGCTTTAGATATTGATAAAAGTGAAAAAGTAAAATTTCTAGAAGGTAATGAAAGTTATTTTTGGGGCTATACATTTTTGATAGATGATCTTCGAGGTAATGGAGCTGTTTATTATAAATTTCAAATTGACCATTATCACCGATTAGATAGAAACTTTAATGTTATATCTAAAGGAAGTTACAAATTTGATAAAGGGATTTTAAAGTTAACAGAAGACAAACTTAAATTTGATTTTAAAATTTCAATTCTTAATAAAGTAGTTGATATACAATCAAAGTTTTATGATTACAAAGGTTTCAAGAGATATCGTATTTTAGAAGCAACAAAAAAACAAAAGAAACTGGTGAGTAAATCTACAATTAATTTTGGTAAAAATAGATATGCCGGTTATAGCGAAAGTGATGAAAATTTAGATAAATTATGGAAGATAATTTTAGAAAATAAAGATATTAAAAAAAAATATCTCAAATATACAAAAACAACAACCAAACTAGGTTATGACAAAAAAAAGAAATATCCTAAATTTAAAGGTGACAAAATTAAGACCATGGGTCTTGCAGTTTTTATCGATTACAAAAAAGAATTATCAAAATTAACAAAAGATAAAAATTTAAAAGAGATTTCACCATTTGCATGGGGGTGGGCATACTCCACGAAAGATGAAACAGCTACAACAGAAATTAATGCAATAAAAAGATGTTACGATGATGTTGCGAAGAAAAAAATGAATATGATGGATAAAAAATGTGTAGTTGTTGATGTCAGACGATTTACTGACGACCACCAATATCCAATGATTTGGAAAAATATGTTGAGAGTTGCCAAAAAAAACAGAATTCTACTAGCAAAAGAATCTGAAAAAACAGAACAACAACTCGCTGAAGAAAAGAAAAAAAAAGAGGCGAACGAAAAAAAGAGAAAAGAATTACTTATAGCTCAAAAAAAAGCTGAGGAAGAAAGGAAGAAACAAGAATTACTTTTAGCAAAAAAAAAGAAAGAGGAGGAAAAAAGAAAAAAAGAGCTTTTATTAGCTCAAAAAAAAGCTGAGGAAGAAAGAAAAAAAGAAGAAGAACTTTTAGCTAAAAAAAAAGATGAAGATGACACAAAAAAACAAGAATTAGTATTAGCTCAAAAAAAAGCTGAGGAAGAAAAGAAGAAACAAGAATTACTTCTTGCACAAAAAAAAGCTGAAGAGGAACGAAAAAAAGAAGAAGAACTTCTAGCCAAAAAAAAAGCTGAGGAAGAAAAGAAGAAACAAGAATTACTTCTCGCACAAAAAAAAGCTGATGAAGAAAAAAAACAAGAGGAATTAATAGCCAAACTTAAAGAACAAGAAAAGAAAAAACTAAATGAACTAGAGCTTGCTCAAAAAGAGGCAGAAAAAGCATTTGAAGAAAAGAAAAAGAAATTAAACGTTGATAAAGAGTCGCCAGAAATACTTGTTGCTGAAACAATAACAGTTACTAGTCAAGCTTATAAGCTCAAAGGTAAAATAAAAGATAAAAGTGATTTCTTTTTGGAAGTTGACGGACAACCAATTCAAGTAAACGAACAAGGAGAATTCATATTTGAGGGTTTTATCATTAATACAAATCAGGGTGAGGAACTAACTTTAGTAGCGGTTGATAGATGGAACAATTCTTCTGAAAAAAGTGTAAAAATTAATGTCGAATTAAAAGAAATGAAAGTAGCAAAAGGCTATGAAAAATTACTTCCGAATAAAATTAAGGTAAATAAAGATAAGAATAAGATCGCTATTATTATTGGTGTTGAGAAATATGAATATCTAACAAATTTAGATGCAGCATTTGCTAATCGAGACGCTAATGCTTTTAGGGAATACGCTGTAAGAGCTTTAGGTGTTGATCCATCAAATATTAATCTACTAGTCGATAAAGATGCGAATAGACCTAAAATTTTGAAAGCTCTAAAACTTTGGTTACCAAAAATTGGTGGAGAGAATAGGGATATATATTTATTTTTTGCTGGTCATGGTCTAGCATCAGACGATGGAAAAAATCTTTACATCTTACCTCAAGATGGTGATGCAAGTTTATTAGAAGATACAGCAATTACGAGAAGTGAAATTATAAAATTACTACAAAAAACAAATCCTAAATCGGTAACAATGTTTTTTGATACTTGTTATAGTGGTCAAACTAGAAATGAAGAAACATTAGTAGCAAGTTTAAGGCCTGTAAGAATAGTGGCTGATGACCAAGAAATTCCAAATAATTTTACAATTTTTACCGCTTCAGCAAATGATCAAACATCAGGAAGTATTGAGGAAGCAAAACATGGAATGTTCTCTTATTATTTGATGAAAGGAATGGAAGGGGCAGCAGATCAAAATAATGATAATAAGATCAGCAATGGTGAGTTAATTGCCTATGTTCAAGAGAATGTAAGTAAAGTTGCTTTTTCACAAAACAGAGAACAGGATCCAAATATGTCTGGTGATAAGGATAAAATATTATTTTCTTATAAATAATTATTTAAGCTCCAGCAAAATCAACTACATAAGCCTCAAGCTCTTTAAAGGTATCTGTATTTTTGATTGCTATTAAAGACTCTTTAATCTCTTTTGAATTTTCTAATCGATTAATAAATGCTTTGTATAGATTCCCTACGGGATATTGCAACAAAATAAAACTTCTGTATTTACCATTATCCATTTTAAACATTTTTGTTTTTGTTATTTCAAAACCACTTATAGTTACTTCTTTGACAACTAAAGTTGAAACTCTTTCCATTTCAGATTTTGTTTTTATATCTTCTCCAATACCAGCTTGAATAACTGTTTCATTCACTTTTGTGTTTAGTCTTGTTTCAAGTTTTTTACCTAGTTCTCTTAAAGCTGCGTTAGTTGCAGAATCAATTGAGCCTTGTAGAGTATCAACAACTGCTGTACCTCTGACATAAATTACTTTTTCATTCGCTCTAGGCATCATGATAAACCATTCAGGTATAGACTCTTGTATTTCTTTTTCCTCTTGAGCTTTAATTTTTTTGATTTCTTCAAGCTGACTATTTAATGCTTTAATAAATTCATCTTCATTATTAACTACATATTCTGAAATTGGTGTTTCACCTAACTCTAATATTTCTCTTCTAACCACTTGAATCACCTCTTGTCTGTCACCTTCAAGTTTTTCAGCAGCTTTTTTGTTTTCTGCTTCTATTCTTAATTGTTCTAATTGTTTACCTAAAGCTTGAATATTTGCATCATCAGCAAACTCACTATTTCGTGTCACAGGTTTCGCACCTAGTGCAATAATTTCATTTTCTATTTCTTCTTTTAATGCTTTTAATCTTTCTTCTTTTTCTTTTTCAGCTTTCGCCTTTTTAAGTTCATCATATTTATCTTTTAAGGCTTTTATTTTTGCTTTTTTAACTTCTTCAAGTTGACTCTGAAGTGCTTGAATTTCTTCATCATCAGCAAATTCACTTTTTTTTGTTACAGGTTCAACTCCAAGAGCAATTATTTGATCTTCAATTTCTTTTTTTAAAGCCTGTCTTTTATTTTCTTTGGCATCCTTTTTTTGTTTTTCTGTAGTTTCTTTTTCTTTTTTTGCTTTTAATTTTTTAATTTCTTTTAATTGACTTTCAAGAGCCTGAATTTCCTCATCATCAGCAAATTCTTTTTCTTTCTTTTGTGTAACTGGCTCAAATCCAAGAGCAGTAATTTCATCTTCAATTTCTTTTTTTAAAGCTTGTCTTTTATTTTCTTTTGCATCTTTTTTTTGTTGTTCAGCAGATTTCTTATTTTTTTCTTCTTGAGCTTTAGTTAATTCATTAAGCTGTTCTTTCAAGGCAATGATATATTTTTTATCAGATTGAACCAGTTTTCTTTTTACCGGTTCGCTATCTAAATTATATATCTTTATTTTTAAGTCTTTGATGACTGCTTTTTCAGCAGTATGTTCATCTGCCATAACGTTTGTAAAAATACTAAACGCACTCAGTGCTCCATGGCTGTAAGATTTTGTTTGGAAAAAAGTATTTATTATTAAAATTAAAAATAAATATAATAATGTTTTTTTTAAGTCTTTCATTATTTGTAAATTGTATATCCTTTATACTTATATATTATAAATTTTTCCTTTATATAAGCATTTTTTAAGTCTTCAAATTTTGTATATTTATCAAGCCAATTTATCTCTTTTTCAGACCCTATTATGAACAAATATTCATCTGCATTTTTTTTATTTAAGTTTTGAGGAAACTCAATTTTGAATTTACCTTTTCTTGGAATTGATAAATTATCTATATCTACAAAGTTTTTATTATCAAATTTATTTGGAAATATTTTAATAACTTGGTAGTTTTTTTCTTCATAAGGTAATATTTGAAATATACTGACATACAAAGGTCTATTCAATACCAAATCAATTTTAAGCTCATCTCCTTCTTTAAAATTTTTTTCATTTAATTTGACATTAAAATCAAAACTATTATCTAAAGTTTTTGTAATTTTAATTACTTCTGCCTGAATCTTGATAGTACAGATATAACTTTGTTCATCTGCACCTTCTATTTTTTGAATTGAAATATCTTTTTTAAGCTCTTGTAAATTTGTTATTTCACTGTCAAATGAACTTAAGAAAAATTGATTTCTTTCACAAGATGTTTCTCCATCAACATCTGAACACATTTCAATTTCATCTGATGATATTCTTTGTCCTGAAACTTTTTCTAATGCTTTTAATTTTGCCCTCTGTTTAGCAAGTGTACAGCCCTCATTCTCACTCATGTTACCACTATAGATATATTTTCCCTCAGATATTACCACTTCAGCCATTGCTGAAAAATTAAGAAGTAAGAAAATTATAATTAAACGTTTCATCAATCTGAGACTGCTATGAGGGCCACACTAGGTAACATTTTTTCATAAAGAGTAGATTTATCAAATTTTGCTGATTGAGGTAAGACTTTATTATCATATGGAAATATTTTTTTAATCATATTACTTTTTATCGCAAAACCCATGTCAGACGGGATTTGACCAGTGGTCATTAAAACTCCTAATTTATCTAATGTAGCAAAACTAACACCGACCAATTTACCCTCTAAATTAAAAATAGGGCCACCACTATTACCTTGATTAATGGCTGCAGTGGTAAGCATTATACCAGTTTCATCATCAAAAATCTTACTTATAATACCTTGAGTAATTGTTGGTTGATCAAAAGTTATGCCTATACCTGGAAACCCAATACTTATTACATCAGCTCCTATTTTAGGTTCAGCAAAATTTTTACTATCAATAGCAAATTTTTTTGGATATGGATTTTTCAATTTTAAAATTGCAAGATCGTAGTCTTTTGAATAATCAGCAATACTTGCTTCACTCACTATACCAGTTCCATTTCTAACAGCAATTTTTTTTGCATTCTCAACAACATGATAATTTGTAATTACAAACTTACCATTTCCAACTACAAACCCACTTCCGATACCGCTTGGAGCAAAAACAAAATCCTCATAATCTGGTTTAACTTTTTTCTCATCATAGTTTTCAATTTCTTTTTGTCTGTATTTTCTAATTTTTTTCTCTTCAGCTTTTTCAATTACCACTGGTTCATCAAAATAAAAGGGATCAACTGATAATATCCAAGATTTAGTTGATAGTATCTTTTTTTTATCTTTGTTAAGTTTATGAAATTTATAAACTTTGAGCTTAGCTTGTATTGCTTTTTCTTTTTCACCTTTAAATAAATATAAACCAGCTATTTGATCTAAAACTCTAATATGATTTGGGTTTCTTTTTAGATAATTTTCTAAAATATTAACAGCAGCATCAATGTCATTAAATGCAAAGTAATAATCTGAAATTGCTAAAGAAACTGCTGCGGTTTTTTGGTTATCATATAAATCTTGTAATATTTCAATAGCTTGCTGTCCTTCACCAATTCTAGTGAGTGCAGTAGCTAATATGATTTTTGGTCTTATTAAATCTGGATTTATTGAAATTGCTTGCTTTGATAATTTTATAGATTGATCAATTTTCCCTTGAATTAATTTTACTTCGGCTAACCCCACTAGACTTAAAGATTCAACATACTTATTAGTTGTAAAAAAAGCTTTTTCATAAAATTCTTCTGCTTTAATAGTTTGATTGATTTTTAGATAAATATCACCATACAAGATGTAAACTTTATCTTGCTGAGTATCGTTTCCTACCTCAACTTTCTTTAATAGATTAATTGCTGATTTTAAATCATTTCTATTAATTTCAGCTCTTATTTCATCAATTTTAAAGTCAAAAGTGTCTGCTAAAATTATGTTAATTTGAAAAAAAAAGATTAAAAAAAGATTTATGATAAAATTTCTTTTAAACATAGTTTATTTTAAGTATTTATAATCAAATTATCAATATATAGTCTCATTTAACTTAAATTTAATTCTTAAAATTTTCAATGAACAAAGATTTTAATAGAGGATTATTGTTAACTTCATTGGGTTCCTTTTGGTGGGGATTTATTGGAGTTATATATTTTGAGTCAGTTTCCTTTATTGGCCATACTGAATTAGTTGTCCATAGATGTTTATGGACAGCAATAATGTTGATTTTTACCACTACATTTTTATCTAAGTGGAAAATTTTTTATAAAAAAATTAAAGATAAAAAAAAATTAATTGCATTATTTTTGTCTGGTTTTTTAATTTTTGTTAATTGGTCAATATGGATTTATGCCGTTGCATCGGAGAGAATTATTGATGCTAGTTTTGGTTATTTTATAATGCCAATAATTAGTGTTCTTCTAGGATATATTTTTTTTAAAGAAGAACTTAATAAGAAAAGAATTTTTTCAATTATTTTAGTTTTTATATCAATATTAATTTTAATCTTTTTTAATCTTAAATCTTTGCCATGGGTTGGTCTTATTGTAGCTTTTAGCTGGGCCTTTTATAATTTAGTAAGAAAAAAAATTGAAATTGATACCGATATTGGATTGTTAATTGAAAGTTTATATATTTTCCCTTTTGCTTTAATCGCATTTTATATAATTACAAATAATGGTCTAAACGACTTTAATTTAAGCAATCCAGGATTAAGTCTATATTTACTTTTAGCTGGTCCAATGACAGTGATTCCTTTGTTTCTCTATGTAAGAGGGGTTGAGTTGATTGGATTAGGTCCAACAGGAATGATATTTTATATTACGCCGACTTTACAATTCATTTTAGGTTATTTTTATTATGGTGAGGATTTTTCATTAGTTAAATTTCTAAGTTTTATTATTATTTGGATTGCTGTAATTATATATTTAAATGACTTATATGAAAAAAATTAAAATTTTTTTTTTAATTCTATTTTTTTCAAATTGTAACTTATTTGCAAATGATAATACAGATTTTGAAAAGTGGAAAAAAGATTTCAAACAAAGAGCTTTAGCAAATAATATTTCCGAAAAAACTTTTGATCTTGTAATGACAGATACTAAGTTCTTAGCAAATGTTATAAAATATGACAGATACCAGCCTGAATTTTATGAAGACACAAAAACTTACATATCAAAGAGATCTTCTATAAAAAAATTAAATAAAGGTATCGACTTCTATTTAAATAATAAAGATTTGATTAATATTGTTGAAAATAAGTTTAAAATTGAGAAAGAACTTCTATTGTCATTGATGGGCATTGAAACAAATTATGGGACTTATGTGGGAAAAATGGATATTCTTTCTTCACTAGCCACTCTAAGTTACGATAAAAGAAGATCTGAGTTTTTTACTAAAGAGCTTTTAATATTATTAAAATTAATTGATGAAAATCAGATAGATTATAAATCATTATATGGTTCATGGGCAGGTGCATTTGGTTTTTTTCAATTCATGCCCTCAACTATAAAAAATCACGCAATTGATTTTAATACTGACGATTATATTGATTTAAAAAATTCTCATGATGCTTATGCCTCAGCAGCCAATTATCTAAAAAAAATTGGTTGGAAAAAAGATTCACCTTGTTTTTATAGAATAGATCTTAAAGAAGATATACCAAAAAAATATTTAAATGTTTCTGCTAAAAAACTACAGAATAAAAAAAAATTGGGGTTTTTTAAAAAATATATTAATAACTATGATGATATAAGTTTTTTGAAATCAAATTATAATGTTGCAATAATTACCCCAGATAAAGATATTATTCCTGGAGCAGATACTTTGAACCCTGCATATATTGTATTTGATAACTATGAAATAATCCTTCAATGGAATAGATCTCTAAGATTTGCTTTAGCAGTTTGTACCTTAAAAGATAAATTTAAAAATGAATTATAAAATTTTATTAATACTTTTATTATCAATTTTTTTGATAGGTTGCGAACAAGTAGCAATGAAGTCAGATAAGATTGAAACAAAAATAGAGAAAAAATATAGCAATAGTGGCTTCGCTTTAATTTTTGATGAAAATGTAAAAAAAATTAAAAAATTAGATGATAGATCATTAATGATTCATCACAAATCACTCAAAAGAAAATCTGCCGTCAAGATTACAAATCCAAAAAATGGAAAGTCTTTAATTGCAGAGGTAAAATCTAATAACCAAAAATTTTCAGATTTTTACAATTCTGTTATATCTAAAAGGATCGCTGAAGATTTAGATCTTGATTTCAATGAACCTTTATTAGAAATAGTCTTAATATCTAGAAACTCTACATTTGTTGCAAAAAAAAGTAAAACTTTCGATGAGGAAAAAAAAGTTGCAGAAAAAGCGCCAATTGATGGTATTCAAATTAATGATTTAAGTAAAACCAAGAAAAAAGAAAAAAAAACTATAAAAGAAAAATTCTCTTACTCAATAAAGATTGCTGATTTTTATTATAAATCTACTGCTAAAATGATGATTTCTAGAATCAAAGATGAAACTTCAATTAAAAACACTAAAATTAAAAAATTATCACAAACAAAATTTAGAGTATTAATAGGTCCTTTTAATGATATAAAAAGTTTGAAAGAGTCATTTGAAAAGTTAAAATCTCTTAATTTCGAAAACTTAGAAGTGTTAAAAAATGTTTAAAAATTTTCTAATTACAATTTTTATAACTCTTTTTATTTCCTATAGTGCACATTCTAATACTGACATAAAAGCTAGAACGGCAATTCTACAAGATTTTTTATCGGGTGAAATTCTATACGAAAAAGAACCAGATAGATCAATTTATCCTGCCTCAATGACAAAAATAATGACCTCCATTATTGCTTTTGATTTGATTAAATCAGGTGATTTAACTTTAGATGAAAAATTTATTATTTCAGAGAGGGCTTGGCGGTTATCTAGACCCGGGTCTTCTTCAATGTTTATTATGGTTGGTGATGAGGTAAGTGTAGAAAATTTACTAAAAGGTATTATTATTGCTTCGGGAAATGACTCGTGTGTTGCATTAGCTGAAGGGATAGCAGGTACGGAAGAAGAATTTGCAATTATGATGACTTCCAAAGCACAAGAAATTGGCATGAGCAATACAAATTTTGCAAACTCACATGGATTGAATAATCCAGATAATTATTCAACTGTAAAAGATATTATGATTATGTCTCACTATTTAATTAAAAACTATCCAGAATATTACAAATGGTTTAGTGAAAAAGAATTTACATGGACTAGAACTGGCGGTGATCCAATTACACAAGGAAATCGAAATCCACTTTTATACAAAAATATGGGTGTAGATGGAATTAAAACTGGATATTTAGCAGTAGAAAAATATTCTTTAGCATCATCATTAGAAAGAAAAGGTAGACGGTTAATTGCAGTGGCTAGTGGCTTCGAAACTAAAAATTCTAGATCTAGAGAAAGCTCAAAATTATTGACATATGGTTTAACAAATTTTGATTTAGTAGAAATAAATAAATCGGGAGAAGATTTTGATAGCGTTGACGTTTGGTTAGGAAAAAAGGACTTTGTTAAAGTCTATACTAAAGAAGATATCTATAAAATTATAAAAAAAGGTAAGAAAAAACAATTAAAAGTTAAAATGTTATATGAAGGACCTGTGGAAGCTCCAATTAGTAAAGATCAAGTTTTAGCCAAATTAAAGATCATTTACGATGATGAATTAATTGATGAATATGATCTTTTAGCAAAAGAACAAGTTAACAAAGTAAATATTTTTTCAAGATTAATGAAATCCTTAAATTATTTGATTTGGGGTGATGTCTAAAAAAATTGTTATAGCCTTTGAGGGTATTGAGGGTAGTGGAAAAACTTTTCATATTGAAAATGTTTCTAAATATTTAAAAAGAAAAAAGATACCTCATATAAAGATAAGAGAGCCCGGAGGGAATAAGAACTCAGAAAAAATAAGAAAATTAATTCTAGATAAGAAATCTAATTTTAAAAAAAAAACCGATTTATTACTTTATTTAGCGGCCAGAAGTGAAAACATGGAGAATTTAAAAAAAAATTTTAGAAAAAAGATAATTTTATTAGATAGGTTTACCGACTCTACCATTGCTTATCAACATTTTGGAATGGGTGTAAATTTAGATATTATTAAAAAAATTAATAATCATATTTTAAAACCATTTAAAGTAGATTTTACATTTTTAAGTATTGTTAACATAAACAATATGCGAAAAAGATTGAAACAACGAAAAAAACTTAATCGTTACGATAAATTTAAAGAAAAATTTTACAAAAAAGTACAAAATGGTTTTTTAATAATATCTAAAAATAAAAAAAGATATAAAATAATTAATTCAAATCTTCCTATAGAATTAAACAAAAAAATTATAATTGAAAAAATTGAAAAATTAGTAAAATGAAATTATATCCTAACAGCCAAACAAATCTTTATGGATTAAAGGATAATCTTTTATTTTTTGCTAAATTATTTGACCAAAAAAGATTACCATCAAAGATTTTATTAACTGGTCAAAAAGGTATTGGCAAATGTACTCTCGCTTATCATTTAATTAATTTTGTTTTATCAAAAGATGAAGAAATGCCTTATGATTTAGTTGAATTTAAGATAAATTTAGATAATCGCTCATTTAGGTTAATTCAAAATGGTTCTTGTCCAAATTTCAATTTAATAGACATTAATCCTGATAAAAAAAACATAGATATCGAACAAATTAGAGAATTAATAATTCAACTCAATAAGTCTTCATTCAATACAAAACCAAGATTTGTCCTAATTGATAATATTGAATATTTGAATTTAAATTCAGTAAATGCGCTGTTAAAAACGTTAGAGGAACCTAATGAGAATATATTTTTTATTTTAATAAATAGTAATAAGAAAATAATTCCAACACTTCTATCTCGTTGTCTTAATTTCAATATATCATTAGAAAATGATAAGGTTAATGAAATTAGTTCACTTCTTTTTGATAAAGATATTGATAATCTTATAAATAAAGATTTATTAAATTATTATTCTACACCTGGAGAAATTTATAATCTTTTAAAATTTTCTGAAGAAAAAAAAATTGATTTAAAAGAAATAAATTTAAAAGATTTTTTATTAAAATTAATAAGTGAAAATATTTATAAAGATGATAAGCAATCTAAAACATTTGTTTATAATATACTTGAATTATTTCTCATAAAAGATATCTCTGTTTCAAATTCAGATGTTTACAATTATTTTTTAAGAAGAATAAATGATTTTAAGAAATTCAATTTAGATGATGAATCTTTATTTTTAGAAATAAATTCAAAGCTTTTAAATGGATAAAAATTATTATATTACAACACCTATTTATTATCCCTCAGCCAAACCTCATATGGGACATGCTTATTCAAGTATTATTGCTGACTTTTTTGCTAGGTTTAAAAGAATTGATGGATATAAAGTTTATTTTCTGACTGGGACTGATGAACATGGTTTAAAAATTCAAAGAGCTGCTGAAAAAAAAGGAGTTGAACCTCTGGCTTTCTGCGATGAAATAAGCAAAACATTCAAGAATTTATCAAAAACTTTAAATTTAACAAATAATGATTTTATACGAACAACTGAGTTGCGACACAAAAAATCTGTTCAATATTTATGGGAAGAATTGAAAAAAAATGATGATATTTATTTATCAAAATATTCTGGTTGGTATTCAGTATCGGATGAGGCGTTTTACAATGAGGATGAAATTGAAGATCTTGATAATAAAAAAGTGGCCATATCATCTAAATCTCCCGTTGAATGGGTTGATGAGGAATCTTATTTTTTTAGATTATCTAAGTGGGAAAAACCATTATTAGAATTTTACAAAAAAAATCCTGATTTTATTTCTCCAGCATCTAGGAAAAATGAAGTTATAAGTTTTGTTAAAAGTGGATTAAAAGATTTGTCAGTAAGTAGAAAAAGTTTTTCATGGGGTATTAAAGTTCCAAATGATGATGATCATGTTATATATGTGTGGTTAGATGCTCTCACTAATTATATTAGTGCTTTAAATTATCCTAATAAAGATGATGAATTATATAAAAAATTTTGGCCAGCAACTGTTCACTTGATTGGAAAAGATATATTAAGATTTCATGCAATTTATTGGCCTGCGTTCCTATTGGCCGCCAAAATTACTCCTCCAAAAAAAGTTTACGGACATGGATGGATATTATCCAATGAGGAAAAAATGTCTAAATCAAAAGGAAATATATTGGATCCATTAGAAATTATAAAACAATATGGATTGGATCCTCTAAGATATTATTTAATAAAAGAAGTTTCATTTGGAAATGATGGTAATATTTCTCAAGAAAGATTAGAGGATTGTATTAACAGCGATCTAGCTAATAATTTTGGTAATTTATGTCAACGTGTATCTGCATTTGTTATTAAAAATTGTGATAGTAAAGTGCCAGAAAAAATTAAATTTGAAAATGATGATATAAAAATTTTAGATTCATATAATCAAAATTTAAACAATTTAAGATCGGAAATAGATAATCAAAATATCAACTATTATATTGATTATATTATTAATCGATTATTTGAAGCCAATAAATATTTTAATGATCAGGAGCCGTGGAAAAAAAAAGATGATAAAATTAGGTTAAATACAATAGTTTATACAACTCTTGAAATTGTTAGAAAAGTAACTTTTTTATTATATCCAATTATTCCGCAATCATCTCTCAAAGTACTTAAAATTTTCAATCTTGAAGAAAAAGATGTAATTTTTCAGTCAATTGGAAATAATGAATTTTTAAAAAAAGGAAGTGCTATTAATAAAATTGATATATTATTTAACAAGATAGAAAAAGAAAATGATTGATTCACATTGTCATCTAGATCATGAGCCATTATTTAGTGATCTAAAAAATGTTATACAGCGATCAAAAGAAATTGGTGTCAAAAAATTATTAACGATCTCAACATCTATTGAAAGCTTTTCCAGAGTTAAAGAAATTGTAAATAAGGATGAAATTATATTTGGTACAATTGGAATACACCCACATGAAGCAGATAAAAATAACGTCAACTCAGAATTTTTTACAAAAAATTTAGATGAAAATAAAAAAATTATTGGAGTAGGGGAAACTGGTCTTGATTTTTATTATGATAATTCAGATAGAGATAAACAAATAGAAAGTTTTAAAATACACATTAAAGCTGCCTTAAAAGCAAATATACCATTAATTATTCATTCAAGAAATGCTGAGGAAAAAACTTATGAAGTATTAAATGAATATAAAGATGAAAAGTTAAAAATTTTGATGCATTGCTTCACAGGATCCCAAAAATTTGCAGAAAAGCTTTTAAAATTTAATTCTTATTTTTCTGCAAGTGGTATTATTACTTTTAAAAATTCTGTTGACCTTCAGAACACATTTAAGTTTCTTCCATTAGATAGAATTCTTATTGAAACAGATAGTCCCTTTTTAGCTCCAGTCCCAAATCGAGGAAAAAAAAATGAACCATCATTTATAGATTTTACTGCGGCCAAACTTGCTGAAATAAAGGGCATTGAAAAATCTGAACTTATTAAAATTACCACTAATAATTTTAATAATCTTTTTTTTAATTAAAATCATATGAAGTTTATAATACTCGGTTGCGGTAGTTCAATGGGTGTACCAAGACCAGATGGTTTTTTTGGCAATTGTGATCCTAAAATCAAAAAGAATTATAGAACACGATGTTCTGCACTATTAAAAACCTCTAATCAAAATATTTTGATTGATACATCACCTGATTTACGTCAACAATTATTAAGACATAAGATCAAAAAAATAGATAAAGTCCTTTTTTCACACATGCATGGTGATCAAACACATGGAATTAATGATTTAAGATCATTTTATATAAGTAGCAAAAATCAAATCGATGTATATGCAGATCTATTTACCTCTAAATATTTGAAAAATAGTTTTTCATATATCTTCAAAAGTTACTCCAGAGAATATCCTGCTACATTAAAATTGCATAAATTACCTAAAACTTTTTTTACATTTAATTATAAGAGAAAAATTTCCGTTAAATCAGTTAAAGTTGAACATGGAAAAGTTAAATCTAATTGCTTTATTATTGATAAGAAATTAGCTTATATTAGCGATGTAAGTAAAATTTACACTAAAGATTTTAGATATTTCAGAAATTTGAAGTTTTTAGTCATAGATTGTCTTTGGTATAATTACCATCCATCACATTTTAATTTAGAAACCTCTCTTTCCATGATAAGAAAGTTCAAACCTAGAAAAGCTATTTTAACCAATTTATCTCCAGTATTAGATTACAAAGTGCTAAAGAAAATTTTACCAAAAAATACAATACCTGCATTCGATGGGCTTACTTTAAATTTATAAAATACTCTCTATCTTATTAATTATTTTATTAGATAATGGCTTAGTGAAAGAGGAAAATGTATCCTCAATTTTTCCTTCTTTGTTTATTAAAATCTTATGAAAATTCCACTTTGGTACAGCTGAGCTGCCATGATTAGTTTTAGCCCATTTAAATAACTCATGTGCATTATTCCCTTTTACTTCAGTGATCGCTGAAAGTGGAAAGGTGATATTAAAATTTACTTCACAAAATTCTTTAACTTCTGAATTTTCATTTTTTTCTTGATTAAATGAATTTGATGGCACAGCAAGAACAACTAAACCCTTATTTTTATATTTATCCCAAAGGATTTGAAGTTCTTCATATTGATTTGTAAATCCACAATAACTTGCCGTATTTACAACTAATACTGCATTATTTTTAAAATCACTAAAATTTATTATATCACCCGATATGCTCTCGATATTTAGATCAAAAAAAGTTTTTTCATAATTTGCGATAGCTGAACTTTTAAAAAAAAACATGATAATTGTAAAACCTAATATAAATTTTTTTGTCATTTATTAGGTGTAAGTAGTATTAAGAAGTAACCAAATAAAGTGGATAAAAGTGACCCAGTTAGTACTCCTATTTTTACACCATCCATATATTGCATATTCTCAATAAAAGCTAAATTTCCAACAAAAAGACTCATTGTGAAACCAATACCAGTTAGAACACCCACACCATAAAAGTTATACCAATTTGAATTATTAGGCATTTGAGCAATTTTTGTTTTAATTGCTACATATGAAAATACAAAGACACCTAATTGTTTACCTACAAATAATCCTAATAAAATTCCGAGTGGCACTTTGTCTAATAAAGAACTAAAAGATAAGCCCTCCAGAGATACTCCTGCATTAGCAAAAGCAAATAAAGGCATAATACCAAAAGCTACGTAGGGACTTATTGCATGTTCAACTTTGATTAACAAAGAAAAATCTTTTTCTTTCTTTCGGTGAGGTATGGTCATGGCTAATAAAACTCCAGCAATAGTAGCGTGAATACCTGAATTATGTGTAAAGTCCCACAGAAATATACCTACAACCAAGTAAGGTAAAAATTTTTTAATATTAAATTTATTTATTACTAACAGGAAAATAAAAGCTAACAGCATAAGCGTTAAGTATTTGATGCTCAAATCACCTGAATAGAATAAAGCAATGATAACAATCGCTCCTAAGTCATCAATAATTGCTAAAGCGGTTAAAAAAACTTTTAGAGATAATGGCACTCTCTTTCCTAATAGAGATAATACACCAAGCGAGAAAGCTATGTCGGTAGCAGAGGGGATGGCCCATCCATTCATAGTTTCGCTGTCGCCAAAGTTTATAAATACATAAAATAATGCAGGAACCAACATGCCGCCTACAGCAGCAATTATTGGAAGTAAAGCTTGTTTTATATTTGACAGTTCTCCTTGTAAAAATTCTCTTTTAATTTCTAAAGTGACAAAGAAAAAAAATATTGCCATTAAGGCGTCATTAATCCAATGCAAGACAGATAATTTTAACCCAAAGTTGTTAATACCTATAAATAAGTATTTATTCAAAGTTGAAAAATATAAATCAGATAAATTGGAGTTACTGATTATTAATGCAATTATAGCCGCAAATAACAAAACTAAACCGCTAGCTGCTTCTAGTTTAAAAAACCATTTAAAAGGTTTAGACAAGTAATTAATCATGATTAAACTAAGTCTTTAATAAATAATTTTATATCTTTCAATATCTCAAAAAGACTAAATATAACAAGTTCGAGAGAAGGGAATAATTGATATAAATAGGTACTAAAAGTATCTATAACAACCAATAAAGCAACAAAAGATATCAATAGTACAATTAAATACGAAAGTAATTTAGTAAACGATAAACTTTTTCTTGGCTTATATTGTGTTATCTCATAATTTTTTTTATTTTCTAAATCAGAAATATTTTCATTTGTAAGTGTATCTTTGGTGACTGATTTAATTACCTTTTTTGAGGGACTATTTGGTACTTCATTTTCAATAATCAAATCTTTCTGATTTTCATTATTAAAATTTTCTGGTTTATAAAACCATACTTTATCACATGAACCGCATTGAATTGTTCTTCCAGTATCAGGTATCAATTCAGAATTTACTTCAAATTTTTTCTGACCGCAAATGCACTCAATTATCATAATTTCTTTTAGTAAATATTGTTACTCACTTATAGCTATTTATAGGAAAAAGTTAATTATAGTTTTGATATTATTTTAACAAATTTGTTTTTTATTTACATTTAACTATTGAAGTATATGCTTAAAACCATTGATAAATCTTAATAAATGCAGAGATGTTCTTTTTTAAAAGCAAAACAAAAAATTTCAAAAATAGTAAATTAAAAATTTTATCTGGTTACAATTACAGATATAGAAACGTCGGAAAAGAATCAGAAAAAACAATAATCAAATATGCCAATCATTTTAAATTTGATTATGAAATTGATAAAAGAACATCATTTGAGAGACATTTTTATTGGTTGAAAATAAAAATGTTAATTGAACACCTTGAAGCTAAAAGCCATGAATTCTATCTATGGTTAGATGCTGACTCTTTTGTGTGTAGATATGAAAATATTTTAAATCATATTGATAAAACAAAACATATTTTTATTCATAATCAATTTTTTAAATCCAAACATAAAACAAAATATAAAAATGTCGATTTTTTAACATGGGGGCCTAATGTTGGAGTAATCCTTGTTAGAAATACCAGTTGGTCTCTAAACTTTTTTAAAAGTGTATGGAATAAAAAAAAATATTTAAATCATTATTGGCCAGATAATGCAGCAGTAATGGATGAAATTGGTTTCAAAGCTGAAATTTCAAATTTGTCAGATAATAAACCAAATAAGTCCACTTTAAATAAGATTCAATTTTTATCAGGAATTTGGAATAGTATGCCTAATAAAAATTTTAATGATCCAAAAAATAATGAAATATCAAATTATTATTTTAATCCTGTAATAATTCATTTAGCTGGTATAAGGCGGAGAGATAGAGTTGAATTTATCAAAAAATATAAGAATTTATTTATTTAATTTTTAGTTCGTTAATCTGATTTTTTGTATAAAGATTTAGGTAACAATTAAAATCACTATTTTTATTAAGTTCATCTTTATCTAGTATTTCATGTAATGGTTTAGGCAGTAAAAAGGGAGGTCTAGCTAAGTCTATTTCCCTATATTCTCCATCAGGAATATCTAAATTATCTATTTCTTTATTTTTATCTTTTAACTTATATGTTGTGAGTAATAAGTAATTAATCTTACTTTTTTTAAAGTTTTCAAAAAATAATTTAATACTTTTAAATGACAAGTGAATTAAACAATCTCTACAAATCATTAAATCCGAGTCTGGTAAATTTTCTTTAGTAATATCTAGCTTAATGAAATCTAATTTATTATTCTTAAATTTTCTAATATTATTATCAATTATTTCTTGTACAATATCTCCACCAATATAAGTCAAATCCTTATCTAAAACATTTTTAACCCAATTGAAATCTCCACATGGTGCATCTAAAATACTTTTAATTTGATACTTTTTAATAATATCAATTATTTCTTTCTCGATATTGATGGTATTTTTTAACTCAGATCCATAACCTGAAACACTTTCATTTGAGGACCAGAAATTAGTTTTATAAATAAGATTAAATCTTTTTTCTGAAGTGTTTTGATTAAAGATATTTTTTTTATTTTTTTGATAAATATGCTTTTTAACAATTCGATAGGGTGTTGTTAAAATTTTTGTAATAGTTTTTATTAGTCCGTTGTATTTATAAAATTTATAATATCTATTTAATATAAACATTGTCGCTTCTATAAATTATATTAAAATATAGAAGGTAAAATCAATTATTTCTACTTTTCCTTATCATTTAACCTTTTTCTTTTTATTGAAAACATAAGTAAAAACGCTATAACGAACATTCTCGGAGTGTAGCGCAGCCTGGTAGCGCATCTGGTTTGGGACCAGAGGGTCGCAGGTTCGAATCCTGCCACTCCGACCATTGATATGAAAAAAGCAAAAATTTACATACCTAATAAAAGTGCAATGCAATCTGGTTTAGGAAAACTTGATAAATGGATACTTGAATTTGAAACGAATGATCCCACAAAAAATCCTCTAATGGGATGGGAAAGTTCTAATGATACGTATACAGAGCTGAAATTAGAATTTTCAACCAAAGAATTAGCGATAAATTATGCAAAGAAGAAAAAAATTGATTATGAACTAATTGAGCCAAAAAAAAGAAAAATAGTAAAAAAATCCTACGCAGATAATTTTTTAAAATAGATAAATAATGTTTAAATTTTTTACAGATAAAAGATGGTATTTATGGAGTATAGGTGGAACATTACTGATTTTAATGGCTACTTGGTATCAGGTTCAACTTGATGTGAGAATTAATGAATGGTTTGGTGAATTTTACGATACTTTACAAAAAGCTCTCACTAATCCTAATTCTGTATCTGAAAAAGAATTTATCTCGTATCTTTTTACATTTGCTAAAATTGCAGCTGTATACATTTTAGTAGTTATTTTTAGTGATTATTTTACAAGCCACTGGACATTTAGATGGAGAACTGCAATGGCAGATTTTTATCATGACAAATGGAATGATGCCTCTTCTATAGAAGGAGCATCTCAAAGAGTTCAGGAAGACACTCTTAAATTTGCTAGAATAATGGAAGGGTTAGGGGCTGAATTACTGAGAAGTGTAATGACGTTGATTGCTTTTACTCCAATTTTATGGGGCTTATCAAAAAGTATTACTGTGTTACCATGGATTGGTGAAGTTGAACATGCTTTAGTTTGGGTTGCGATTATATCAGCACTGGGTGGAACAATATTATTGGCCAGTGTTGGGATTAAACTTCCTGGCATTGAATATGATATTCAAAAAGAGGAGGCTGCTTATAGGAAAGAATTAGTTTTAGGAGAGGATTTTAAAGAAAGTGCACAACCCGCAAAAATTACAGATCTTTATGGTGGTGTTAGAAAAATTCATTATAAGATGTATTTTCACTACCTTTATTTTAATGCAGTAAAATGGAGTTACTTACAAGGTATGGTAATTGTTCCATATTTAGCATTAGCACCAACGATTGTAACTGGTGCAATAACACTTGGTTTTGTTCAACAAATTATAAGAGCTTTTGGTCGAGTTGAAACATCACTGCAATATTTAGTGAGAAGTTGGCCAATTATTGTTGAACTAATTTCAGTTTGGAAAAGATTGAGAGAATTCGAATCAAAATTAGAGAAAAATATATCCATTGAAACTGCAAAATAATGTCATTAGACAAAAAATTTGAAGACTTATTTTTAAATGTTTCAATCAAAGCAGCCTTATCATCTTACCATTTTGTTGGAAAAAAAGATAAAATAGCAGCAGATAAATCAGCTGTAGACGCAATGAGAAATAAACTTAATGAAATAGAAATGAGAGGAAAGGTGGTTATAGGAGAGGGAGAACTGGATGAAGCTCCTATGCTTTATATTGGGGAAACTTTAGGTACCATGAGTGGTCCTGAGTTAGATATTGCTGTGGATCCTTTAGAAGGAACTAATTTTGCAGCAAATAATCAGCCAGGAGCATTATCTGTAATTGCAGTTGCAGAAAAGTCAAATTTATTTAGTGCACCAGAAACTTATATGAATAAAATTTCTGCAAATGTACCCTCTGAGGGTATTATTGATTTGGATTATTCAGTTAAAAAAAATATTTCTAATCTTGCAGATTATAAGAATAAACAACCCAATGAAATTTCTGTATGTATTTTAGATCGACCAAGGCATAAAAAAATTATTGAAGAACTGAGGAATTTAAAGGTGAATTTAAAACTTATTTCTGATGGTGATGTATCAGGAGCTTTATTAGTTTCTGATAAAAAATATGATATAGATATTTTTATGGGTATTGGTGGCGGACCCGAGGGTGTCCTTGCAGCTTCTGCTTTGGATGCTTTTGATTGTTTTTTTCAAGGTAGATTCATTTTCGATAATGAAAATGATGTAAATAGGGCAAAAAAAATGGGTATAGATGATTTGAATAAAAAGTATTTGTTAAATGAAATAATTACAGGCGACTCAATTTTTTGTGCAACCGGCATTACAAACGGGGACATTGTTTCTGGGATAAAAATAGAGGAAAATAATTATATATCGGAAACGCTCATTACGCATAAATCTACAAATTTGAAAAAAATAATAAAATCAAAAAATAAAATAGATGAATAAAGAGGATAATTCCTACAAAACTATAAGCGAAGTTGTTAAAATATTAAATTTAAAATCAAAAAAAGGGGACTCTTTACCCACTCATACTCTTCGTTTCTGGGAAAAAGAATTTAAACAAATTAAACCAAGAATACTTACTGGAAATAGAAGATATTATGACAAAAAAAACATTGAATTATTAAAAAAAATTCATTTTTTGTTAAAAGATCAAGGAATGACTATCAAAGGTGTTAAGAAAATACTAAATAATAAAGAACCTTTAAAGCTTGACGAAATGGCAGATAATTCTATAAGAGCAAATAATTTAAAAAATAAGTTAAATAAAATTTCAAATATTGTAAAAAGTTTAAAAAAATTTAAATAAAATGGCAAAAAAAACTCATATAAAAGTTCGTTTAGTCCCTGAAGAAAAACCTGATAGTCCTTTTTTTTATTATGTAAAAAAACCTGCTGGTGGAGAAAAAGCCAAAGTAAAATTAAAAGCTAGAAAATATAATCCTTCAACTAGAAAACATGAAATTTTTGTTGAAAAAAAATTACCACCACATAGTAAATAATCATTTTTTCTTAAAATTTCTTCTTTCGTAATCAATATAAGACCAGATCATATTTTTCCATATTCTATTAGTAATACGTGGATCAATTTTATTCTTTAAAGATTTTTTTCTTATATTACTAAGTATGAATTGAATTCTTTTTTGATCAACTATTTGATTTTTTCTATCTTTAAGGTCTAAAACTTTTTTTACAAGAAATGTTCTCTTTTTTATAATTTTTATAAGTGAATTATCTATTTTATCTAGTTCTAATCTAATTTTGCTTAGTTTTTTTCGTTTTTGCGGCGACATTTATATATTTGGATAATTAAAAAATTATTATATTTATGCGCATATGTACACAGCAAATCATAAGATTAATTATCAATTATCTCTCTGGTTAATTTCAATGTTTTGGATTGTGTCCATTATGATTGTTGTTGGTGGTTTAACAAGATTAACGGACTCGGGTCTTTCAATTACTAAATGGCAACTTTTCTCAGGATTTTTACCACCTTTAAATCAAGAAGACTGGATTTCATATTTTAATCTTTATAAGCAAATACCGGAATTCAAATTACAAAATTACAATATGAATTTGCAAGAATTCAAAATTATTTTTTGGTGGGAATGGGCACATCGTTTTTTAGGAAGATTAATTGGTATCGGATTTTTAATACCATTAATTTATTTTTCTTTTAAAATTAATATTTCAAAATTGTATAGTTTGTATTTAATTTTTTTTCTAATATGTTTTCAAGGTTTCATTGGTTGGTATATGGTCAGCAGTGGTCTTGTAGCTAGAGTTGATGTAAGTCATTTTAGATTATCCATTCATTTATTGATTGCTTTTATTATTTTATCATTAATATTCTGGAACTATCTCAAGTTAAATTTAAGTTATAATACAATAAATAAAATAAATCCTTTAATACCACTCATTTTTTTAACATTGGTTTTTATACAAATTGTTATAGGAGCTTTTGTATCTGGTATGGATGCTGGAAAAATTTATAATTCCTGGCCAAATATGGGTACCTCATATTTTCCTGACGACAATGAATTTGTTAATTTATTTAAACTATCTGCTTTTAGCGATCCATCTCTAGTTCAATTTATTCACAGAAACTTAGCTTATATAATCGGATTTTACTATTTATTTATGCTTTACAAAATTTATAGGGACAAAATTTTCGATTTATATAAATCTATAAATATATTGGGTTTCTTTATTTTATTACAAATTATTTTAGGAATAATAACAGTTTTATATGGTGCACAAATCTATATAGCATCTATGCACCAAATAAGTTCAATCTTTTTGGTAAGTTCTTGTATCTATTTTTTATTTCTTAATACAAGATTTAGCTAACTGCCCTTAATTTACCTTTAGAAGATTTGTTTAAAGCTTGGTTTAAATCCTCAATAATATCATCAGCATGCTCAATACCAATACAAAGTCTTACATAACTCTGTGTAACTCCAGATGCCGCAAGTTCTTTTTCATTTAATTGGCTATGAGTTGTGCTAGCAGGATGTATTGCTAAACTTCTTACATCACCGATATTTGCAACATGATAAAACATTTTTAAAGACTCAATGAATGTTTTTCCAGCCTCAATACCACCTTTTAATTCAATACCAACCATTGGCCCATAACCACCCTTTAGATATTTTTTTGCTCTATCAGCGATTGGTTTATTATGTTCAGTAGAATAGATTACTTTTGTAACCTCTTTGTGTTTTTTTAAAAAATTAACAACTTTCTCAGCATTCTCACAATGTTGTTTCATACGTAAGGCTACAGTCTCTAAACCCTGAATTATAGCAAATGCATTATCAGGTGCTAATGCTGAACCAAGATCTCTTAGTAAACATACTCTAGCTCTCACTGCAAAAGGAACATTAGCTCCTGTAAGCTCAGGCACTGCTTTACCCCATATTACACCACCATAACTAGCATCAGGTTCATTAAATAAAGGTTGTCTTTTTGGATCAGCAGTCCAATCAAAATTACCGCTATCAACAATGCTCCCTGCTACTGCGGTTCCATGTCCACCAATATATTTAGTAAGTGAATGAATTACTATGGCCGCACCATGTTCGATAGGTTTACAAATAACTGGTGATGCAGTGTTATCCATGATTAATGGAATATTATATTTTCTGCCAATATCAGAAACTTCTTTAATAGGAAAAACTCTAAGATAAGGATTTGGTAAAGTTTCTCCATAAAAAGCTCTTGTTTTATCATCTACCATTTTTTCAAAATTTTTTGGATCACTTGGGTCCGCATATCTAATTTCAATTCCCAATTTACTTAATGTATGTGTAAATAAAGATACAGTTCCACCATATAGATCTGTTGAACTTACAATGTTGTCACCAGCTTGAGCCACATTTAATATTGCAAAAGATGATGCTGTTTGACCTGAAGATACTGTTACACAAGATAATCCTCCTTCTAAAGCAGCAACTCTTTTTTCTAAAACATCATTGGTTGGATTCATAATTCTGGTGTAGATGTTTCCAAATTCTTTTAATGCAAAAAGATTAGCAGCATGTTCAGTATTATTAAATTGATACGATGTTGTTCTATAGATAGGTACAGCTACAGCATTTGTGGCTGGATCACTTTTATAGTCACCACCATGAATGGCTATAGTTTCTGGATTATTTCTTTTTGTACTCATTTTTACTCCTTTTTTAGTGCTTTTGCTTTATGCAAGGCGCACAATATAGTTCAAATGCCTACCGATTTTATGAGAATTTCCTTTTTAGCAGTTTATGCCCGCAATAGGATCAAATCGGCAATCTCTTTTTAACAGAATAGAGTTGTTTTACAAGGTAAATATAAAATTGACTTTAAACCTAATAATAGTATTAATCCTCGCGTAATGACGAAATTTGTTAAAAAAAGCGAGCTTAATTCATCTTGGTTTGAAATTGATGCAAAAAATGCTGTTGTAGGAAGACTTGCAACGATTGTATCTAAAATCATAAGAGGAAAAAATAAAGCAACATACACTCCTCATATGGACACAGGAGATTTTGTAGTAGTCAAAAATATAGAGCATGCAAAATTTACAGGAAAAAAATTTCAAAATAAGAAATATTTCAGACACACTGGCCATCCTGGAGGTATAAAAGAAACAACTCCAGAAAAATTACATGAAAAAAAACCAGGTGAGGCATTAAAATTAGCAGTTAAAAGAATGTTACCAGGTGGTGTTTTAGGAAGAAAACAACTTACAAAACTTAAAATATATACTGGTGACAGTCATCCTCACTCAGCTCAAAATCCTAAAGTAATTGAATTAGATAAGTTGAATAGCAAGAATATAGCAAGAAATTAATATGGAAAACGCTCAAACTTCATCAAAAACAACAAAATTAAAACTTGATTTTAAGGATAGCAAATATGCAACTGGAAGAAGGAAAACATCTATTGCAAGAGTTTGGCTTAAAAAGGGTTCAGGAAAAATTTATGTTAATGGCAAATTATACAATGAGTATTTTGCTAGTGAGAATCACAAAATGCAAATTACAAGACCTTTTGAATTAATTAATCAAGCTACAGATTATGATGTGAGATGTAATGTTAAAGGCGGTGGTCCAACAGGACAAGCGGGGGCAATGGTACATGGAATTTCAAAAGCTTTAGTATTATTTGATGAAAGCTTTAAATCTACTCTTAGAACTGAAAAATTAACCACGAGAGACTCCAGGGCAGTTGAAAGAAAAAAACCTGGAAGAAGAAAAGCTAGAAGAAGCTTTCAGTTTTCTAAAAGATAATTTTTTTTTAATTTTTAACTGTTATAATAAGAAATGCCTAAGCTTAATGTATTAGTCGCTGGATCAACTGGTTATATTGGTGTCCAATTGATAAAATTGTTAAACAAACATAAATATGTAAAAATAAAGTATTTATGTGGAAACACATCAGTAGGAAAAAAAATTTCTTATTACGATAAAACAATTGGATTAAAAAGATTACCCAAAATTGTAAAATTTGATAAAAAATTTTTGAATGAAATTGATGTTGTATTTACAGCACTTCCCAATGGAGAAGCGCAAGTAATTTCAAAATATTTGAATAAACAGAACGTCTTAATTGATCTTGCTGCAGATTTTAGGCTTCAAAAAGCTTTAGATTACAAAAAATGGTATAAAAAAGATCATAAAGCAAAACATAATATTAAGAATAGTATTTATTCTTTACCTGAAATTACAGGTAAAAAAGTTAAAGATTATAAAATTATTTCTTGTCCTGGATGTTATCCGACTTCTATTCTATTACCTTTGATACCTTTATTAAAAAAAAGATTAATAAAAAATCATAATATTATAATTGACTCAAAATCAGGATATTCTGGTGCTGGAAGAGGTGTACACAAAAAATATAAAGATAAAAATTTGTATGAATCTTTAAGTGCTTATGGTGTTGCATCACATAAACATAATCCTGAAATTGAAGAAATGATCAAGAGATGTGTTAAAAGAAATATTCAATTTGATTTTACTCCTCATTTATCACCTATGTTTAGAGGCATCTTAAGCACAATTTATGTTGAGCTTAATCAGACTTCTTCAGCATCAAAAATATTAAACACGCTGAAAAAATATTATAAAAAAGCAAATTTTATAAAAATATTAAATAAAAACGAATTAATAAGCACAAATGATGTAATTAGTACGAATAATTGCAATATATCTGTTTGTAAATCAAAAAATAAGAATAAGATAATTATACTTTCTGCTATTGATAATCTTATAAAAGGGGGAGCGGGTCAAGCAATACAAAATATGAATATGAAATTTAATTTCCCAAAAGATGCTGGTTTAAAATGAATAGATTATTATCTATAGCTGTCTTCATATTTTTAAACGCATGTTCATTTAATATTGACTCTAAATATTGGAATGAGAAAAGTGATAAAAAAAATGATAATAACAAACTTACTGAAATAATAAAAAAATCGAATGATATTAGATTAATGACAATTGAAGAGTATGAAATTTATATAAATAATTATATCAAAAAAAGTAAATTTCCGGATATTAACTAATGAATAAAAATATAAATATTGCACTAGTTGGATTGGGTCAGGTCGGAATATTTTTGTACAATGAATTAAATTCAAAAAAGAAAGAAATCGAGATAAAAACTGGAAAAAGAATAAATATTGTAGCTATATCCGCTAAAAATAAAAATAAAAAAAGACGATTTAACATAGATAAAAAAATTTTTTATTCTAATCCTTTAAAAATTTTTAAAGAAAAAAAAATAGATATTTTATTTGAATGTATTGGTCTATCTGATGGTATTTCCAAAAAAATAGTAGAATACTCTTTGAAAAATAAAGTAAATGTAATAACTCCGAATAAAGCATTAATTGCTAAACATGGGGATTATTTAGCGAAACTAGCTGAAATGAATAAAGTAAATCTAGAGTTCGAGGCTTCTGTTGCTGGAGGAATTCCAATTCTTCGAACTATTAAAGAAGGTTTAGCAACTAATAAGATTAAAAAAGTTTATGGAATTCTAAATGGGACAACTAATTATATCTTATCAGAGATGGAAAATAGTAACGAAAGTTTTGAAAAAGTTTTAAAAAAAGCTCAGGTACTTGGTTACGCTGAACCAGGTAATCCTAAATTAGATCTTAATGGTTTTGATGCTTTTGCAAAAATTAGAATTTTATCAGCGCTATCATTTAATATCAAAATATCAAAAAGTAAGTGTATAATGGAAGGAATTGAAAACATTAAACTAGAAGATATTAAAATAGCAAATCAATTAGGTTTGAGGATAAAATTACTTGGGATTTCTGAAATTATTAATAATCAATTATTCGAAACAGTACATCCATGTTTAGTAAGTAAAAACTCATATATCGGAAATGTGAATGGTGTAATGAATGCGGTTATTACCGAAGGCAAACCAGTTGGTCAAAGTATTTTACAAGGAGAGGGGGCAGGTCCTGGACCAACTTCATCATCCTTATTATCAGATTTACTATCAATTTTGAGAGGAAATATAAAACCCCCTTTTGGAATTTCTTATAATAAAAGAAAATCTATAAAACCCTTTAACAATCAAAATTATTCTAATTCATTATATCTGAGATTTGAAGTTAAGGATAAACAGGGCGTTTTATCTTTAATAACAAATCGATTATCTAAATTCAAGATCTCAGTAAAAAGAATTATCCAAACTCCTGATAAGAAAAATAAGAGGGCTACAATTGTTATTATAAGTCATAAAACTACTGAAAAAAATATAAAAAATTGTCTATCGATTTTTAAAAAAAATAAAAATGTTCTCAAATTTCCAACTTTAATTAGACTTTATAATTAATGGATATTTATATAAAACTTTTTGAAGTTTTGTTTCCAGTATTCTTTGTTGTGGGTATTGGGTATTATCTTGGTAAAAAAAATCCTAAAATTGATACTACATTTATCACTAATTTTGCTGCAAATGTTGGCACACCAGCAATGATTATTTATGCATTAAATCCGGTAAATATATCGTTTACTATTTTCATTAACTATTTTTGGTACTATGCAATCGCAATTGTTGGGTTTATTATTGTTGGAATAATAATATTATTTCTTTTAAATACTAAAGATATAATAAGAGAACTTCCGCCTTTAACAATGCCTAATACTGGTAATATGGGTTTACCAATATGTTTATTCGCGTATGGTTCTCAAGGTCTTGGTGTTTCAGCCGCTATTTCCGCCTTAATCATTTTGTGCCACTTTACATTAGGTGTTTTTTTAGCAGATAGAAGATTTAGTTTACAAGTCATACTAAAAAGCCCACCTTTTTATGCAATCATTATTGCAGTTTTTTTACTTTATTATGATTATGAACTTCCAGGATTTATAGAAAATACTACTTTTTTATTAATGTATGCCACAATATTTTTAATTTTGATGTCATTAGGAATAGCACTAACAAGACTTAAAGTTTTTTCACTTAACAAGGCAATATTTTCTTCTTTAGGCCGAGTGATTGTTGGACCTATTATAGGTTATTTATTGATATTATATTTTGGTCTTGAAGGGTTTGCAGCTGGTGTATTACTGATTCAATGTTCAATGCCTAGCGCAGTTCTTAATTATCTTGTTGCATCAATTTATTCACCAAAAAAAATTGTTGATAGTGTTGCTAGTACTATTGTTGTGTCAACACTTATGTCTTTTATAACAATTCCAATTGTTGTATTCTTTGCTTTAAAATACTTTAATTAATCTATATCCTTCTTATATGAAGGCTATTGCATTTAATCTTTTAGCGTGGGTGATGCTTCCAATTATGGATGGTTTTGCTAAATATTTAAGTGCAGAATTACCTGTATTACAAATCACTTGGGCAAGATATTTTTTTACTGTGGCGTTCACCTTACCAATTATGTTTTTCTTTTTTCGAGAAAATCTTGTTTGGACAGATAAACCGAAACTACAATTCATAAGAGGCTTAATACTTTTAACAGCAAATATTTGTTTCTTTTATGCCATTTCAGTAATCTCTTTAGCAAAAGCATTAACTTTGGCATTTGTTGCACCTTTGATTGTTACAGCTTTTTCTCCAATTTTTTTAGGTGAGAGGGTTGGATTTAGAAGATGGTCAGCTGTAATTATAGGATTTATAGGATCCTTGGTTGTTATAAGACCTGGTTTTGTAGAAATTAATTTAGCAAGTATTGCTGCGCTTGGAACAGGAATAATGTATGGATTTTATTTAATTATTACTCGTAAGTTAAGTACTTCAGACAATCCTTTATTAACTCTATTGTTAACTGGTGTAGTAGGGGCTGTTATTATTTCATGTGTAATGCCTTTAGTTTGGATCAAGCCAACAATTAATCAGTGGTCGATGATGGCCGCGATTGGTGTATTTGCCTGCGTAGGTCATTTATTTCTAATATTATCTCTAAAATACGCTGATGCTTCAAAATTAGCTCCTTTTAGTTACTTTGAGATCATTACAAACATAATTATAGGTTATTATTTCTTTAGTGATTTCCCTGATAATTGGACTTTTCTAGGTTTGTTTATTATTGTTTTAAGTGGTATCTACATCTCAAGAAGAGAGAACTTAGTTAAAAAAGTAAAATAATAGGTAATATTTATTTACTAATTTCTAATGTATTACATTAAGTACTATTTATAAAATATTGTATTTATTATATTTTATTGATAATATAAATAATATTAATTTTTGAATATTTTGGATAATTTAATGTTAAAATCACCCGAATATACTCTGCAAGAGTGTAGATTTATAGTAAATTATTAAAAACATCAAATAACCTTTTAAAATAGGGACTTTTTCTGATTGTGTTTATGAAAATTGCAAAAAAATAGGGCAGTCCAAAAGCGTTGATATAGTTGAATAGTAGAGCGATGCACTAATTGAATATAGCATTTAAACGCCCATAGAGGGGTCTATTTTTGGTATAGGCTAATATATGGTACAACCGAAGGGTGAATTATGTTATTTAGAAAGTAATATTACAAAATGGTAAAAAAGCATTGATTTTACTCACTTTTTTAACTTAAAAAATGTTTAAAATAGCTCTAAATAGCTACTTTTTCAGATCTTAGTAATTTAAGCTTTTGCTTGATTCCACCTCTACCAGAGTAACCTCCAAGAGCTCCATCAGATCTAATCACTCTATGACAAGGTATTTTTGGGGCATATGGGTTTTTAGCACAAGCATTAGCTACAGCTCTGGCTGATTTAGGGCTTTTTATTGCAGCTGCAACTTGTTTATATGTTCTTATTTTACCTTTTGGTATAGTTTTGAGGTATTTCCAGACTTTTAATTGAAATTTAGTGCCTTTAAGATGCATTTTTATCTAAGAAACCCCTGTTTCCTTGCACTTTTAAGGGTGCAAAGAACAGTTGTTTTGGCACGTCGTTGATGCGCTACCGCCATGCCTCCCGTTCTGCATGTTCAGCGATGCTTTGCAGAACTTTCTGCCCCTTGGATTTGTACCTCTCGGCTTTTGCCCAATTGGCCAGTTAAGGGTTGCCCCTTAATTCATTTAAACCTTAACAGATATGATTTTAAAGCTGTATCACCTTTTAATTGATTCTGAAAATTTACAGAAATTCCTGTGAATATTGGGGATAAATTAAGCTTTGAAAACTAAGATAAAATAGCTGATTAAAAATAAGATTGCCAAGATAGATAAAAAAATAGTTTCAATACTTTTGCCATGATTTTTATACTGAATTGAACTTAAAATAATAAATCCTACAGAGGTAATTAAAAACCATACAGCAGGAATTTCTCCATCTATTGAACCCATAATTTTATATTTAAACTATTGACATTAAAAATCACTTGATATATTACTAGTGATAATTAATTGTTATCAATAGCAATTGTATGAATGAACTGACAACAGACCTAAAATCGCTTCATGAGGCAACTTTAAATAACCTCAAAAGTTCAAAAGCAAATAATACTTTAAGAGCATATAAGTCAGACTTTAAAGATTTCAGAGCTTTTTGTGCTAAGCATAGTTTGAATTCTTTGCCATCAGAGCCAAAAATAGTTTCTTTATACCTTACACACCTTTCTAAAAATTCTAAAATAAGCACTTTAAGAAGACGTTTAGTGTCAATTAGCATGGTTCATAAACTAAAAGGGCACTATCTAGACACCAAACATCCAATCATTGTCGAAAACTTAATGGGAATAAAAAGGGTAAAAGGAAGCATTCAAAAAGGTAAAAAACCTATATTAATCAGTCATTTAAAATCTATAATTAATGTAATAGATAAACAAAAAATTGAGGATATTAAGAAATTTAGAGACAAGTCAATAATCTTAATTGGTTTTGGAGGTGGATTTAGACGAACTGAGCTTATTTCAATTGATCATGAAGATTTAGAATTTGTGCCTGAGGGTCTTAAAATCAGCATTAGAAGATCAAAAACCGATCAATTTGGTGAAGGAATGATCAAAGGACTACCCTACTTTACCAATGAAAATTATTGCCCTGTAGTAAATCTTAAAAAATGGCTAGAAATTTCTAAAATTAAATCTGGACCTATTTTTAGAAGATTTTCTAAAGGTTTATCTTTAACAGAAAAAAGATTAACCGACCAATCTGTGGTTTTATTAATGAAAGAATATCTAAATTTAGCTGGTATTGAGAATAAAAATTTTGCAGGTCATAGTTTAAGATCAGGTTTTGCAACTGTGGCTGCAGAGTCTGGAGCTGATGAACGTAGTATTATGGAAATGACTGGTCACAAAACGACACAAATGGTTAGAAGATATATTAGAGAAGCAAACATCTTCAAAAACAATGCATTAAATAAGATTAAAATTTAAGATCTTTATATTAAAGAAACTTTTTTTCCTAAAGATTTATCTATAATATATTTCGCAATTTTTACCTCATTAAATAGCTTAAAGTATTTCTCTTTACCGTTTTTAGCTATTTTCATTCTTAATTTATCGTATTTTTTATAAAATCTAATTTTATCTGCAAGATCATTAATGTTATTATAAGAAACTATTTCATTCGAATTGAAAAAATTGTCCATTTTTACTTTTTTATCAATGAATACCATCAAACCATTGCCCATTAGAGAAGCTATTCTATTACTTGAATAATGCTTTGTGGGATTTCCTCTACTAAGATTTAATGCCATTTTTGAATTCAATAATGATCTATAAAATTCATTACCCCAAACAGGTTCTTGTTTTCCGAAACCATAAAAATCATATTTTATTCCATCAATTCTTTTAATAAGCTTTTTAAGAAAGTTGACTCTATTATCTGTTTTTCCCTCTTTAAGAGTTGCTCTATTAACACCATGGCTCATTGCGTAAAAAATATCATTTTGGGGCTTTAGTTTAAAAGCATTAAAACATTCTATGTTTTTATCAACAGGAGTCATGAAAAAATGAATACTTTGATTGTCTTTTTTTGGAAATTTTAATACAGAAGGATTAGTTGTAATAAATGAATGATCAACAATATGAATAAATTTTTTTAATTTTTCCATATTACCGATTGTATCAGGCAAACCAGTCATAAAAGGATCTTCATTCCATTGAGAAATAATCACATTTTTATTAATCAATTTAAAATCAGTTAATATATTTTCTGTAATGTTGTCAGAGTGTCCAAAAATAATAAGGTCTGGATTATAATTTTTGAAAGTTTTAATTAAATAATTATGAAACTTATCATAAATGCTTAATAAATTAAGTCCTTTGTTCTGTCTAACATAATCTCTATCACTTATTTCAATTACATCATGACCATTTCTAATAAAACCATTGGTAAATTTTTTACCTAATGATAAATTATAAATTCTATGATTTAGTTTTTGTGCCAAATTATAGATATTTAAAATCCTTAATTTACCATTTAGAATATTCATTTTATTGAATGGAAATAAAGACTCTCTCATTAGATCAATTACTTTAGAATTTTCTTTTAATCTATGTTTTACAAATTTCTTGCTATTTTTTTGAATTTCTTTTCTAAACTTATTATTTCTAATTAATTTAATCGTTTCTGACTCAATATTATTAACATCTAATTTTTTTAATACTATTGCATGGTCTGTAGTTTCAGTAAGCCCACCTCTGTTAGAAATAATTGTAGCACATCCTCTTGAGGATGCTTCGAGAGCTGTTCTACCGAATGGTTCTTCCCATCTTGATGGAATGATTGCAATCTCAGAATTGGACAAATAATCTAAAACTCTTGAATGAGAAATTTGTCCTAAATTTTTATGTCTTTTATGAGTTGGAAAATTTTGAAATCTTTTTTCCTCACCTATAGAAAATGCTTTCCAATTTTTATTAATGTTCAAAATTTTAAACATGGATTTACAATACAAATCATATCCTTTTGACTCATTTAATTTTCCAACAAAAATAATTTGTTTTTTTTTCCTAAGCTTTTTTTTATATGGATCTATACTATGATAAATAATTTGGGTCTTATTATCGGATAGATCTGGGAGATCTTTAAAAAATCTTTGTTTAACCCATTTTGAAATGAATATTATTTTATCAACATTTTCTAGTAAATAAATACGTTCATTTACAGATTTGGCTCCTCTCATTGTAGTAGGATCATTATGGAAGTATAAAATTATTTTTGAATTTAATTTTTGAAAGAATTCTTTTACCATTATAGGTCTATTATGTAATTCAATTATATCAAAATTTGAATTTTGAATTTTATTCATTATTTTATTTGAGTATTCTTTTGTAGTACTATTTAATTTAGAATTCATATTGTTTATATCTATATTAATGTAGTTATTTGATAGATAATTTTTATTATTGGTACTTCCAATTATAAAAATATTTTTTTTGTAAATTGAGTCCCTTATAAAATCACTAATCCATAGAGCAACTGCCCCTGCTCCCTTTAGTGTGTAGTTTTCTTTATATGGTAATATTGATGCAATTTTCATATCAATTTATACTCAATAAATATTTTCTTATTATTTTGTCTTTTTTTAATTTGTACTCAAACTTCATAGCTAATCTTTTATCATAAAATCTTTTTTTATAGATAATTTTCCATTTATAGCCTCGAGTTGACTTTGCTCCTTTACCTGTATTGTGTTTTTTAAGTCTTAAATTAAGGTTATTTGTATATCCTACATATGATTTTGTTATTTTATTATTTACGCTCTTAAGCATATAAACATAAAATATCATAAATGTGGCGGTCCCTAGGGGAATCGAACCCCTCTTTCGAGGATGAAAACCACGTGTCCTAACCGATAGACGAAGGGACCAAATTTCAGTTTTCTATTGCAAAATTCAATCTTTATCAAGTGTTATTAGGTTGCATTCTTTACACTTTTATTTAATGATTCTCTAAATTCTTTTGATGGTTTGAATAAAATAACATCTCTCTTAGAAATTTCTTTTTCTTCTTTAGTTTTTGGATTCCTACCAATTCTTGGATTCTTTGACCTGATCAAAAATGTTCCAAATTTTGATATTTTTACAGATTTTTTTTTACACAAATTTGAAACTATAATAAAAAAAAATTCCTCAACTAAATTTTCTGTGATTTGTTTTGAAAATCCAATTTGCATATATATAATGTTTACAAGATCTTTTTTTGTTAAATTTATTCTCATTAATTAGATATTTTCTCTTATCTTATTGATCAAATCACCTTTAACAATTTTACTACATACCTCTAATGAATTTGAAAAACCAACAAAATCAGTTCCACCATGACTCTTTACAACTGGTGAATCTAAGCCAATAAAAATTGCACCATTATAAAGCCTGGGATCTAATCGTTTTTTAAACTTATTTAAATTTGAAAAATTTAAAATTGCTGATAATTTACCTAAAATTGTGTCCTTAAAAACTTTTTTTAGTTCACCTGTAATGAAATTTGCTGTTCCCTCTGCTGTTTTAAGAGCAACATTACCTGTAAAACCATCAGAAACAATTACATTTACATTTCCATCCATTAGTTCATTTCCTTCTATGTAACCAGAAAAATTAAAATTATTAGATTTTTTTTCACTCAGTATTTGAAAAGTTTCTTTTATTATTTCATTACCCTTTAATTCCTCTGAACCAATATTTAACAAAGCTGTATTAGGTGTTTCTTTTGGATAAAGAGACTTGTATAAAGATGCGCCCATAATTGAAAAATCAACCAAATTTTTTGAGCTACATTCAATATTAGCACCTAAATCTAATACAACACTCATACCTTTTTTATTTGGCCATAATGCAGATAAAGCAGGTTTATCTATATTTTCAATCATTTTAAGATTTAATTTAGCAATAACAAGTAATGCACCAGTATTTCCAGCAGAAATTACAATATCAGTTTCTTTTTTTTTTACACTTTCAATTGCAAGCCACATACTTGTATCTTTACCTCTTTTAGCAGCCTCAAGAGGACTATCAGTGCTTTTAACAACATTATCAGTGTGTATTATTTCGTAGTAATCTTTATTTAACTTATCTTTAATGAGTGTCTCAATATTAGTTTTATTGCCGAAGATTTTAAAAAAGTTTTTTTTATTTAATTTATGGCTATGAACAATTCCATCTATGATTTTCTTAGGTGATCCGTCACCACCCATTGCATCAACTGCAATTTTAGTAATATCTGACATTTAAATACAAATTATTCTTCTGGGTCTAAAACTTGACGACCTTTATACATTCCAGTTTTAAAATCTAAATGATGAGACAATCTATATTCACCAGATTTTTTGTCCTCAATCACATTTTTTGATGAAAGCTTCATATTTTGTGATCTTCTCATACCAGTTCTTGATGGTGTTTGTTTTCGTTTAGGTACAGCCATAATTATGGACTACTTACACTTTTTAAAAAAAAATTCAAATTTTTTTTTTTTAGATTCATCAAAAAATCATCAAAATAATCAACTAAAATATCAATTTCTTTGAAATCTTCTAAAAAATTAGAGAGTTTTTTTAATTTTTCATTTTTATCTAATTCATCCCAAAAATGTATATCTGAAACAATTGAATGAAATAAATTCAAATAAACTTTCATTTTTTTATTAATTGATTGATCCCCATAACCTATTTCGCGAATACTAAGTTCTAATTGTCTAAAATTAAAATCATAAATTTCCTGTAAAACATCCCTATTTTCATTACTTTTAAAGTTTTTTAAAAAAAATGCAAAATGAATAAGAAAAAAAGTCAAACGATCAGAAAAATTATCATCTCGACTCAGTGACTTATAAAGATCTTTATTTCTAGTGTAATTGATTAAATTGTTGTAAATATTTATGTAATTTTTAGACATGTTTAAAATATTATATATATTTTTTTTAGCATTAGTAGTAACAAATTGTTCTTTTAAAAAAGTAGTCAAACACCATGGAGTTCCTTTTCTTGAAAAAAAACAAAAACAATTAATAATTAATCAGTCGACAAGCAATGATGTAAGAAAAATATTAGGTACACCATCAACTAGAAGTAAATTTGATAATGATGTGTGGATATATATAGAAAGAAAACAAACTCAATCAAAACTAAGTAATCTTGGAAGAATGAAAATTTTTAAGAATGATGTTCTGGTAATTGAGATAGACAATTATGGTATTTTAAAAAAAAAAGAATTTTATAATATGCAAGATATGAAAAAAATAAAAGTAGTTGAAGAAACTACAGAAGCAGCTTTTAGTAGAAACTCATTCATATATGATTTCATGTCTAGCATGAGACAAAAAATTAATGACCCTTTAGGTGTAAGAGCCAAAAAAAGAAAGGAAATTAACCAGCGATAACAGCCAGCAATAATAAAGCAACTATATTTGTAATCTTTATCATTGGATTTACTGCTGGACCAGCTGTATCTTTATATGGATCACCCACAGTATCTCCTGTAACAGCGGCTTTGTGAGCTTCTGATCCTTTTCCACCATGATTTCCATCTTCGATATATTTCTTAGCATTATCCCAAGCACCTCCACCTGCAGTCATAGAAACTGCAACAAATAAACCTGTAATAATTACCCCCAATAACATAGCACCAACAGAAGCTAGGGCAGCAACTTGACCACCTATCGCAAAGATTATTAAATATAAAACAATTGGTGACAAGACAGGTAATAGTGATGGGATTATCATTTCTTTTATTGCTGCTACAGTTAGTAAATCAACTAACTTAGCATAATCAGGTTTTTGTTTTCGCTTCATAATACCTGGGTATTTCTTAAATTGTCTTCTTACTTCAATTACAACAGCGCCCCCTGCTCTACCTACCGCTTGCATACCCATAGATCCAAATAAATAAGGTAACATCCCACCAATTAACAAACCAACAACAACATATGGATTTGATAAATCAAATGTTACAACTATTCCCTCTAATTTTGAGCCGACTTCCTTTGAAAAATGTTTTATATCTTCGGTGTATGCTGCAAATAAAACCAGAGCTCCTAATCCTGCAGAGCCAATTGCGTATCCTTTTGTCACTGCTTTTGTAGTATTACCAACAGCATCTAATGCATCTGTTGTTTTTCTAACATTGTTAGGTAATTTAGACATTTCAGCAATACCACCAGCATTATCTGTTACTGGCCCATAAGCATCTAAAGCAACAACCATTCCTGCTAATGCCAACATAGTTGTTACAGCAATTGCAATACCATATAAACCAGCGATATGATTAGTAAGCAAAATACCAGCAACAATTATTAATGCTGGAATAGCTGTAGCCTCTAATGAAATTGCCAAACCTTGAATTACGTTGGTACCATGTCCGGTAGTAGAGGAGCTTGCAACACTTTTGACAGGTCTATAGTTAGTTCCTGTATAATATTCAGTCACCCAAATAAGTAATCCTGTAATTACTAATCCTATCACTCCACAATAATATAAGCTCATTCCAGAAAATGATTTATTATTTAAATCATAAGAATTTTCTAAACCTAGAACATAATCAGTAACTGGATATAAAATAATTAAAGAAGCTAAAGCTGATACAACAAATCCTTTATACAAAGCTCCCATTACATTTTTACTTCTACCAAGTTTAACAAAAAAAGTTCCAATAATTGAAGTTAAAATACATGCTCCACCAATTGTTAGTGGATAAATCATCATTGATAAATCTCCTGGAAAAAATATGGAAGACAAAACCATTGTGGCAACAATAGTTACTGCGTAGGTTTCAAATAAATCAGCAGCCATTCCAGCACAATCACCCACATTATCACCAACGTTATCAGCAATCACAGCAGGATTTCTTGGATCATCTTCTGGTATTCCAGCTTCTACTTTTCCAACCAAATCCGCTCCAACATCAGCGCCTTTAGTGAAAATACCCCCACCAAGCCTTGCAAAAATAGAAATTAATGATGCACCAAAACCAAGTGCAACTAACGCATTTACAATTTCTCTCTCATCAACATTAAATTTTAACAATAGATAATAATAAACAGCAATTGATAATAAAGCCAAACCAGCAACCAACATTCCAGTTACAGCCCCAGATTTAAAAGCTACTGATAAGCCACTAGCCAATCCTTTTCTAGATGCTTCAGCAGTTCTAACATTTGCTTGAACCGAAACTAACATTCCCACATATCCAGCTATCCCTGATAAAGTTGCACCGATAAGGTAACCTAAACCAACAAGCATACTAAAAGCAAAACTAACAATAACTAAAACAACAACACCAACAATAGCAATTGTTTTGTATTGTCTTGCAAGATAAGCTTTAGCACCAATTTGTATCGCTGATGCAATATCTTGCATCTTAGAATTTCCCGCACTTGAATTTAAAATATTTTTTCCAGTTAAATATCCATAAACTATTGATAATAATCCAGCACCAATAGTATATAAAAGAATAGTCTCGATTGTTGATGTCATATAGGCCTTAATTATGTTGTTGGTTGTTAGTTATTAAAAATCGGACAATACAAAAAAAGCTATAAAACGCAATAAATAACTTTTAAAAATTATGAAAATGACCTTTATTTTTAATGGCAATTTTATTCCCTTTTTCATCAATAACTTGTGATTTTTGACCACCCGAAGAAATATTTCCAATTTTTGAAATCTTAATACCCAAAGACTTAAACGTTCTTTTGATGATTCTGGACTTTTTTTTTGATGCAGTAAATAATATCTGATAATCGTCACCTTTTGATACGAAGTCAATCTTTTGTAATTTTTTTGAAAGTATTATTTTTTTTAGATTTTTTGAAATTGGAATTTTAGATATATAAACTTTATAAGATAATCTTTGTTTATTAATTAATTTATCTAAATCTGCAAAAAGACCATCAGAAATATCTATAGAGGTATTAGCAAAATTAAATAATTTTTTTGTTAAATTGATATGTAATTCTGGAAGGTAATATTTCTTAAGAAAATATTTTTTGAGATCTTTTTTTAAAGAAACTTCTTTTTTGAAAATTTTCAAGCCCATATAACTATCACCCAAGTTACCTGTTATATAGATATCGTCATTAAATTTTGCTTTATTTCTAAATATTATATTTGAGGAAAAACCCACAGAAATTATTGTAAAGCTTAATTTATTTGAAAAAACAGTATCTCCACCTGAAATATGAATTCCAAACTTTTTTTGTTCTTGTTTTAGTGATTGAGAAATTCTTTTCAAATTTGATTTTGTAAATGTTTTTTTATTTCCAGAGCCTGAAATAAAATAATATTTTGGTTTAACACCTTTGCAAATCAAATCAGAAATAGAGGATCTTAGAATTTTTTTTATAACTAAATCAGGATCTTTAAAATCAAAAAAATGTGATTTATTTATATAAGTATCTACAGAAATAGCTAATTCTTTTGATTTATCGAAAAAAACATCATCATTTAATTTAAGTGAATTTTTATTATCTAAAGAGAGTTTTGAAAAATATTTTTTGATTATCTCAAATTCATGCATTTGTTGATCTCAATTTTTTTGCAGTATTATCTAATAATGCATTTAAATATTTTGTTTGAGAGTCATTTAAAAAGAGATTAGATGCATCTAGATATTCTTTAATGATTATCCTTATTGATACATTAGGTTTATATAAAATTTCATATGTTGCAGATTTTAAGATAACTTGAAATATCTTATCTAACTTAAATAAATTAAAACTGTCACCTAAATTTTTATCTAATTCATCTACAATAATTTCATTTCGTTCAATTGTTCCTAAAACAATATCTTTTATAAATTTTTTAAATCTATGTTTTGGAAATTCTATTTTGTCGTCGTTATTAAACAATACACCATATAATTTTTGAATAATAATAACTCTAGGGTTATTTTTTGGGCTATACTTAGTTTTCATTTTTGAGATAAAACTGACACAACAGCTTTCGCTGCCTCAGCACCCTTTTTTTTTCTGGCCTTTGCTTGTTTCATATTTAAGCAAGTTAGAATTCCATTTCCTATAGGTTTTTTTGAATTAATAGCTAAATCCATAATAGCATTGGTTGAGGATTGAGATATGAAATCAAAATGTGGTGTCTGACCTTTAATAACACATCCAAGGGCAATAAAAGCATCAAATTTTTTTATATGTTTTGAGATGGTTACAGGTATCTCAAACACCCCAGGAACTTTAATTATTTTTACATTAAAATTTCTTGGAAGATTTTTTTTTACACTATTTACTAAACCCAAAGAAATATCTTTATAATAATCCGCTGTTACTATTAAAATTTTTTTCATCAAATCAATTCTTGTTTAGTTATTTTAATGTTATACCCCTCTAAACCAATAACTTTTTTTGGTGTTCTAGTAATTAATATCATCTTTTTGATTTTTAAATCTTTAATAATTTGAGCACCTATACCATAATTTCTTATAAGATTATCTTTACCTTTCTTTTTAAAACTTTTATTTCTAAAACTTTTAAGCGTTTGAGTGACCGAATTTAAGTTAGTATCTTTAATAAAGATTAGTACACAATTATTATATTTTTTAAAATAGTTTATTGTTTTATCAAACGAATTGGGAAGTTTTTGACTTATAAGATAATTATAAACTACATTTGATGAAATAACTCTGACACGTGGTACGATAGATCTTTTTAGAGATCCTTTAATTAGAGCAAAGTGCTCGGATCCATCTAAAAGATTTTCATATATTTTGATTTTATATTTTTGATTTTTTACTTTTATAGCAGAGGATTTTTTTAATTTTACTAATTTTTCTTTTTTTAATCGATAAGAAATTAAATCCTCAATTTTACCAATCTTAAGTTTATGTTTTTGTGCAAAATTTAAAAGTGCTTGACCCTTAGCCATCGTTCCGTCCTCATTCATTATTTCGCAAATGACCGCTGAATTTTTTTTTTTAGCTAACTTTGAAATATCCACTGAGGCTTCTGTGTGACCAGCTCTTACAAGAACACCCCCATCCTTTGCAATGATTGGAAAAACGTGGCCAGGTGATACTATATCTTTTTTACTCACATTTTTCTTAGAGGCTATTTTGATAGTCCTTGCTCTATCTTTTGCTGATATTCCAGTAGTGATACCTTTTTTAGCTTCTATAGAAATTGTAAATGCTGTTTGATTTCTTGATTGATTTACAGGTGACATTAAAGATAAATTTAATCTTTTAGCTTGAAGACTATCTAAGGCTAAACAAATAAGGCCTCTTCCATATTTAGCCATAAAGTTAATATTCTTTGCATTTGTATCTGAGGTTGACATAACTAAATCACCCTCGTTTTCTCTTTTTTCATCATCAACTAAAATGTACATACCCCCTTTTTTGGCAACATTTATTATAGTTTCTATTGATGAATAATTATTTTTTTTCATAAAAATAGTTTCTAACGTATTTTGAAAGAATATCTATTTCTACGTTAACTAAATTACCTTTTTTAAGAGATGATAGATTTGTTAATTTATAAGTATGAGGAATTATCCAGATCTGAAAACCTTTTTTTGTCACCTTAGAAATTGTTAATGATATACCATTTATACTAATTGAAGCTTTTTCGATTATATTTTTTCTCTCTTTTTTATTAATTTCAAAATCAAATAGATAAGATTTATCAATATTTTTTACTGATAATATTTTTCCAACAGTGTCAACATGTCCTTGACAAATATGACCTGAAATTTTTTGACCATATTTAAGAGGGAGTTCTATATTAATTTTATCGTTTAACTTTATGTATTTAAATTTCGATCTTTTTATAGTTTCATTAGATAAATAAAATTCCATAATCTTTTTTTTTATTGAAATGAGAGTAAGACAAACTCCATCGCAAGCTACAGAAACACCTATATTTTTTAAACCTAATTTTAGATTAGATTTTACAAAAATATTAATTCCTTTAGGTCTTTTAATTATTTTCTTTATTAAACCTTTGTTAAAAATAATTCCATTAAACATTTCAATTTTTATAAATAGTTAATTTATCGCGAGCTAATTTAGAGTTTACCTTATGATTATTATATTTGGTATTTAAAATGTTGGAAGAAGTAAAATTAACATATTTTTTGTTTTTAGGTAAATTTTTAGAACTTCTAAACATATAGAATTCATTAAATAATTTTTTTTGAAGGAAATTTTTTGTTAATATATCTCCACCCTCTACTAATAGGTTTCTTATTTCCATTTTATATAAATTTTTCAGAATTCTTTTTAGATCTAAATTTTTGTATTTATCTGTAGATTGTTTTATTACAATAGCACCTCTCCTTTTTAAAAGTTTTATTTTTGATTTATCGTTAGAGTTGTGGAAAATAATAGTATTTTTATTTTTAATCGATTTAACTATATAACTTTTCAAATTTATTTTTAAATTTCTGTCTAAAATAATTCTTTTTGGGGAAAATTGATTAAAACCTTCCAACCTACAATTTAGTTTTGGATTATCTATATTTAGAGTTTTGCTAGAAATCATTATACCATCACTTTTTAATCTTAAATAATGAGTCAATTTATCAGATGTTTTATCAGTAATTCTCTTTGATATTTCGCTGTAAATAATCTTATTTTTTGATACTGCAATTTTTCCAATTACATAAGGTAGTTTCTTTTTTCTGTTAAAGAAATAAGATCTGTATAAATTTTCTGCATCTTTTCTTAAAAGTCCCTTTTTAACTTTAATTTTGTTTTTTCTTAATATTGAATAGCTCTTGCCCTTTACTTTTAAATCAATGTCATCCATTGAATAAAAAACTTCTCCAATTTTATTCTTTATAATATTTTTGGTGCAGGGTGGAGTTTTTCCATAATGATTACAAGGTTCTAAAGTAACATACATTTTTGAGTCTTTTAAATTATCTGAACAATTCAAAATAGCGTTATGTTCAGCATGAGGTCTACCATTATAGCCCGTTTGTCCTACAGATATTATTCTATTATTTTTTACTATTACACATCCAACCGAAGGATTGTTTCCAGTTAAACCTCTTCGCGCATTAGCTAAGTTTAAAGCTAATTTCATGAAATTTTTATCTTGAGTTGAAAATTTATCTTTTTTTGTAGACATCTAGCTTGTCCACAAATTGAACGAAATCTTGTTCTTCTCTAAAGTTTCTATAAACAGAGGCGAACCTAACATAGGCAACTGGATCAAGTTCCTTTAAACCTTCCATGACCATTGTTCCAATTGTATTACTTGCAATTTCATTCTGACCTAGCTCTTCTAAAGATCTTGTAATTCGACTGATAAATTTTTCGACTGTTTCCGTATCTAAAGGTCTCTTTTTTAATGCAATGTAAATTGACTTAGCTAATTTGTCTCGATCAAAAGAAGATTTCCTTCCATTTTTTTTTACAACCATTACCTCACGATGCTGAATTCTCTCAAATGTAGTAAATCTTGCACCACAACTACATAGTCTTCTCCTACGAATCGCAGTTCCATCTTCTGTAGGTCTGGAGTCAACTACAGAAGTTTCCCCTTTTTTCTCACAAGGACAGATCATTTATTCAAATTTTTATAAATTGGAAAATTAGAACATAAATTTATAACTTCTTGTCTCACTTCATTTTCCACTTTACTATTATCCTCTGGATTTTCAGATAATCCTTTTATTACTTTAGTTATTAATTCGCCTACTTTTTCAAATTCTTTTAGACCAAATCCTCTTGTTGTAGCAGCTTGTGAACCAAGTCTAATACCTGAAGTTATCATTGGTTTTTCTGTATCAAAAGGGATTCCATTTTTATTACAAGTAATATTGGCTCTACATAAACTCTCAGAGGCTATATTTCCTTTTACACCAAAAGGTCTCAAATCAACTAACATTAAATGTGTGTCTGTGCCACCTGAGTAAATTTTAAATCCATTATTTTTTAAAGTCTCCGCTAACATTTTAGCGTTTGCTAAAACATTCTTTATGTAAGTTTGGAACTCTGGTTTTAATGCTTCAAAAAAACCTGCAGCTTTAGCAGCAATGATATGCATTAAAGGACCACCTTGATAACCAGGAAAAACAGCTGTATCAAATTTTTTTCCAAGATCTAAATCATTCGATAAAATAATTCCACCTCGTGCACTTCTAAATACCTTATGTGTTGTGGATGTTACGACATGTGCATAGTCACAAGGATTTGGGTATCCTTTGCCAGCTACTAAACCGGAAAAATGGGCCATATCTACCATAAGATATGCACCAACCTTATCAGCTATTTCTCTAAATCTTTTAAAATCAATTACTCTTGAATACGCACTACCACCTGCAATAATTAATTTAGGTTTATGTTCTAAAGCGAGTTTTTCAACATTATCATAATCAATTAATTCAGATTTTTTATCTACGTCATAACTTATTGCATTAAACCATTTACCAGACATTGAAATTTTTAATCCATGAGTTATGTGACCTCCTGAATTTAAGCTCATACCCATAAAAGTGTCGTTTGGTTTTAACAAAGCCAAGAATACAGCACCATTTGCTTGAGCACCTGAATGAGGTTGAACATTTGCGTATTTACAATTGAAAAGTTTTTTTATTCTCTCAAGCGCTAGTTGTTCTGCTACATCTACATGTTCACAACCATTGTAATATCTTTTACCTGGATATCCTTCTGCATATTTATTTGTTAGAACTGATCCTTGAGCTTCCAATACAGCTTGTGAAACTATATTTTCAGAAGCTATTAACTCAATGTGATTTTGTTGTCTAATTAACTCATCATTTATTGCCTTAAATAAATCTGGATCAGATTTTGAAAGACTTTTTTCAAAAAAATCCTGGTATGAAGAATTTATATATTTTGTTTCACTTGACATTTTTTCCTTATATTTTTTTTACTCTTTTTTTTATGTCTACCACCCTCAAATTTAGTATTAATGAAAGCTTCAATACATTTAAAGGCAGTATTTTTTTTTGTCAATCTAGATCCTAATGTTATAATATTCGCGTTGTTATGCAATCTAGATAATTTTGTGTTTTTTATTGAATAACACATCGCAGCTCGAATTTTTTTGTGCTTATTTGCAGCCATTGACATTCCCATACCTGAACCACAAACTAAAATACCCATATTTTTTGGGTTAACGCTGACCTTTTTACATAATTTATGAGCATAGTCAGGATAATTTACTGAGACCTTTGAGTTATCAGTCCCAAGATCATGAAAATTGTATTTTTTTAGAAACTTTTTTTTAATTTGTTCTTTCAAATTATATCCGGCGTGATCTGAAGAAATAAATATTTTTTTCAAATTAGTTAAATTTGTAATCTAAAACGCATGCCACTAAATGGATTCTATTTTCTTCTCCTCCATTGAATGCATTATGATATTTAGTATTATTAGTAATCCAAACAGATCCATCTGCAGGCATATGTTTCGCAACATTATCAATAACCATTATAGAGCCCGGGTTAGTAATTATTGGAATATGGAGTCTAGGTTCTGGATCTCTGTGCCAACTTAAAGTTGATCTTGGCTCCTTTAATAAAATTCTTACACGTCCTAATTTATATTTTGAGGAAAGGACATCAAACACTTCTTTGAAATATGTGTGTTTGTAATCTTCAATAAATTCAGAATAAGCAGATTCATCTATCATTTCATCTCTCATAGCTTCTTTTCCAGAAGAGTCTGGTTTAGTCCAGAACACACCTCTTGCTTTATTACCTTTAATAGAGTCTGGATCACCTGGTATTTGCGTTAATGAAATGGCACCAAAATTTGTAACACCATCAACTCCTGAAAAACCCTTGATGGTTAATAATTGTTTATAAGCATTTTGAAGTTTGTTTACATCAAACTTAATATCTTGTTTTTGAAAATCGTTAAAATTTAAATTCATTTGTAATATATTGTCTCCTGATGTTGTTTAATATCTTTTTTAAGATATATTTGTATATAACATTTGTCGCATATTTTAAATAGATTTAAACATGATTACAGGAAAATTCCCAGCATTGAGACTTAGACGCAATAGAAAAACAGATTGGTCAAGAAGGTTAATTGAAGAAAATAATCTTACACCTAATGATTTTATTTTACCCATTTTTCTAATTGATGGAAAAAATAAAAAACAATCTATTAAATCAATGCCCGGTGTTTACAGGTACACAATCGATAAATTAAATAATATAGTAGATAGAGCAATTAAAAAAGGCATACCGATGATTGCCTTGTTTCCATACACTGAAAAAAGAAAAAAAAACAACTTAGGCACTGAGGCTCTTAACGAAAATAATTTAGTTTGTAGGGCGCTTCAGAGAATAAAGAATAAATATAAAAATGAGATTGGAATAATGTGTGATGTTGCATTAGATCCATATACCTCACACGGTCATGATGGACTTTTACAAAACAAATATGTGTTAAATGATGAAACTATAAAAATTTTATTAGATCAATCTTTGTTGCAAGCACAAATGGGTTGTGATGTTTTAGCACCATCTGACATGATGGATGGTCGAATTGGTGAAATTAGAAAGTATCTAGACAAACATAATTTTAAAATGACTCAAATACTTTCTTATGCTGTTAAATATGCGTCAAGTTTTTATGGCCCTTTTAGAGATGCAGTTGGTTCAAAAGACTTATTAAAAGGAAATAAAAAAAATTATCAAATGGATTATCGAAATAGTGATGAAGCCTTAAGAGAGATTGCTTTGGATGTTAAAGAAGGAGCTGATATGGTTATGGTTAAGCCTGGGCTACCATATCTTGATATTATTAAACAAGTTAAAGAAAACTTTAAGATTCCAGTTATGGCATATCAAGTATCAGGTGAATATTCTTTATTAGAACATGGAATTAAAAATGATTTAACTGATCGAAACATTATTTTAGAAAGTCTTATTTCTTTTAAAAGAGCTGGAGCAAATGCTATTGTTAGTTATTACGCTGATAGATTAGACCAAATTATTAAATAATTATTTTAAAGTATTAATAAATTGTAGTCTGCTGATTGGTTGGTTTAGGTTATTTGGCTTTAAAATTGACTTTTCTAGATAATCACTCAACAATTTAAGACCTGTTAGTAAAGATCC
>CACDIC010000010.1 GCA_902552805.1 uncultured Pelagibacteraceae bacterium
GGCTTGAATAATCAAATAGTTTTTAACGATTTTCCTATATCAATTTTCAAACTATTAGAAAAAATTAATATTGAATTGATTAAAAAAAAATTTCATGAACAATCTGATATCACAATTGGTAATTATAATTTTAATTTAAATTCACGTGTAATGTCTTTTGGAGAAAATAAACTTAAACTTACAGAAAAAGAGATTAATTCAATATTATATCTTTTTAAAATTGAAAAAGAGGTAAAGATACAAGAATTACAAACCGAGGTTTGGGGGTATCAATCTCAATTAGAAACTCATACAGTGGAAACCCATATTTATCGTTTGAGAAAAAAAATTTCAAAAACTTTTAATGATGAAGATTTTATAATTAGTAAAAAAAATGGCTACCAAATTAAAAAAGAAAAATAGATTTGCTAAAGATCTTTTTTCTAAGAAATATAAGCCTAGAGTAATTAAACCCAAGAAAGGCAAAGGAAGTTTTAAAAGAATAAAAAGTTAAAGTCTTGCACCAATTTGTTGAATCACTTTTGATGATAACTTGGTTGCTTGTTCTAAGCACTCTTCAATAGGCAAATTATTTATAAAACCATGTAAGTAACCTGCTGCAAAAAGATCTCCAGCACCTGTTAAATCTTTAATTGTGAGATCTTTCTTTGCTTTTATTTCAGTGATTTCATCACCAATAATTGAAATTGCACCTTTTTCCCCACGCGTAATTATAATATGTTTTTTTATCTCTTTTGCAAAATTGATGACTTCATCGAAATTTTTAGTATTGATCAAAGCCATTATCTCACTTTCATTTGCGAAAGTTAAATCTAATTTTTTTTTCACTAAGTCTAAAAAATTTTGTTTATGTCTTTCTACACAAAACAGATCTGATAAAGACATTGCAACTTTTTTGGCATTGTTAATTGCTTTTTCAAATGCTTTTTTTGGCTCTCCTTCATCCCATAAATAACCTTCTAAAAAAATTAATTCACTTTTTTTTATAATTTTCTCATCCACATCATGCTCGTTAATTTTTCCTGCTATACCTAAAAAAGTACACATAGTTCTTTCAGAGTCTGGCGTAACTAAAATTAAACAAGTGCCTGTTGGTAGACTTTCTTTATTTTTTGTATAAAAATATTTAACATTTTCATTTTTAAGTCCTTCCTCATATTTAGACCCAAAAATATCGTCAGATATTTTTCCTATAAAACCAACATCATTTTTGAGTTGAGATAGACCAACTATTGAGTTAGCAACCGACCCTCCTGAAATAGTTTTTTCAATTTTTAATGATCCTAAAAGACCCTTGAATTCTATTTCATCAAAAAATAACTTCATTGTGCCTTTTGTAAGATTATTCTCTGTAATAAAATTTTCCTCAACTTTACAAATTACATCGATTATTGCATTTCCAATTCCAAGAACTTTCATTTTATGCTTTCTTTGTTTTAATGGGTTTTTTTCTTTTAGGATAACAACTGGTGCAAATTTTACAAGTTACTCCATAGCATTCTCTTGCTTTACAATATTCTCGTCCATAGTAAATGATTTGTAGATGAAGTTTATTCCAACTTTTTTTAGGAAATAATCTTTTTAAATCCTCTTCAGTTTGAACAACATTCTTTCCATTTGTTAAACCCCACCTTTGAGCTAATCTATGTATATGAGTATCAATTGGAAATGCTGGATATCCAAAGCCTTGAGACATGACTACACTAGCTGTTTTATGACCAACGCCAGGTAAGCTCTCTAATTCTTCAAACGTTTTAGGAACTTTACCATTGTATTTTTCCATTAATAATTTTGATAGGTTATAAATACTCTTTGCCTTAATTCTAAAAATACCAATCTTTTTAATTAATTTCTCAATTTTTTTTCTTCCTAATTTTATAAAATGTTTTGGTTTATAATATTTTGGATAAATATCTTTAGTGACTTTATTTACATTCACATCTGTGCATTGCGCTGAAAGTAGAACAGAAATCAAAAGAGTAAAAACATTTCTACTCTTCAATGGAACATGTATAGAAGGATAAGTTTTATTTAAAATTTTTAAAACTATTTTAGCTCTTTGAATTTCATTCATTATTTGAAATTCATTAAATCTCTCATTGAGTAAAGACCAGGTTTTTTATTTATAAGCCATTTTGCTGCTGCCAACGCACCTTCAGAGTAAAGAGCTCTATCAAAAGCTTCATGATTTAAGGTAATTATTTCTTTACCACTAGAAAATTTTACCTCATGTTTCCCAATAATTTCACCTTTTCTTATTGAGTTGAAATTAATTTTTTTACTATATGGAAAAGTTTTTTTGTTTAAATATTTTTTACCATACAAGCTTAAGAAATTCTTTTTTTTGCCATAAGCAATCCCTTTACCAATCATAAGTGCTGTGCCAGACGGATAGTCTTTTTTGTGTTTATGATGTATTTCAAAAACTTTACTTAAAAAATTTTTCCCTAAAGAACTTGAGGCTATTTCTGTTAAATAAACCAAAAGATTTATACCCAAACTCATATTGCCAGCTTTTAGAATTGGTATTTTTTTTGAATATTTTTTAATAAGATCTTCTTGGTTTTTGTTAAACCCAGTAGTGCCAATTACAACTTTTTTTTTTAGCCTTTTTGCTATTTTTAGTATTTCAAGCGTGCAACTAGGTACAGTAAAATCAATAATTATATCTGTTTTTTTAAAGGCTTTTTCAGAATTCAATTCTAGTTTGATCCCATTAACTTTTTTATTAATTAATACATTTTCTGTGAGTGCAACTAATTTGAAATTTATATTTTTTTTAGACGATTTTATCAGTTGTTGACCCATTCTGCCCAAGCAACCAGTAATCGCTAAGTTTATTTTTTTCATAATTTCTTATTTCATTTACTTAATTTATTTTCAAACTCTTTTTTCAATTTTTTAACTATATTTTCCCAAGAAAAATTTTTATGAACATGTTTGTTTCTCTGATTTTTTTTATTGTCAGTTTTATTTATAATGGAATCGAGAATTTCAATTAAAGAATTGGTTTTTGGTTTAAGATAAATATTATCATTTAGTTTTTCTTCTTTGCTTTCAATCTTAAAACCCATGCAATCATCAAAATAGTCATCAGTAGGTCCGCCATCTGTAACCACTATCTGTGTACCACATGCAGCAGCTTCAAGCGGGGTAAGATTAAAACCCTCGGCCTTATAAGGTGAGACGTAACAATCTGTTATAGAATAAATATTTCTAATTTCTTTAAAATTTAAATTTTCAGAAATTATAATCATATCTTTGTACATTTGATCATTAAAAATTTTGTATTTTTGATTAAATTTTGAGTCATGCATATTTTTAATTGGATTATTGGCACCTCTATCATACAAATTACTCTGATCTTTTAGAATAAGTTTAAGATTTTTATTTTTCTTTTTTAAAATTCCATATGCTGCTATTAAATCCTCAACACCTTTATTTTGAGTCATTGCACCGATATTTGTTAAAACATAGTCCTCAGATTTTATTTTATATTTGTCCCTAATATTTTTTTTTTCACTTTCAGAAATTAAATTAAAAGTTTTTACATCAACTCCATGAGGAACGACTATAACCTGATCTTCTCTAAAACCAGATGCTAGAAAACTTTTTTTGGACCAATTAGATGGAGTGTGTATAAAAAAATTTTCTTCTTTGCTAAGCTGAATTGGCTCACCATTAGTGTAATCAGACTTAATTAAATTTTTTTTATATTCCGAAGTAGCAAATACAAAAACTACTTTGGAATTAAATTTCGTATCAAAATTAAATGGTCCTGAAATTCTATAAGTTATATCATAATCAATATCATCTGATGGTGGAGGGATTTTGTTAATTGTATTTTTAACCTCTTTCCTTAAACCACTATCATTTCTTTGTGAATTCCAATTTTCATTAGGAAAAGGAATATCTTGAAAATATATGTTTGATGATTTGATCAGTTCGAAAATTTGCCATTGGTTAACAAGTGCATAGGAGTGATTAATATTACGCCAGCCCTCAACAAGAATATTCATTTTTAAAGATTATAATTTATATTTAAAAGATATAAAAAGATATGGTTACAATAGATATAATAATCATTGACCAAATAGCTAAATTTTTAAAAAACCTTTTTGATTTTGAATTTGATCTTAAAAATTCAGGTAAAACAAGAATTAAAACTGCTATTAAAAAAATAGCTGGAACTATCTCTTCTAATCCCATTTTTTAACCTTTCCAGAAACTTTTAGCTTTTTGGAAGAATTTCTTAATACTTGGATTTGATTTTTCATTTTCAATTTTTCTAAATCGTTCTAATAAATCTTTTTGTTCTTTGTTTAAAAAAACAGGAACTTCAGTTTTTACCTGAACGTATAGATCGCCAAAATCACCTCTGCGCATAAAAGGCATACCTTTACCTTTTAATCTGAATTGTTTTCCATCTTGTGTTCCATCCGGTATTTTAATTTTTGCTTTTTTTCCATCAATTGTAGGGATTTCTATTGTTGTACCTAGAGCTGCATCAGCAATTGAAATTGGAAATTCAAAAAATAAATTTACATCAGATCTTTTAAATAATTCATGAGATTTAACATTTATAAATAAATACAAATCTCCACTAGTACCTCCTCTTGTTCCAGCCTCACCTTTGCCGGCAAGTCTTATTCTCGTACCATCATCGACACCTTTCGGAATTGTTACAGATATTTTTTTATTTGTTTGTTTATTACCTTGTCCATTACAGTCTCCACATGGATTAGTTATTTCTTCACCACTTCCAGCACATTGAGGACATGTTTGTTGAACTGTAAAAAATCCTTGATTAGATCTGACTCTTCCATTTCCTCCGCAATAAGTACATCTGTCTGGGCTAGAGCCCGGTTTAGAACCATTTCCCTTACATGTATTACATTTTTCAGAAGTAGAGAACTGGATATTCTGTTTTTTACCAGTGTATGCCTCCTCTAGTGTAATTGATAAATCGTACCTTAGATCTGAACCTCTGTTATTTGAACTTCTTCTCGAACTTCTTCTGCCTCCACCACCAAAGTCTCCAAAAAAATCTTCGAAAATATCAGAGAAATCTGCACCACTAAAACCACCAAAACCACCTCTACTACCGCTACCATTTTCAAATGCAGCATGTCCAAAGTTATCGTAGTTTTCTTTTTTCGATTTATCAGAAAGCACACCGTAGGCTTCACTGGCTTCTTTAAATTTATCTTCTGCAGATTTATCACCAGGATTTTTGTCAGGGTGATATTTAACGGCTAATTTTCTGTAGGCTGATTTTAGTTCATCGGGGCTTGCGCTTTTACTTACTCCTAAGACATCATAATAATCTCTTTTAGCCATGTATATAACCTGGACAAATAGATGTCAGTTAAGCGCTTTTTTCTTTATTCTCGTCTTTTACTTCCTCAAAGTCCGCATCAACAACATTATCGTCTTTCTTTCCCTTTTCATTATTTCCATCATCTTTACCAGAATCTGGTTTTGTGCTTTGTTGTGACTTGTAAATAGCCTCTCCTAGTTTCATGGAAGCTTGTACTAATGCCTCTGTTTTTTTCTTAATGTCCTCAATATCCTCACCTTTAAGAGATTCTTTTAATGCATTTGACCCATCTTCAATTGCTTTTTTCTCTTCATCTGAAACTTTTGATCCATGCTCTTTTAGATTTTTTTCAGTTGAATGAATTAAAGTATCTGCCTGATTTCTAACATCCACAGACTCTCTTTTTTTCTTGTCTGCTTCTTTATTAGCTTCAGCATCTTTCACCATTTTTTCAATCTCTTCATCACTTAATCCACCAGAGGCTTGAATTTGAATTTTTTGTTCTTTACCAGTGCCTTTATCTTTTGCAGATACATTAACAATTCCATTAGCATCTATATCAAAAGTTACCTCAATTTGAGGGACTCCTCTTGGTGCTGGAGCAATACCAACTAGTTCAAAATTACCAAGTAATTTATTATCTGTTGCCATTTCTCTTTCACCCTGAAGAACACGTATTGAGACTGCGGGCTGGTTATCTTCAGCAGTAGAAAATACCTGACTTTTTTTTGTAGGTATTGTTGTATTTTTTTCAATAAGTTTTGTAGAAACGCCACCTAGAGTTTCAATTCCTAAAGATAATGGTGTTACATCTAATAAAAGAACATCTTTTACGTCACCTTGTAAAACGCCAGCTTGTATTGCTGCACCCATAGCAACGACTTCATCAGGATTAACACTTTTGTTTGGTTCTTTGCCAAAGAAGTTTTTAACTTCGGAAATGACTTTCGGCATTCTAGTCATACCTCCAACCATCACCACTTCATCAACATCGCTTGCTGAAATTCCGGCGTCTTTCAAAGCAGTTTTACATGGAGGAATAGTTTTGGCAATTAAATCTTCAACTAAGGCCTCTAACTTAGCTCTAGTCATTTTTAAATTTATGTGTTTAGGACCAGTTTTATCAGCAGTTATAAACGGTAAATTTATATCTGTTTGCTCAGCTGCTGAAAGTTCAATTTTTGCTTTTTCAGCTGCCTCTTTTAATCTTTGTAATGCTAACTTATCAGTTTTTAAATCAATACCACTATCTTTTTTGAACTCAGAAATTAGATATTCCACAACAGCGTTGTCAAAATCTTCTCCACCTAAAAAAGTATCACCATTTGTAGATTTTACTTCAAAAACTCCATCACCCAATTCAAGAATAGACACATCAAAAGTTCCACCACCTAAATCGTAAACTGCAATTTTTTTATTTTGTTTCTTATCCAAACCATAAGCTAGTGAAGCTGCGGTTGGTTCATTTATAATTCTTAAAACTTCTAACCCAGCTATTTTTCCAGCATCCTTAGTAGCTTGTCTTTGTGCATCATTAAAATATGCAGGTACAGTTATTACCGCTTTTGTAACAGCTTGACCTAAATATTTTTCAGCAGTCTCTTTCATTTTTTGGAGAATAAAAGCAGATATTTGTGAAGGTGAATATTTCTCTCCTTTCGCTTCAATCCATGCGTCACCTTTTTCAGAATTTACAATTTTAAAAGGCGCAGCTTCGATATCTTTTTTAACAGTTGGGTCTTCAAAATTTCTACCAATTAATCTTTTAACTGCAAAAATTGTATTCTCTGGATTTGTTACTGCTTGTCTTTTAGCAGGTTGTCCTATTAATTTTTCTTTTTCATCAGTAAAAGCGACTACAGAAGGCGTTGTTCTTGCACCCTCTGCATTTTCTAAAACTTTTGCCTGGCTACCTTCCATAATAGCCACACAAGAGTTTGTCGTTCCTAAATCTATTCCAATTATTTTGCTCATATCAGTTATTTGTTCTCCTCATATAGTGTTGAAATTGAATTCTACAAGTTCATTTAAATATTATTTATCTACTGAATTTTCTTTATTTTCCTCATTTTTTTCCTCTTTTTTTTCACTTTTTTTTGCTACACCCACTAAAGCCGGTCTCAACAATCTATCTTTAATTGTGAATCCTTTTTGTATTTCTTGAACAATTATTCCAGGTTCTTTTTGATCATCTTCTATTTCAATCATTGCTTGGTGAAAGTTTGGATCTAATTTTTTATTGAGACATTCAATAGGCTTAATTTTATTTTTTGAAAAAATTGAAATTAAATCTTTATTGATAATGTCAAAATGCTCGAGTGTTTTTTTTAATGCCTCTGTATCCTTTAAAGTTTCATCATTTAATAAAATTTGTTTTGATCTTTCAAGATTATCTATTAAATTTAAAGCTTCTCTTGCAAAAGAAAACCCTCCATATTCAAAAGCATCTTCTTTTTCTTTTTCAAACCTTCTTCTTTGGTTTTCCATTTCAGCAAATGATCTTGCAAGTTTATCTTCTAACTCTAAAATTTTTTCTTCTGGGGTTTTTTCTTTTTCTTGATCCTGTTCTTGGTCTTGTTCTTTATTATTCGTTCCTAAATTTTCAGTTTTTTGATCTTGATTTAAATCTTTTTGATCTTTCTCTGATACTTTGTCTGTATTTTCTTGGTTTTGATCTTTTTCCATATGAACATATATGGTAAGAAAAAATTAAATTTCCAGATGCTAAAAAAAAAAATTAAACAACTCCTTATAGGCACAAATAACAAAGGAAAATTAAAGGAAATAAGAGATTTATTACCAACTAATATTAAAACATTTCCTACCTCAAAGTTTAATTTAAAGAGCCCAAGAGAAACAGGAAAGACTTTTAAAGAAAATTCTCTCATCAAATCTCAATACTTTTCAAAAAAAACAAATCTAATCTGCTTAGCAGATGACTCTGGTTTAGAAGTTGATATTTTAAATAAAAAACCAGGAATTTTTTCAGCAAGATGGGCTGGAAAAAAATTAAATTTTAATAGGGCAATTCAAAAAGTTTATAAGGCATTAGATAAAAAAGATAAAAATTGGAGAAATAAAAAAATTAATGCCAGGTTTGTCTGTGCTTTGTCCATAAGTGATTTAAATAAAAAAATAGCTTGTGTTGTTGGAAAAGTTGAGGGGTATATTTCCAAAAAACCAAAGGGTAAAAATGGGTTTGGATACGATCCAATATTTATTCCTAAAAATAAGATAAAAACTTTTGGTGAGATGAAGTCATCTCAAAAATATAAATTAGACCACAGGTCTGATGCTTTTAAAAAGCTCAGAAAATTTCTTTAATTTCTCCACCATCAATTTTATAAAAGTTTAATCTATGATTAATTTTATTATTTTTTACATCAAAAATCCCAATTTTACCTTTAAATGAATTTTCTTTTTTGAAAATATTATTTATGTCTGAAAAATCAGATTTTAACGATAAATAATAAATCAATCCTAAAAGATCATAACTTAATAAGCTTAGATGATTTGGTCTTGAATTATACTTGTTTCTAAATTTTTGATTAAATGCTTCTAAATTTTTTTTATTAATTGATGGATAATATAAAGGCTGTATATTTTCCTCTAAAAATAAACTTTCATCAAACCACTGATTAAGAGTTATAAATAATTTATTTTTTGGTGATACATCACTATAAATAAGAGAAGTAATTACACTCTTAAGATTTTCATTGAAATCAGAGATAATAACTGAGTCAAAATTTACATTCCCAATTGTATATTTTTTCTCTAATTTCTTAATTTGTTGCTCTTTATCTACCAAATCTGAGTTTTCAATTCTTAAAATTTCATCGATCAGGTTTTGTTTTCTTACTTCATAATTTGTTATTTTTTCAATTTGTTTCGTCAGCTTAGTTGGTTCTGTATCATAAGTGTATTGTTTAGAAATTTTGATTTTTGATTGCTTAATGGCTTTTTTAATTTCATTTTTATAATCAAGATTAGGTGTTAGTAAGATTGTTTTTTTTACTTCACTTAATTCTAAAAAATTCTTAATTGCATTTAACTGGGACAAAGAATTTACTCCACTGCTTATCACGTTTTTTGGCAGATCGTTAGTTTTATTTGTTAATGATAGAAAAACTACATCTTGAATGTCATCCAAATATATTAAACTTTTATAAAAAATTGGACCAAGAAATATTTTTATTCCTGTATTTTTTAACTGAGTAGCTGATTGCAAAGTTTGATTAGGATCTATACCAGTGTCCATAGGATAAATTTCAATTTTATCTGTTCCTATGTCGTTTAAGGCCATTCTGGTTGACTTAATTATTGATTGTCCTAATTCTTTATATTCACCAGATAAAGGTACAAGAAGCCCAATTTTAATTTTTTTATTTTGTGAAATTGCTAATGAGTAATTTGTTAGATAGACTATTATTGATATTGAAATAATTCTAAAAAATTTTTTCATTCTAATGATACTATAATATTCTAGGGGATTATGATTAAAAATTTAAAATCTGCTCATAGATTGTTCAAAAAAAGTCTATATTTAGTCTCTACTCCAATTGGGAATTTAAATGATATTAGTCTAAGAGCAATAGAAACTCTAAAAAGGTCAGACTACATTTTGTGTGAAGATACTAGAATTTCTAAAAATTTATTAGAAAAATACCAAATTAAATCAAATTTAATTGCCAATCATAAATTTAATGAGAAAAGAAATGTTGTAAAAATTATAAAGTTAATTAATCAAGGATCACTTATTTCTTTAATTTCAGATGCCGGCACCCCAGGTATTTCTGATCCAGGTTCTATATTAGTTAATGAGTGCATTAAGAATAACATCAATATTATTCCTATACCCGGTGCTTCAGCAGTCATATCTGCAGTTTCAATATCAGGATTTTCAGAAAAGTTTTTCTTTTATGGATTTCTTCCTGAAAAAGATAAAATTTTAAAAGAGGATTTGGAAAATTTATCAAAATTAAATAGTTCAGTCGTTTTTTTCGTTTCTCCAAAGAAAATTAATAAGAATATTCCTATAATTAAAAAAAATTTTATGGGAAGAAAAATCCTGATTTGCAGAGAAATGACAAAGTTTTATGAGGAGTACAAGAGATCTAAAGTGGAAGACTTGGAACCATTTAAGAGTAATTTAAAAGGTGAATTGACTATTGTTATTTCGGAAAAAATTCATGACAAAAAAGGTTCCCAAACTCTAGATGAATCAGATAAAAGATTGATTAGAGCGATGATAAATAAACTTAGCATCAAAGGAATAATAGATTTAATTATTCGTAAAAATGATATTTCAAAAAAAATCATTTATGACTATTGTTTGAAAATTAAAAATGAAAAATAAAATACTCATTGTACTTTTTGTTGGTTTCATTTTAAGTGGATGTGCAGGCGTATCATCTTCAGGAATTTTTGGAACAGGAGTAAGTGTTGCTATTGATCCAAGATCATTAGGGACTCAGATAGATGATTCTTTGATGCAAAAAAACTTAACTGCTAGAATTTTACTCTTGAATAAAAATTATCTTTTATCAGTAAAATCAAAAGTTTTGGATGGTAGAATATTTCTAACAGGAAAAGTTGATGAACCAGAAGAAAAATTAAAATTAACAAAAATTGCATGGGAGACTAATGGTGTGAGATCTGTAAGGAATGACATCAAGATAAAGGAGGCTTTTAACTTTAAACAATCAGCTAAGGATCTATTAATCACTTCCCAATTAAGAACTGCACTAATTTTGAACAAAGAAATTAAGGCAACAAATTATCAAATAGATACCTATAAAAAGAAAATCTATATTTATGGAATTTCGCGAACTAAAGATGAAAAAGACCTGGTTATTACAGAGGCAAAAGAAATTTTAGATGTTGAGGATGTGATTGCTAGTATCTTACTAGTTGATAATTTGAGAATAAAAACTAACTAGTTTTTTTATAATCAATAACATCAGCTGAGTAGGCTGCAATAGAAGCTAAATTTAAAATATCAGAAGTTGAAGATCTCAAAGGTGCTATTTCAATAGGCAAACCCAAACCAATTAACAAGGGTCCAATTACTTTTGCTCTACTCATTGACTTTATCATTTTATATGAAATAGCAGCACTATGTTGACTAGGCATGATTAAAACATTTGAATTACCAACTATTTCTGAAAATGGATAAAGTTCTTTATACATTTCTTCTAAAGCAACATCTGGCTGCATCTCACCATCAAATTTAAAATCAACTTTATCATTTTTTAAAATTTTAACAGCATCACTTAGTCTTTTTGTTCTATCTGTAGCTGGCTCTCCAAAAGTAGAGTGAGATAAAAAAGCAACTTTCGGATCAAAACCAAATATTTTTGCTACCCTTGCTGCTGATTTTGCCATATCAGCAAGTTGTTTTGCGTCTGGGTATTCAATAACTGATGTGTCGCAAATAAATATTGTTTTTCCCCTATTCACAACCAGGTTTAAACCAAACATAATTTCTCCAGGTCTAGGATCAACAACTTTAATAATTTTTTCTAGTGAAGATGAATATCTTCTTGTATTTCCAGTTATCATTGCATCAGCATCTTGACATGCAACCATACATGATGCCCAAATCACTCTATCATTTCTTATAAGTCTATCACAATCCCATTCTAACATTCCTTTTTCTCTTTGAAGTTTTTTAAATAAATATTTCGCATACTTTTCTCTTTTGGCTGTGTCTTTTGAGTTAACAATTTCAATATCAAAATTTTCGTTGTAACCAATCTTTTTTATTTGATTTTTAATCAGCTCCTCTTTTCCTACTAATATAGGTATTCCTAACTCTGAGTTTTTAAAGGCTATTGCAGCTTTAAGAGTATTCTCATCTTCACCATCAGCAAAAACAACTTTCTTTTGTTTTTTCCTAATATAACTATTTACTCCTTGCATGATTGTAACTGTAGGGTCTAGTCGTTGCTTAAGTTGGTCTTTATAAATATCAAAATTGTCAATTTTTTTTCTTGCAACTCCAGTATCTATTGCAGCTTTTGCAACTGCAGCCGGTATAACACTAATTAATCTTGGATCGAATGTTGATGGAATTATGTAATCTTTTCCATAGTGTGGCCTCTCACCTCCCATTGCTGCAATGACTTCATCCGGCACATCTTCTTTAGCTAATTTTGCTATCGCATGTGCAGCTGCAATCTTCATCTCTTCATTAATTGTTTTTGATCGGACATCTAATGCACCTCTAAAAATATATGGAAACCCTATTAAATTGTTTACTTGATTAGGATAATCTGACCTTCCAGTCGCTATAATTGCATCATCTCTAACCTCTTCAATTTCTTCAGGTGTAATTTCTGGGTCAGGGTTAGCACATGCAAATATAATTGGATTTTTTGCCATTTTCTTAACCATGTCTTTAGTTAACGCTCCTTTCGCAGATAAGCCTAAAAAAACATCTGCATTAGTAATAGCATCATCTAGAGTTCTATCTTTTGTTTCAATTGCATGACTTGATTTCCATTGGTTCAAATTATCTCGACCTCTATATATGACTCCTGTTCTATCTACCATTGTGATATTATTTTGGGGTACACCAGTCTTTTTAAATAAATTAGCACAAGCCATAGCCGAAGCTCCAGCACCATTGACAACTATTTTAACTCTATCAATTTTTTTTTTACTAATGTCCAAAGCATTAATAAGTGCTGCAGTTGTGATAATCGCAGTTCCATGCTGATCATCATGAAATACTGGTATATCAAGTATTTCTTTTAACTTTTCTTCAATAATAAAACAATCAGGAGCAGCAATATCCTCAAGATTAATACCTCCAAAACTTGGAGCAAAATTTTTTATACTATTTATGATTTCATCTGAATTTTCGGAGTCTATCTCTAAATCAATAGAGTCAATATCAGCAAATCTTTTAAATAAAACAGCCTTACCTTCCATCACCGGTTTAGATGCTAACGCACCTAAATTTCCCATACCTAAAATTGCTGAGCCATTACTAATTACTGCAACAAGGTTTCCTTTACTTGTATAATCAAACGCAGCCTCAGGATTATCACTGATTGCTCTTACAGGAGCAGCTACACCAGGTGAGTATGCTAAAGCCAGATCTCTTTTTGTCGTCATATTTTTTGAGGAAGATATTTCAATCTTGCCTGGCTTTTTATCTTTGTGAAAATCTAAAGCTTCTTTATCTGTGTAATGATCAATTTTTGTTTTTTTCATTTATGCTAATTAGGTGTACAAATGGGGTAAAATTAAGACTAATATGATTTATGAATTTAGTTAAGTCAACAGGGACTTTTGGTTTTTATACTATTATCAGTAGATTACTTGGTTATTTAAGAGATGTTTTGATAGCGATCTTTCTTGGTACAAGTTTTTTAGCAGATGTATTTTTTGTAGCATTCAGGATACCTAATACTTTTAGAAGATTATTTGCAGAAGGAACTTTTAATGCAGCTTTTATACCAAGTTACACTTCAGAATTAGTGAAAAAAAAAACTGGATCACAAAAATTTGCTAACGAAATTTTCAATTTATTATTTTTAGGACTATTGTTTTTAGTTTTAATTATAGAAATTTTCATGCCAGTTTTTGTAAGGTTAATTGCGCCAGGTTTTGTTGATAATTCAGAAAAGATTCAGCTAGCTGTCAATCTTACAAGGATAACTATGCCATTTTTAATGTTTGTGTGTCTATCTTCTTTTTTTGCTGCAATTCTAAATTCTCACAACAAGTTTGCTGCGGCCTCTGCAGCTCCAATAATCCTTAATATAGTCTTGATTGGAATTTTATTTTTTGGAAAATTTCTTAACGACGAACTAGTTTATTATTTATCATATGGAGTTTCTATTGCAGGATTATTACAACTTGTTTTTTTATATCAATTTGCGAAAAGATTTTATTCTATAAATCTTAAGTTTAATTTCAAAACTAATAATAAGGTCAAATTTTTTTTTAAAAAACTTTTACCTAGTATTTTTTCATCTGGTGTAACACAAATTAATATTCTTGTAGGTACTATAATTGCATCTTTCCAAGCTAGTGCTGTATCTTATCTATATTATGCTGATAGGATTTATCAAATAAACCTTGCAATTGCAGGAATTGCGATAGGCGTGGTTGTTCTGCCACAACTTTCAAAACATGTTTTTTTAAAAAAGAAAAATAAAATTCTTTTACTACAAAATAAAGCGCTTGAGCTTAGTATGTTTTTAAGTTTACCGGCTGCAGTTGCTTTAATTGTAGGATCAGAGCAAATTATTTCAGCATTATTTGGCTATGGTTCTTTTGATGAGTTGTCAGTATCTAACTCGGCAAATGCACTTTACTATTTTGGATTAGGATTACCCGCTTTTGCCTTAATTAAAGTATTTTCGACTTTTTTTTTCGCAAATCAGGATACTAAAACACCATTTTATATTTCATTATTTTCAGTAACTCTAAATATATTAATAAGTATTTATTTTTTTAGAGAAATTGGTTTTATAATCATTCCTATAGCTACAACAATTTCATCATGGTTTAATGCAATAATATTATTTGTTTACTTAAAAAATAAAGATTTATTTAATTTTAATGAATCATTTTTTGCCAAATTAATAAAAATACTTTTGGCATCTATAATAATGGGAATATTTTTTAATTACTTAATTTTGTTTTTTGAAAATAAATTGCTTTATGAATATAATTTTAAATCTTTTTATTTGATACTTTCAGCTTTTTTAAGTCTTATATTTTATTTGAGTTTTTCATTATTTATCAAAGCTTTCAAATATGGTGATATTAAACTAAAGTATTAACTATGGGAAAAAAAATTTTTTCAGGTGTTCAACCTACTGGAAACCTTCATCTTGGAAATTATTTGGGAGCAATCAAAAATTTTGTAAAACTTAACAATGAAAATCAAAATGAGTGTGTGTTCTGTGTTGTTGATCTTCATGCTATTACAGTTGCTCAAGATCCAAAAAAATTAAAAGATAATATATATGAAACTGTAGCAACTTTTATTGCTAGTGGCATTGATCCTGAAAAAAGTATAATCTTTAATCAATCAAGAGTGAGTGCTCATTCAGAAACGGCCTGGATATTAAGTTGTGTGGCTAGAATGGGATGGCTAAATAGAATGACCCAATTTAAGGAGAAAGCTGGAAAAGATAAAGAAAAAGCTAGCATTGGTCTTTATTCCTATCCTGTTTTGATGGCTGCAGATATTTTATTATATGACACCACGCATGTACCTGTTGGAGATGATCAAAAGCAACATTTAGAACTTTGCCGAGATATAGCTCAAAAGTTTAATAATGATTTTAATGCTGACAATTTTTTCAAAATTCCTGAGCCATTAATTCAAAAAGAGTTTTCAAGAATTATGAGCTTGCGAGATGGTACCAAAAAAATGAGTAAATCTGAATTATCAGATCTGAGCAGGATAAATTTAACAGATGATAAAGACCAAATAATAAATAAAATCAAAAAAGCAAAAACTGATACTTTGCCATTGCCATCTGCTAGTGCAGATTTAGAGAAAAGACCCGAAGCAAAGAATTTAATGGGTATTTATTCTAGTTTAATGGATGTAAGTTTAGAAGATACAATAAATAAATTTTCTGGAAAAAATTTTTCGGAATTTAAAGAAAATTTATCACAAGCTATGGTTGATAAAATTAGTCCAATATCATCAGAAATAAAAAAGTTATTAAGTGAAAAAAAATATTTAGATAAAATATTATTAGAGGGATCTAAAAAAGCAGATAAAATAGCTTCAAAAAAGGTAAAAAAAATTCAAGAACTTGTTGGTTTTTAAGATTTTTCTATTAACGAGTTTCATTTTTACAATTATTGATTATATATAAACCATGTTTGTGCAGACTGAAATAACTCCAAACCCAAATTCTTTGAAATTCTTACCTGGTAAGAATGTTTCAAATAAAGGGTCATTTGAAATTACACAAAAAGACCAAACTAATAATGAGTTGGTTAAAAATTTATTAGCTGTTAATGGAGTTGAAGGCATTTTTCTGGGTAAAGATTTTATTTCAATAAATAAATATGATGACACACCATGGGATGAAATTAAACATGTTGTGATTTCTCTAATAAATGATTTTTACTCAAGTGGAAAAGAATGTGTAGTTGAAAATACCCTAATTGAAAATAATGAAAATTTAAAGGATATTGAAAAAAAGATAATTAAAATATTAGATGAAAAAATAAGACCTGCAGTTGCAAAAGATGGTGGCGATATAAAATTTAAAGAGTTTAAAGATGGCACAGTTAAGGTGCAACTCCAGGGAAGTTGCTCGGGCTGTCCAAGTTCAACTATGACATTAAAACAAGGTGTACAAAATCTACTTTGTCATTATCTTCCAGAAGTAAAAAAAGTTGAGGCTCTTTAATGTTTGGTTTTAAATTAAAAAATCTTAAATTTTTAAATCAACTGATTTTTTTTAAGTCAAAATTTTATTTTGTTAAAATGAGAAGAAAGAACTTAAAAATATTTAAGTTTTTTGATGACAGAAGAATTGGTGCGATCCCAAGAATATTTTTAACAAGTATTTTTGTTGTATTTTCATTCTATCATATTCCATCAATAATTAATTTTGCTAATAAGCAACTTTTTGATGATAAAGAATTTCAAAATAATTCTAAAGCTATATTGGCCTATACCCTCAGTAATAAAGAAAATGCAGGATCTAACTCAGAAGATTTAGATGAAAAAGATTTGTTGATTGATATTTTCAGTCTTAATGATCTAGAAACAGATACTGTTAGGTTAAATGCGTCAACAATTAAACAATTGTTTCAAGATACAGACTATAAGTTGGATGATGTAAGAGAAACAAAGTTGGTTAAACCAGTTGCATTAACTTTACTTCCTGGTGAAATTAAAATGATTGAAAATACAAAGAAAAGAAAAGAGTTTTTCATTCAAATTGTTTTACCTCTAGTTTTAAAAGAAAATAACAATATTAGATTAGACAGGAAAACTCTCTTTAAAATTATAAATAAAAATAACAATACTAAATTAGAAAAAAAATGGCTTGAAAAAAAATATAAACAATATGGTGTAACATCAAAAGATTTATCAACACTTAAAATAAGGATGGATGAAGTGCCAGTTTCTTTGGCACTTGCACAAGCAGCAAAAGAAACAGGTTGGGGAACCTCAAGATTTGCGCAAGAGGGTAATGCACTCTTTGGACAATGGACTTGGTCAGGTGATGGTTTAAAACCAAAAGAGGCTGATGAGAACATGGGACACAAAGTGATGAAATTCAATGTATTACAAGCCTCAGTTAGAGCTTATCAAAGAAATTTAAATACACATGCATCGTATAAAAACTTTAGGTTAGCAAGAGCGCATTTAAGAGATAACAATCAACCTTTAGACAGTCTAATTCTCTCGCAATTTTTAAAAAATTATGCAGAAACTGGAAATCAATATGTAGAGGTTTTACAAAAAATCATCAAACAAAATAGTCTAAAAGATTTTGATGACGCCAAGTTACTTCCTTCTAGCAAAGAGCTTGAAAGTCTAATTTAATTTTTCATTATAACAAATTGGGTTCCGAACCAGCGCCATTTGCCATCATCATTTAAGGAACAATTTATTCTTCCTCTTCTTGGTAAAAATTTTGACTCAAAATTTATATAAAGAATATTTTTTTCAAATACTAAATTTGGTTGGCTCCATGAACCACCATCATTTGAATAACAATTGATATTTTCAATATTTTTTTGATCCTCAAAAAATTCAACAATTAGTTTAGGTGGATTATCCTTATTTTCTAATTTTTTTTCTAGTGGTTTAAGAGATTTGTATTCTAAAGGATAATAATTTATTAATGAGTTAAATCGCTTTAAATCTCCATATTTTTCATTTATGGGAAATCTTGGTAATTCAAATTTATCTTTATTGTTATCAATTATTCCTGAATGTTGTCCAAAAGCGATTTCAAAATTTTTTGATATATAATTTTTCATAAAAAGAGAATATTCACCAAAAGGATATGAAAATATTGGTGGGACATAACCTAATTTATCTTTAAAAATTTCAGTTGCTGTCTCTATATCGTTAATAAATTCTTTTTTAGTCATATCAATTAAATATTCATGTGTATGTGAATGGTGCCCAATATAGCCTATATCTGAGTTGTTGATTTCTTTTATTTCGTCCCAAGTCATATACCCTTTTTTCCCCACAGGTTCAGTAGATACAAATAAAATGAATGGAATTTTATTTTTTTTAAGATATGGCCAAGCCTCATTATAAAATGATTTAAATCCATCATCAATTGTAATTAAAATTTTTTTATCCCTTTTTACTTTATCAAATTCATTTAAAAAATTGTTAGGGTCATAAAATTCATACCCTTGATTTTTAATGATTTTCATTTGCTCGTCAAACATATCCATTCTTATATTTGTTGATGGATATTTATTTTCATTAAAGCGATGATACATCAATGATAAAACACCGTTATCTTTAGAATAAGATTTGATATTATTCTCTTGTGAAATAGAATTAATTAGAAATATAAATTGTAAAATGAATAAGCTAATTATAGATGCTGCTAAAGATAAAATTTTTTTAATGATCATTAATAATGATATTAATTACAGCATTACACATGAAAATTCCAAAATAAATTATGAAAAATTATCTATTTTAATTAATGATTTTCTAAATAAAAAAAAATTAAATTTAGATAAAGTTTCTCAAATTTATGTAAATCGAGGTCCAGGAAGTTTTGCAGGGATAAGAAATTCTTTATCAGTTGTTAAAGCTTTTCATTTAACCAATAAAATTGATTATTATTGTTTTAGTTTTGAGGATTTTTGTGAAAAAAATGAGGTAAAATACGAAAATATCCCAAAACTTTGCGATAAATTGAAAGTTGAAAAAAATTTGATTAATCCTATTTATTTGAGTTAAGATCAATTATGTCAGACACAATAGAACAACAATGTTTATCTAAAGGGGTAAAGTTAACTGAGCAGAGGCGAATTATTGCCAAGGTTATTTCAGAGTCAAAAGCGGCTTATGGCGAGTCTGATCATCCAGATGTTGATGAATTATATAGTCGTGTATCAAAAGTTGATCCAAAAATAAGCATAGCCACAGTTTATAGGACAGTTAAGCTTTTTGAAGAAGCAGGAATTTTAACTAAACATGACTTCAAAGGTGGTAAGGCTAGATATGAAGCAATGATAGAAAGTCATCATGACCATTTGATTGATATTAAATCAGGTGAAATAATTGAATTTGTGGATGAAGAAATTGAGGAGTTGCAAAAAAAAGTAGCTAAAAAATATGGTTATAAGTTAGTAGATCATAAACTTGAGTTATATGGTGTTAAAGTAAACTCAAAAGATGAATAAAAAGATATTTATTAAAACTTTTGGTTGTCAAATGAACGAATATGATACTAACAGAATATTTGATACTGTGAGAGAAATAGGTTTTGTAAAAACTGAAAATTTAGAGGAATCTAATTGTTATTTATTTAATACTTGCCATATTCGAGATAAAGCTAAAGAAAAAGTTTATCATGAGATTGGACGGGTTAAAAAAAAGTTTAGATCACGAAAAAAACCAATCGTCATAGTCGCTGGATGTGTTGCTCAGGCTGAAAATGAGGAAATGATCAAAAGAGAACCTTACATCGATATTGTTATTGGTCCGCAAGCCTACCATAAAATAAACGACAAAATTGTAGAATTTTTATCTAAACAAAAAAAAATAGATGAAACTGAATTTGATGCCATCACAAAATTTGACTATTTAGATAATATTAAGAATTCATCAAAAAAAATTTCGTCATTTTTAACTATTCAAGAAGGCTGTGATAAATTTTGTCATTTCTGTGTAGTACCATTTACAAGAGGTCCAGAGTATTCAAGGCCATTCAAAAAAATATTAGAGGAAGCAGAGAATTTATCAGAAAATGGAGTTCGTGAAATAACACTACTAGGTCAAAATGTTAATGCTTATAATTATGAGAATTACAGATTGTCAGATTTAATTTTAGAAATAGAAAAGTTAGATGAAATTAAAAGAATTAGATATACAACCTCTCACCCAAGGGATATGACAGAAGATCTTATCAATGTATATGGCGTTTCAAAGAAATTAATGCCTTTAGTTCACCTGCCTGTTCAGAGTGGATCTGACAAGATCCTAAATTCAATGAATAGAAAACATCAAATAAGTGATTATATTAATACTTACGAAAAACTTCAAAAAATTAACCCAAAAATAAAGTTTTCGAGTGATTTTATAATTGCCTATCCGGGTGAGGATGAAAAAGACTTTAATGAAACTTGTGATTTAATTAAAAAAATTAAATTTATAAATTCTTTTTCTTTCATATTTAGTCCAAGGCCAGGAACAACCGCAGCAAATTTTGAATTAATTGACAAAAAAATTTCACTTACAAGATTAGAAAAAGTTCAAAAACAGTTATTTACCAATCAATTTAATATGAATAAATCACTTGAGGGTAAAGAAATTGATGTTTTAGTTGAAAATAAAATAGATGGTGGCACAAAGTTTTTTGGTCGATCTGAGTACATGACTTCGGTTATTTTTGATGGTAATGAATTAGATATGGGAAAAGTTATCAAAGTAAAAATAAATCGTAGTAATCAAAATACATTGTTTGGTAAAAGTTTAGACTATTTAGAACAAAGAGTGGCTTAAGTTTGAGTAATACAATTAAAAAAGATATTAATTCATCACTAAAATTTGTTTATTCAGAAAATAATTCAATTAGCGTAATTTTTCACGAGAATGACCTCCTGATGGGAGTAGTTGGTGAATTTAACCAAAACTTGAAAGAGTTAGAAAAAATAACTAATTCAAGTATTTATTCCAGAGGAAATTCAATCTTAATAAAATCAACTTCAGAAAAAAACGAAATTTTGAAGAATGCAATTCAATTTCTTGCAAATCAATTTAAAAATAATGGTAGTATAGAACAAAAAGATATTTTATCCTCAGTTGATCAATTTATGATAAATGAAAAAGTAAAAAATACCAACGTTACTGATATAATTAAAACTCCAAAAAAATCTATAATTCCAAGGTCAGAAAAACAAAAAGAGTATGTTAGAGCGTTAAGACAAAATGAAATAATTATATCTGCCGGACCTGCTGGTACAGGAAAAACTTTTCTTGCTGTTGCCGTAGGTTTAACAATGTTGTTAGAAAAAAAAATAGAGAGAATTATACTTTCTAGACCTGCGGTTGAGGCAGGTGAGAGACTAGGTTTCCTGCCAGGAGATATGAAAGAGAAAGTTGATCCATATCTACGCCCTTTGTATGATTCATTGTATGACCTGTTTCATTTTGAAAAAATTCAGAGAATGATAGAAATTGGCGATATTGAAATTGCCCCTTTAGCTTTTATGAGAGGAAGAACTTTAAAAAATTCTTTTGCAATTTTAGATGAAGCTCAAAATGCCACTGATACACAGATCAAAATGTTTCTTACCAGAATAGGCGAAAATTCAAAAATAGTTGTCAATGGTGACCCTACTCAAATAGATTTACCTAATAAAAAAATGTCAGGTTTAGAAAGATCAAAAAAGATATTATCGCATTTGAGTGAGATTGCAGTTATAGACTTTGATCACTCAGATGTTGTGAGGCATCCTTTAGTTTCAAAAATTGTGAAAGCGTACAACAATAATGATCAAAGTTAATGTGCTTTCAGAGGAAAATTCTTGGTCAAAAAAAATAAAAAAAAAAGAATTATTTTTTAATAAAATTTGTAACAAGTTTCCAAAAAAATACAGATTTATCAACAAAAAAATCTATTTAACGTTGCTACTATCAAATAATAAAGAAATAAAAATTTTAAATAAGAAATTTAGAAATAAGAATAAACATACTGATGTGCTTTCTTTTCCATTTAATAAAAAACAAAAAAAATTAAAAGAAAATTATCTTGGTGACATTATTATTAGTTTTAATTATATGAATAAGCCAAAAAATTTAGATAATTATGAATTTAAAATTAAAACAATAAAAATTTTTATACATGGTTTTTTACATTTATTGGGTCATGACCATCAAAAAAATAAAGAGTATAGACAGATGTTAAATGAAGAAAAAAAAATTTTTAAATATATAGAAAAAACTTCCATTTTAAATTGAAAAAAAATTTTATATTTGAGACTTTATTGATAATCTTTTTAGGAGGCTTAACTTCTTTAAGTTTACCTCCATATAATTTTTTTTTTTTAAATTTTTTTACATTTAGTGTTTTTTTTATTTTTTTATTTCAGAGACTAAAACGAGGAATAAAAAAATCCTTTTATTATGGATGGTTGTTTGGTTTTAGTTATTTTTTGTCCAGTTTGTATTGGTTAACTATATCCTTAAGTTTTGATCAGAGTTTTAATTTTTTAATTCCTATATCTTTAATTGTCATCCCTGCATTTTTAGGTTTATTTTATGCATTATGTATTGTTATTTTTTATCTATACAAACCTAAAAATATATTAAGTGCTTTTTTCCTGTTCTCTCTTTTGTTTGGTTTAATAGAGTTTATCAGAGGAACAATTTTAACTGGGTTCCCTTGGAACTTGATAGTTTATAGTTTCTCTGAAATTAATAGTTTCCTGAGCATTTTGTCAATAATAGGAACTTATTCATTAAATCTAATAATAATAAGTTTTTTTACAGCTCCCGCCCTTTTCATATTTAGAAAATCTAAAAAAGAAGTGGTTGTATGTATCCTTTTACTACTATTGCCTATAACTTTTTATATATATGGGGAATTTTTGAAAAGAAATTTTTATAATAATAAAGAGAAAGAGCTTCCTTTTGCAATTAGAGTAATTGGAGCAAATATAAGTTTAGATAGGTACTATAAAAATATTAATGCAGAGAGTGTGATTAATGAGCTAATTTCAATTAGTTCACCTATTGAGGAAAAAAAGACATTTTTTGTATGGCCAGAGGGAATAATACCCAACACTTATGAAGATCAATTAGATTTATATAATGATATATTTGAAAAATATTTTAGTGAAAATCACTTAATCGGTTTAGGAATAACAAGCAGAAAAACTATTAACAATGATTACAATTATTACAATTCATTTTCAATATTTGATAGTAAAGTAAATTTAATTGATAATTATAGCAAAATTAAACTTGTACCTTTTGGTGAATTTATCCCTATTGAAAATATTCTTAACAAATTCGGTTTAAAAACAATCACAAATAATATTAGATCATTTGATAAAGGAGTTAACAGAAAAATTATTAAAATCCAAAATGATCTTGAACAAATAAATTTTTTGCCATTAATTTGTTATGAAATAATATATAGTGGAAATTTGACTAAAGATTTTGATTTCGATTTTATATTGAATATTTCAGAAGATGGATGGTTCGGTAAATCCATTGGACCCAAACAACATTTTATTCATAGTAAATTTAGAGCAGTTGAAAATGGAAAATATATAATTAGATCATCTAATAACGGGATGGCAGCAATTATAAATCCATTAGGTTATATTGAGAATAAAATAGATTATGGAGTTTCAGGTTACATTGATTTAGAAGGCATAAGAGATTTTAAAACAACATTGTTTTCTAAATATGGAAATAACATATTTTTCATATTAATTTTGTTGTATATTATTTTAACTTTTTCATTTAATAGAATCAAAAATGAGCAATTTAAAAAATTTTCTTTTTACGAGTGAGTCTGTGTCAGAGGGGCACCCTGACAAAGTGTCGGATAGGATATCCGACATGGTGGTAGATACTTATTTATCAAACGATCCATATTCGAGAGTTGCGTGTGAAACGCTCACAACTACCAATAAAGTTGTATTAGCCGGTGAGGTCAGAGGACCAGAAATTGAAAAAGATGATTTGATAAATAAGGTAAGAGGGTGCATTAAAGACATCGGATATGATCAAGATGGTTTTACTTGGAAACAAGCAACTAAAATAGAAAGTCATCTCCATTCACAGTCAAGTGACATTGCTATTGGTGTAGACTCTTCGGGAAATAAAGATGAGGGTGCAGGGGATCAAGGTATTATGTTTGGTTATGCTTGTAATGAAACCGATGTTTTAATGCCAGCACCAATTCATTTTTCTCATAAAATTTTAAGGTTAATGGCGGAGGATAGGAAATCAGGTAAATTAAAAAACATAGAGCCAGATTCTAAAAGTCAAGTAACTTTTGAATATGAAAATGGTAAACCATCAAAAGTTAAGTCAGTTGTAATATCTTCTCAGCATACCGCAAATGTTGATCAAAAACAGGTAAGGGACTTATTGAGACCATATTTGATTAATTCTATACCAAAAAATTTTCTAGAAGATTTTAATGAGAATGAATTTTATGTTAACCCAACTGGAAATTTTGTAATAGGTGGTCCTGATGGAGATTGTGGTTTAACAGGCAGAAAGATTATCGTAGATACCTATGGTGGTGCTGCGCCACATGGTGGAGGAGCTTTCTCGGGAAAAGATCCAACCAAAGTAGATAGGTCTGCAGCTTATGCAGCCAGATACATCGCCAAAAATGTTGTTGCATCGAAGATTGCTGATAAATGTTTGATACAATTGGCTTATGCAATTGGTGTTTCAAAACCATTATCTATTTATGTAAATCTTTTTGATAATGATTTAGATAAAAATAAATTTGTTGAAGATAAGATTAAAGAAAATTTTGATCTTAGCCCAAGAGGAATAAGAGAGATGTTGGGGCTTAATAAACCTATATATGAAAAAACATCTGCATATGGGCATTTTGGAAGAGAGCCAGATAAAGAAGGTGCTTTTTCTTGGGAAAATACTAACAAATCTGACATTTTCTTAAAATAGTTTTTATTGAAAAATAAAAAAAAACTTTTATATATTCTTATACATTGTTGAATTATCAAAATGGGCCTTGGCCCATTTTTTTTTGGAGTAAACAAAATTATGTTAAATAAAAGAGCAGACAAACTTGAATTATTAAGAATCGCAGAGGCAGTAGCTTTAGAAAAATCGATCGATAAAGACCTTATAATTAGTTCAATGGAAACTGGTATTGCCAAAGCAGCAAAATCTAAATTTGGCCAAGATAATGAGATTAAGGTAATGATTAATAGAGATAACGGAGATATTGAAATTTTTAGAAAATTAATAGTTACAGAAAATCCAGAAAATACAAATACTGAGATCAAACTAGAGGACGCAATTATGTTGAATGAGACTAATAAAGACAAGGTGATCGGAGATGAAGTTTTACAACCATTACCCTCATTTGATTTTGGAAGAATAGCTGCCCAAACGGCTAAGCAAGTAATTAATTTCAATGTCAGAGAGGCTGAGCGAGAGAGACAATTTAATGATTTTATTGATAAAAAAGACTCAATATTAAGTGGAATAGTGAAAAGATTAGAGTTTGGAAATGTAATCGTAGATCTTGGAAGAACGGAAGCAATAATTCAAAAAAATGAAATTATACCAAGAGAAAATATAAAAGCCGGAGATAGAATTAAAGCTTATTGTTTTGATGTAAGACGAGAACCTCGTGGTCAACAAATTTTTTTATCAAGAGCTCATCCCAAGTTTATGGAAAAACTTTTTGTTCAAGAAGTTCCTGAAATTTATGATGGTCTGATTGAAATTAAATCATCTTCTAGAGATCCTGGGAGTAGAGCAAAAATTTGTGTTAAAGCGGTTGACACATCATTAGATCCAGTTGGAGCATGTGTAGGAATGAGAGGATCAAGAGTACAAGCAGTTGTTAATGAATTACAAGGTGAAAAAATTGATATTGTAAATTGGTCTGAGGATCCTGCAATATTAGTATCTAATGCTTTATCCCCAGCTGAAGTGCAAAGAGTAAATGTAGATTTAGAAAGAAAAAAATTGGATGTGATTCTTACTGAGGAAAATTTAAGTAAAGCTATCGGGAGAAGAGGACAAAATGTAAGGCTTGCTACAAAATTATTAAATTTTGAAATAAATATTATGACAGATGCAGAGGATTCAGAAAGAAGACAACTAGAGTTTAAGGAGAAAACAGAGAATTTTGTTAAGAATTTAGAGTTAGACGAAACACTTGGACAACTTCTTGTAGCCGAAGGTTATTCCACCATTGACGATATAAAAGATAGTTCGGTAGAAAATTTATTAAAAATTGAAGGGATAGAGGAAGAAACTGCAAAAGCTCTTATAGAAAGAGCAAAAGAGTTTCATCAAAAAGATCAAGAAGATATTTCTGAGAGGATAAAAGAATTAGGTTTGGATGATGGATTAATTAATTTAAAGGGGTTAACTCCTGGAATGTTGGTCACCCTAGGCGATCAAAAAATCCTTACACTGCAAGATTTTGCTGATCTAGCATCAGACGAGCTAACCGGTGGATATGATGTAGTGAAAGGTGAAAGAGTAAAAATTCAAGGTTACTTAGAAGATTTTGCTTTATCAAAAGAAGAAGCAGATGAACTTATTATGTCTGCAAGAAAAATTATTTATGAAGATTGAGAGATGAGCTATGGAAAAAAAGACAAAATTAACAATATCAGGTGGCATAGCCAAAAAATCTATCAAAAATATAGATAAAGCAAAAAATCTTGGAAAGAATTCTGTAATAATCGAAAAACAAACTGGTAAATTTACTAGTAGAGGTGGTTCATTTAAATCAAATCCACCAAAGATCAAAAATAACTTTACTAGCAACAAAGGAACTTTTGGAAAACCAAATTATTCTCCTAAATCAACGCCTTTAACAAGTGATTTTGAAAGACGTAAATTAGCTGAGCAAAGAGCTACCAAAAGACTTAAAGAGGAAAATGAAAATAAGAATAAAAAATCTTTAAAATCTAATACTAAAAAAAGAGAATTAAAATTAACTGTCTCTCGAGCTTTAAGCGATCAAATTGAAGCAAGAGAGAGAAGTTTAGCATCAGTAAAAAGAGCAAGACAAAAAGAAAATAGAAATTTAACTAAAGAGGAAGTTCAAGAAAATTTAAAGCCCATCAAAAGAGATATAAATATTCCTGAAGTTATCACAGTAAGAGAACTTGCAAATAGAATGGCAGAACAATCTAGTAATATCATTAAACATATGTTTGGAATGGGAGTTACTGTAACAATTAATCAAAATCTAGCAGCTGATACTGCGGAGTATTTAGTTAAAGAATTTGGTCACAACCCTATTCGGGAGGAAAAGGCAGAGGAAATAATTCAAAAAATTAAAGCTTCAAGGACTGAAAACTTAAAAAATAGGCCACCAATTATTACAGTCATGGGCCATGTGGATCATGGTAAAACATCAGTTTTGGATGTTTTAAGAAGTGCAAATGTAGTATCAGGAGAGTTTGGTGGAATAACTCAACACATTGGTGCTTATCAAATAGACAATCAGTCTAAAAAATTAACATTTATTGATACACCAGGCCATGCAGCTTTTACTGAAATGAGAGCAAGAGGATCAAAGCTCACAGATATTGTTGTTTTAGTTGTTGCGGCTGATGATGGTGTAAAACCTCAAACAATCGAGTCAATAAAACATGCAAAGGCTGCAAATGTACCAATAGTTGTAGCAATTAATAAATGTGATTTACCTGAGGCTGATCCTCAAAAAATTAAAAATCAATTACTTGAGCATGAGTTAATTGCTGAAGATTTATCAGGGGACACATTGATGGTAGAGATATCAGCAAAAACTAAATTAAACTTAGATAAACTTATTGAAGCAATTATTCTTCAAGCTGAAATTCTAGATCTTAAAACTGATTTTGAGTCAAAAGCCACAGGCGTTGTTTTAGAATCGAAAATTGACATTGGAAGAGGACCAGTTGCAACAATAATTGTGACTACGGGAACTTTAAAAAAAGGAGATTTTTTTGTAAGTGGTTTAAAATGGGGAAAAATTAGAGCTATTATTAACGATAAAGGAATAAGTATTGATGAAGCTTTACCATCTTCTCCAATAGAAATACTTGGAATAAATGGTGCTGCAAGAGCCGGAGATGATTTTATAGTTTTAGATGATGAGAAAGGAGCTAAAACTTTGAGTGAAAATAGAGCACAAGAGAGTAAAGATGGTAAAAATCCATTAACATTTGCCACTCAAGAGTCTGCTTTTTCTAGTAAGTCCACTGAAGAATTAAATCTTATAATCAAGTCTGATGTTCACGGATCCTCAGAGGCAATAAAAAATGCCATCAGTCAAATTGAGCATGATGAGGTAAGACCAAAGATAATTTTAGCAGATATTGGAATGGTAACCGAAACAGATGTGACTTTGGCAAAGGCTTCAAATGCAGTTTTGATAGCATTTAACGTAAAGCCAAGCAAGGAAGCAAAAAAACTTGCTGAAAATGAAAAAATAGAAATTTCATCATACAATATCATTTATGAGGTTTTAGATTTCGTAAAAAAAAGAATGTCTGGATTATTAACTCCTGATGTAGAGGAGAAAGTAGTTGGGACTGCGCAAATTTTAGAAATTTTCAAAGTCTCAGGAGCTGGTAAAGTTGCTGGCTCAAAAGTAACCGAGGGTGAAATAAATAGTAATTCAGATGTAAGGGTTATTAGAGATGGTTCAATAGTTTTTACAGGAAAAGTTGGAAGTTTGTTTAGAGAAAAAAACCAAGTAAAACAGGTTAACAATGGTCAAGAATGTGGAATTGCTCTCAAAGATTACATGGATTTCAAAAAAAATGATACAATAGAGGCTTTTAGTGTTACATCTAAAGAGAGGACAATTTAATGGCAGATAGAATAGGTAAACCAATTTCACAGAGACAATTAAGAGTTGGTGAAATGATTAAACAATCTTTAAGCATGATTTTCATAAGAAATGAGGCTAAAGTTCCGAATTTAGAAACAAATACTATAACAGTTACTGAAGTGAGAATGAGTCAAGATTTGAAAATAGCCAAAGCATATGTGCTTCCTCTAGGAGGAAAAAATGCAGAAGAAACTGTTAATACTTTGAAAGAATACTCATTTTTAATTAGAAAAATTTTATCTCAAAAAGTTGTGATGAAATTTTTACCAAAACTACTTTTTAGAAAAGATGATTCTTTTGAGTATGCTGAAAAGATAGAGAATTTAATTAAACAAACAAATAAACAGGAAAAAGAAGTATGAATAAAAAAGCTCAAGAGTTAGCAATGCATGAAAAAGATACTGGATCGTCAGAAATCCAAATTGCTTTATTAACAGAAAAAATTGAAACGCTCTCGAAACATATTAAACAATTCAAAAAGGATAAACATTCATCTGTTGGATTATTGAGAGCGGTCAATAGAAGAAAAAAATTGTTAGATTATCTTAAAAGAAATAAGGTAGATTCTTACAAGAATGTCCTGTCAAAATTGAATTTGAGAAAATAAGAGTCAAGATAGATAGAACGGAATGGAACGAAACGAACGAAACGAAATGGAAATGAAATGTTTAAAGTATATCAGAAGGAAGTTGAAGTAGCAGGTAAGAAGATAAGTTTAGAAACAGGTAAAGTAGCAAGACAGGCAGACGGAGCAATCATCGCAACATGTGGGGAGACAGTCGTTTTAGCAACTGTCGTTGGAGCAAAAAAAGTTAATCCAGACATGGACTACTTTCCATTATCTGTAAATTATCAAGAAAAATATTACGCAGCTGGAAAAATTCCTGGCGGATATTTTAAAAGAGAAGCAAGACCAACCGAGAGTGAGACATTAATCTCAAGATTAATTGATAGACCGATCAGACCATTGTTTCCAGATGAATTTAAAAATGAAGTTCAGTTGCTACCAACTGTAATTTCTTATGATAAAGAAAATGAAGCAGATATTTTGTCAATTATTGCATCTTCTGCAGCTTTAGCTATATCTGGAATGCCATTCATGGGCCCTGTCGGAGCTTCTAGAGTTGGATATATCGATGGCAAATATGTTTTGAATCCGTCAAAAACTGAACTTGAAAAATCAAAATTAGATTTAGTTGTTGCTGGTACAAAAGATGCTGTGCTTATGGTTGAGTCTGAAGCGAGCGGGTTAACAGAGGAAGAGATGTTAAATGCAGTAAAATTTGGTCATGAAGGATTTGTTCCAGTGATTAAAATGATAGAGGAACTGGCTAAAGAATGTAGAAAACCTGAGTGGACTATTGAAAAGAAAGATTTATCTGGTGTGAAGAAAAAACTAGAGGAAACATTTACAGATGATCTTAAAAAAGCATTTGCGACAAGAGATAAACAAGACAGATCAAATCAAATTTCGGAAATTACCGATAAAGCAAAAAAACTTTATGAGGAAGACGAAAACTACACAGATCTTGATGTAAATTCTGAACTAAAAAATCTTGAAAAAACAATAGTAAGAACAGATATTTTAAAAAATAAAAATAGAATTGATGGTAGGGGTTTGTCTGATGTAAGGCCAATCTCTTGTGAGGTCGGTGTTTTGCCAAGAACTCATGGCTCTGCTTTATTTACCAGAGGCGAAACGCAAGCAATCGTAACTGCCACTTTAGGCACATCTGATGATGAACAAAGAATTGAGAGCTTAGATGGATTACAAAGAGAAAGGTTTATGCTTCATTATAATTTCCCTCCTTTTTCTGTTGGTGAGACAGGTAGAATAGGAACTGGTAGAAGAGAAATAGGTCATGGTAAATTAGCATGGAGAGCAATTCATTCTTCATTACCCTCAAAAGAGTCATTCCCTTATACTTTTAGAGTTGTATCAGAGATAACAGAGTCCAATGGTTCTTCATCAATGGCTACTGTTTGTGGAACATCACTTGCATTGATGGATGCAGGAGTCCCAATCAAAGAACCAGTTGCAGGTATAGCAATGGGTTTAATTAAAGAGGGTGATGATTTTAGTGTGTTATCAGATATTTTGGGTGATGAAGATCATTTAGGTGATATGGACTTTAAAGTTGCTGGAACTAAAGATGGAATTACTTCACTTCAAATGGATATCAAAATTACCGGTATTACTTTTGAAATTATGGAGCAAGCATTAAGTCAAGCTAAAGATGGGAGAGTTCATATTTTAGGAGAAATGAATAAAGCATTATCAGCATCAAGATCTGACGTTGGAAAACATACTCCAAAAATGGAAAAAATTAATGTTGATAAAAAAGATATTGCTGCTGTTATTGGAAAAGGCGGCGCAACAATCAGAGAGATAGTTGAAAAATCAAGTGCTAAAGTAGATGTGAATGATGAAGGAGTCATAACTGTTGCTGCTCCAGATGAAGAATCTAGAAACATCGCTATGCAAATGATTAAAGACATCACCGCAAAAGCTGAATTAAATAAAATATATTCAGGTAAAGTTATGAAAATTATGGAGTTTGGCGCATTTGTTAATTTTTTAGGAAAACAAGATGGACTTGTTCATATCTCAGAACTTGCAGATAAAAGAGTAGCTAAAGTTACCGATGTTGTTAAAGAAGGTGACGAGGTTAAAGTTAAAGTGATTGGATTCGATAGAGGTAAAGTAAAACTTTCTATCAAACAAGTTGCGGAATAAATTTAGATGGCTTTTGTGGGAGTAAAAACTCCAAATTGTTATAAATTCTTTATAATATGATCTTAACAATAAGCAGAATATTCAAAAAAATTTTTCCTAAAAAATATTATGATCAAATAAAAAAAATTTATAACTATAATTATAGGACTATAAATTATGATTTATCTAAAGATTTAAAATTTAATGAAGATATTTTAGTATCATTTAAATTTGATATTGATAAAATTAAATCTAGATTAAATACTCTAAACTATTCATATACAGATGAAAAACTTAGTTGGCATTATCATTTATTTGCTGGTTTAAAAGATCACTTTAAAGATAAAAAGATAAATATTTTAGAAATAGGTACTTTTACTGGGGAATTTACAAATTTTATTTCAAATATTTATAAGAATAGTGAAATATATACGATTGATCTCGAAGACAATGATGATTTTTTTTTAAATTCTTATGGAAGAGATGATAAAAAAAAACTTAATGAATTTAAGGAAATAAGATCAAAAAATTTAAGTAATAAAAATATTCATTTTCAAAGTTTTAATTCAATTCATATTAAAAAATATTTTAGTGAGAAAAAATTTGATTTAATTTGGGTAGATGGAGATCATTTAAATCCTCAGGTGACCATAGATATTATCAATTCAATAGATTTACTTAACGATGAAGGGATATTATGTACAGATGATGTCATCAGGGATACAAAATATAAAAAAAACCTAAATATATCTATGGAGAGTTATTTTGTATTGAACCATTTAGAAATTAACAATATTTTAAAGAATTACTATTTAATAAAAAGAATAAATAAGAACAATTTTGATATAAAAAAATATTTATCTTTAAGTATTAAAAAAAATAACAATATCTTTATTTAAGTAATATTTTTAGGATCAGGCATTCCAACTTTATTATATCCAGCATCTACATAGTGAATTTCACCAGTAACACCGTTTGCAAGATCACTTAGTAAATATAATGCTGAATTTCCAACGTCATAAATATCTACATTTCTCTTAAGGAAAGAATGGTCTTCATTCCATTTATATAGAAATTTTGCATCTCCTATTGCAGAAGCAGCTAATGTTTTAATAGGTCCTGCACTAATTGCATTAACTCTCATGCCCTTAGCACCTAAATCTCTAGCTAGATATTTTACACTTGCTTCAAGAGCTGATTTACAAACTCCCATTACATTATAATTTGGAATTGCTTTAGTAGACTCATAAGTTAATGTGAGTAAACTTCCACCTTCTTTCATTACTTTAGAAGCTTCCTTTGCTACTTCCGTAAATGAAAAGCATGATATTAACATACTCCTCAAAAAGTTTTCTCTGGTTGTATTTAAATATTCACCTGATAATTCTGATTTGTCTGAAAAAGCAACTGCATGTACTACGAAATCAATTTCTCCCCACTGGGACTTAATATCTTCAAATAATTTTACTACTTCATCTTTATTTTCAACATCACAACTAAATGTGACATTTGAATCTAATTTTTCTGCAAGAGGAATTACTCTTTTCTTTAATGCATCACCTAAATATGTAAATGCTAGTTCTGCTCCAGCTTCTGAAAGTTTTTGAGAAATACCCCAGGCAATAGATCTTTCATTAGCAACACCCATGATCAATCCCTTTTTACCTTTCATTAAACTCATTAATTAAACCTTTTCAAAAATTAAAGCAGCATTAGTTCCACCAAAACCAAAGCTATTTGACATTACTGTATTTAAAACTGCACCTGTTTCAGTTTTTGCTACGATAGGAAACTTTTTAGCATCATCATCCATATCTGTTATATTTGCTGAACCTGTGATGAAATTGTTTTTCATCATTATTAGACAATAAATAGCTTCATGCACTGAAGCAGCACCTAAAGGATGACCCGATAAAGATTTTGTCGAACTTATTTTTGGAATGTCATCTCCAAAAGTTTCTTTAATAGCATTAAGCTCGGTTATGTCTCCAACAGGAGTAGATGTTCCGTGAGTATTAATGTAATCAATTTTATTTTTAGTAGTCGCCATCGCCATTTTCATACATCTAACAGCACCTTCACCTGATGGTGCTACCATATCGTATCCATCCGAAGTTGCACCATAACCAGTTAATTCTGCGTATATTTTAGCTCCTCTTGCTTTAGCATGTTCGTATTCTTCGAGTACTAACACACCTGCACCGCCAGCGATTACAAATCCATCTCTAGTTTTATCATAAGCTCTAGATGCAGATTGTGGAGTATCATTATATTTTGATGATAAAGCTGTCATAGCATCAAACATTGCTGTCATCGCCCAATGAATTTCTTCACTACCACCCGCAAAAACAATATCTTGTTTACCCATTTGAATTAATTCCATAGAATTTCCTATGCAGTGTCCACTAGTTGCACATGCAGAACTCATTGTATAATTAGTTCCTTTGATTTTAAATGGAACTGCTAGAGTAGCAGATGCAGTACTTGCCATCGTTCTTGGAACTATAAAAGGACCCATTAATTTTGGGGTTTTTGCTCTTGTTTTGTCAGCTGCTAAAATAACGTTCTCAATTGAGGGCCCTCCTGAACCCATAACTATACCAGTACTAAAGCTGCTTACTTCTTTTTCCTCAAGACCAGAATCTTTAATTGCCTCTTTCATCGCAATATAGTTATAAGCTGAGCCCGAACCCATAAATCTAATTGTTTTTCTATCTATATGATCTTCAAGTTTGATGCTTGGCTTGCCATGCACATGACTTTTTAAATTATGCTCTTTATATTCCTCAGCAAATGAGATTCCTGATTTTGAATTTAATAAAGATTGATGAACTTCTTCTTGATTATTTCCCAAACAAGAAACTACACCTAAACCAGTTATTACAACTCTTCTCATTATTTAAATAACCCCACTTTTAAATTGTCTGCTGAATAAATTTTTTTTTCGTCTGCTAATAATATCCCATTAGCCAAACCAACAGTTGTACCACCAGGAGACATAATTTTTTTCATATCGATTTCATATTTGACTAATTTAACATTCTGTAAAACTTCTCCTGTAAATTTAACTGTACCAACGCCCAAGGCTCTGCCTTTTCCAGGATTTCCAATCCAGCCCAAATAAAATCCTACGAGTTGCCACATAGCATCAAGTCCAAGACATCCTGGCATCACTGGATCTTCTTTGAAATGACAATCAAAAAACCAAAGGTCTTTTTTTATATCTAGTTCAGCTTTTAAAGAGCCTTTTTTAAAAGCACCATCCTTGTCATTAATTTCAGTAATTCTATCAAACATTAACATTGGTGGAAGTGGTAATTTTGCATTTCCTGGACCAAAAAGACCTCCGTTTCCGCAACTTATAAGTTCTTCATAAGAATAGGAGTTTTTTTTCATAAATAGATCACCTTAATACTTGATTTTAAACCATTATAATATACATAAAGTTTAGAATTATTATAATTAACAATGTTAAAAAATAGCGAATTTGTTAGCAAATTAAGAAATTCTGGTCTTAGACCCACTAAACAAAGACTTAAAATTTGTGAAGTCTTATTTAATAGAGACAAAACTTTTCACTTTACTATTAACGATTTAGCAAAAAATATTTCAGAAAATTTTAATAAGAAAATATCTTTAGCAACAATTTACAACACAGTTCATGCTTTTAAAGACAAGGGTTATTTAAAAGAGATAACGATTAGTAGTGATAAAAGTTATTTTGATACAAATATTACTAAACATCATCATTTTTATGATGAGGATACAAATTTACTTATAGACTGCAATGATAACGAAATTGGAAAAGTTAATATTAAAAATAATATTACAGGTAAAAAAATTAGTTCCGTGGAAGTTTTGGTAAGAGTTGCGAGTGATACTCAAAATCAGAATTAAAAAAATCAATCTGTCTAAATTTATATTATAATCATTCTAAACTGTTGACATTTAGTTTAGAACTATTATAAATTAACTATTCTATAACCATGGGGGAAATATTAAAATTATGAGTACTGAAAATTTCAAAAACAAGTCTTTTAAAGCTAATCAAATGAGTAAGTGTCCTTTTACCGGGGCAGGAACACCAGCAAAGTTTTCTGCAGGAAGAGGTCAAACAGTAAGGGACTTTTGGCCAAATAGTTTAAATCTTAAAATTCTTAGTCAGCATTCAAATTTATCTAACCCTATGGATAAAAAATTCAGTTATGCAAAAGAATTTAAAAAATTAAATTACAAGGCATTAAAAAAAGATCTAAAAAAATTAATGACAAATTCACAAGAATGGTGGCCAGCAGATTATGGTCATTATGGCCCGTTATTTATTAGACTAGCTTGGCATGCCGCAGGGACTTACAGAACTGGCGATGGAAGAGGTGGAGCAGGAACAGGAAATCAGAGATTTGCACCACTTAATTCTTGGCCAGATAACGTAAACTTAGATAAGGCTAGATTACTTTTATGGCCTATTAAAAAGAAATATGGAAGAAAAATTTCATGGGCAGATTTATTCATCCTTGTTGGAAACGTTGCTTTAGACTCAATGGGTTTTAAAACTTTTGGTTTTGGAGCAGGAAGAACTGATATTTGGGAACCAGAGGATGATATTTATTGGGGCTCAGAAAAAGAAATGTTAGGTGTGGAACGATATAGTGGAAAGAGAGATTTAGAACAGCCATTAGGAGCTTCACATATGGGCTTAATATATGTAAATCCACAAGGTCCTGATGCCAACCCAGATCCAATACTAGCAGCACATGATATTAGAGAGACATTTGGCAGAATGGCTATGAATGACTACGAGACAGCAGCATTAGTTGCTGGAGGACATACGTTTGGAAAATCTCATGGTGCAGCATCTGAGTCATATAAAGGACCGGACCCAGAGGCTTCAAGACTTCAAGATCAGTCAACTGGATGGAATAGTGGATATAAATCTGGAAAAGGTGTTGATACAATAAGTAGTGGTATTGAGGGTGCTTGGACTCAAAACCCAATTCAATGGGATATGGGGTATTTAGATTGTTTATATGGACATGAGTGGGAACTTACAAAAAGCCCAGCTGGTGCTCATCAATGGACTCCGAAGAAAAATGGGCAAGAGATTAAAATGGTTCCCGATGCACATCAAAAAGGTGTGCTTCATCCGCCAATGATGCAAACAACCGACATATCGATGAAAGTTGACCCTAGCTATGGACCTATCACTAAACATTTTCATCAAAATCCAAAAGAGTTTCATGATGCTTTCGCGAGAGCATGGTTTAAATTAACTCACAGGGATATGGGACCAAGAGTTTGTTATCTTGGTAGCGAGGTTCCAAAAGAACAATTAATTTGGCAGGATCCAATTGATAAACCAAAATATAAACTTAAATTAAAGGATATTAAAGATTTAAAAAGCAAAATCTCTAAATTAAAAATATCAATTTCAGATTTAGTTTCCACTGCATGGGCATCAGCATCTACGTTTAGAGGCTCTGATAAAAGGGGTGGTGCTAACGGTGCAAGAATCATGCTGGAACCACAAAAAAACTGGAAAGTGAACAATCCAAAAAAATTATTGACTGTAATTAATGCTTTAGAAAAAATAAAAAGTAAATTCGATAGTAAAAAGAAATGTGTTTCAATGGCAGACTTAATTGTGCTAGCTGGTGGTGTTGGTATCGAAATGGCTGCAAAAAAAGCTGGCTATAAAGTCCAAGTTCCATTTTCAGCAGGGAGGGGAGATGCAAGACAAGATCAGACTGATATTAACTCATTTGGTCTTCTAGAGCCACAAGCAGATGGTTTTAGAAACTACCTAAATGGTGGAGCTTCGAATGTTTCAGCAGAGGAAAAACTAGTTGATAAGGCTCAATTGATGGGTTTAACAGCTCCAGAAATGACTGCACTTGTGGGTGGTATGAGAGTATTAAACACAAATTTTGATGACTCAAAACATGGTGTTTTTACTAACAGACCTGGTTCTCTTACTAATGATTATTTCGTAAATCTTTTAGACATGAATACGACTTGGAAAGAGGAAGATAAATCAGAACAAACATTTGTTGGTAAAGATAGAAAAACTCAAAAAACTAAATGGAAGGCGACAAGAGTTGATTTAATTTTTGGTTCAAATTCTCAACTTAGAGCTCTAGCAGAAGTTTATGCATGTGAAGACTCGGGTGGTAAATTTGTTAAAGATTTTATCGCGGCATGGGTAAAAGTTATGAATTCTGATCGATTTGATTTGAAATTAAACTAATTTTATAAAACAGGACAAAAAAAATATGGGAACAGCAAATTTTGAGGACTTCTACGAAGTTCCTAATCTTAACTTTGATATATCAAAGTTAAGAAATGATTTGGATAAAGTTTTAGAAGCTAAAAAGTTTAACTCTCCAGGAGTTACCCACTTTGGAGCAATACCATTAAATCAAATCCCAAATGATAGAAGTTCTATTGAGGGAAATAATATTAGAGGAAAATATTGGACAATTGCTGATGAAACTGGAAAAGAAGTTTCTAGAGATGTTGATATCGATGAGTCAAAATATACTCAATTAGTTCCTGAATTTGAAAATACTTATTTCAAAGAAGTTTACGAGACTTTAAGTAAAAGGTTTAAATTAGGTAGAGTTAGATTATTATTAAAAGAGCCAAGATCGACATTAAGCTGGCATAAAGATCCTGAATGCAGACTGCATGTTCCAATTATAACTAATAAAGGCTGTTCAATGGTAATTGAAAATGTAGCAAAACATCTTCCGGCTGATGGCAAGGTATGGATAACAAATAATACAAAATATCATAACTTTTTTAATGGGGGAGAACAGGCTAGAGTACACCTAGTTGCTTGTGTGCTTGATAGTCCTTTTAATAAATAATGGAATTAACAACCGGCATATTCAAAGCTGCTGGACAGATTTACACAAATAATAGAGGTTCAATTTTAAGAACCATCATTTATACAATTGGCCATTTTGCTATAGCTATAACTGTTTTAATGTTCGTTGCTGATGTCAGCTTTATGATAGCACTTACAGACGCAATAGTAGAACCAATAGCTAATTCTATATGGTATTTTATTTTAGATAAGTGGTGGGCGAGTAAATCAAAAAACTCTTAATCTAATACACCCCAAATATTGTCTGTCTTTATCCAACCTTCAAAATCATCCGTATTTATTTTGCACCAAATTCCATTGCATTTTTGAACTATTAGAACTCTTCCACTTTTAATTTTAGCCAATGGTTTAGAAAAATTTGTCGGATTTTCGAATAAAATTTTATCTTTTGTGGGAATGATTGAATTTATTTTCTTTAATTGAGACCAATGTATCCATCCGCTGTTATTTTTAAAATCAATTACTCTTCGCCAGTTCTCTTTTTTATCAATTTGTTTGAGAGGCAAATTCACCTTTTTATAAATAAACTTTATAGGAGACTCAAAACTTGGTCCATACCTTACATTGACTTTACTTTTCTTTAAAGACAAGAAAGTTACTTGCGCACAACTTAGTGAGGTAAAAAATAATAAAAATAAAGTTATAATAAAAAGTTTAAATTCTTTTTTTTCTAACATTTTTTAACTTTTTAAATTTAATTTTTCTAAAATTTAGATTTAATAAATCTAAAACCAAAACTTTACCATTTAAATTTTTACCGATAGATAAAATTTTTTTTAAAATTTCATTCGCTTGCATAATTCCTATTATACCAGCTACTGTACCCAAGATGCCTTCATATTCACAATTTAATATATCATCTGAAATCTCATATTCTTGATAAAAAGATCTTATACAAGGTGTTTTTTTATTTTTAAAATCAAAACTAAAAATATGACCATCAAATTTACTTATTGCTCCAGTTACAAGAAATTTTTTATATTTTCTTGAAGCATCATTGACTAAAAACTTTGTTTCAAAATTATCTGATCCATCAATTATGTAGTTATAATTTTTTATAATTTTTTGATAATTGTTAATATTTAATCTTATTTTATAAGAGTTTACTTTTATTTTTGAGTTTATCTTTTTTAATTTTTTTTGAGCAGACTTAACTTTGGATTTTTTTAAATCTTCGATGCTGTAAAGACTTTGTCTGTGAATATTTGATAAATTTACAATATCAGGGTCAACAATGCCCAAAACACCTACCCCCGCTCTTGCTAAAAACTCAGCTGCAGGACAACCTAAACCTCCCATTCCGATAATTAAAACTTTTGCTCCGATAATTTTTTTTTGGCCTAAGCTTCCAATATTTTTTAAAACTATTTGTCTTGAAAATCTCTCTATTTGATTTTTATCTAAATTAATATTCATTTACCTGTTGAACCAAATCCACCTTTACCTCTGATAGTTTTAGGTAAATCATTTTTTTCTTCTAATTCCATCTTGACCACAGGCGCTAATACCATTTGAGCAATTCTATCACCATTATTAATTGAAAAATTTTCATTACCATGATTATAGATGATAACCTTTATTTCTCCTCTATAATCACTATCAATTGTTCCTGGAGTGTTTAATACACTTATATTATTTTTGGCTGCCAAACCTGATCTTGGTCTAATTTGAATCTCGTAATCTTCAGGGAAAGCAACAGATAATCCCGTGGGAATTAAAATAGATGTTTTGGGTTCTAGATTAATGGGTTCTTTTATAAATGCAATTAAGTCTACACCTGATGCGCCATTGGTTTTATATTCGGGTAATTTTACATCTGGGTCAAGTTTTTTGATTAGAACTTTAACCATTAATTTATTTGAGCAACTATTCTATCTGCAATTTCCTCTGAAATCTCTGACTTCTTTTTTAATGAAAGTTTCTCTTTTTTCATTTTTTCGTTTTTATAGAAAATTGTAACTTCATTATTTTCATTATCAAAACCACTTTCATCTTTTGAGACATCATTAGCAATTATCCAGTCACAATTTTTATCTTTTAATTTTTGAATAGCATTTTTCTCTAAACTTGTTGTTTCAGCAGCAAAACCTATAACCATTTTTGGTCTCATAGAGTTATGATTAGAAACATAGTTCAAAATATCGATATTCATCTCTAAATTTAATGTTAAATTATCAACTTTTTTAATCTTTTCTTTATGTTCGTGACTAGCTTTGAAATCAGCAACAGCAGCAGCAAATACAGCTATATCAGTCGGAAGACTTTTTTGAGTGGCCTTAAACATTTCTTCAGCAGTCTCAACTTTGATTAATTTAATATTTTCATCTATTTTTAGGTTTGTAGGTCCAGATATTAAAGTTGTATCAAAACCTCTTTTACAGAGAGATTTTGCTATCTCGTAACCTTGTTTACCACTAGATTTATTTGTAATAAATCTCACAGGATCTATATACTCTTTAGTAGGACCTGCGGTTACTAAAGCTTTGAGTTTATTATTTTTGATTTTACTAAGTATAAAATTTTGAATTTCTTCATAAATAACTAAAGGTTCAGACATTTTACCCTCACCATATTCACCACAAGCCATATCACCTATTTCAGGGCCAATAATTTTGTAGCCAAAACCTTTCAATGTTTTAAGATTATTTTGTGTAGACTGATGTTCCCACATCCTAACATTCATCGCAGGAGCTAAAAAAACTTGTTTATTTGAAGCTAATATAACTGTGGATGCTAAGTCGTCTGAGTTACCCTGGCTTAACTTGGAAATAGTATTGGCAGTTGCTGGAGCGACTATGATTATATCAGCCCATCTAGATAAAGAAATATGATCCATTTCTGTCTCATTTTCTAAGCTAAATAAATCATCATAAACTTTACCTTGAGATAAAGACGCTACAGATAATGGGGTTACAAACTCTTTTGCACTTTTAGTTAGTATTGTTTTTATTTCAGCATTATTTTTTCTAAACATTCTTATCGTTTCAAGACTTTTGTATGCAGAAATTCCACCACATATTATAAAAAGAATTTTTTTGTTTGATAAATCTTTCATCGACAGAATTAAAATATTAAAAGGCCAAAAATTACAAGGATTAATAAACCAATAATAGATTGGTTTCTAAAAGCGGTCATTTCTGATTTTTGAGTATTCAAGGCCGTATAGGAGTTTGAGTTTTGTGGGATTTGTCCACTAGCAAGATAAGTAAGAGCTTGATTAGCTTTATCCATAATTTCAGGAAATTCTGGTAATCTTTTTATTACTTCAGATGTATTTTGAAGTGTCTCATTTAGTTTTGTCATCGGATCTTTTGTTTCTTTTAGCCAACTTTCAAGAACTGGTTTTGAAGTGGTCCAAATATTTGTGTTTGGGTTTAATTTTCTAGCTACACCTTCAACGACAACCATTGTTTTCTGTAACATTAGAAGCTGAGGTTGAGTTTGCATGTTAAATTTTTCTGTGACATCAAATAGTTGCTTTAATAATTTTCCTCCAGAAATATCTTTAACTGCTTGACCAAAAATTGGTTCACCTATGGATCTTAGGGCTTGAGCTAAATCATCTATTGGAACCTCTTTTGGTACAAGACCTGCAACTAAATGTACTTCAGCAACTTTACGATAATCTCTTTGAATAAAACCAAATAAAATTTCAGCTAAAAATCTTTTACTCATTTTATCTAATCTACCCATAATTCCAAAATCAATAGGAACAATTTGACCATCATTATCTATGAATATATTTCCTTGGTGCATATCTGCATGAAAAAAACCATCTCTTACAGCATGTCTTAAAAAATTTTGAATAATATCTTCTGCAATTTTTTCAGTATTAAATTCTTTATTTTTGAGTTCTTCCGTTTCTCTAATAGATATTCCATCCACCCAATCTAGGGTCATTACATTTTCGCTTGTATAATTCCAATAAATTTGAGGAACTCTAAATCCAACATCATTCTTTGTATTTTCAGCATATTCATTTGCAGCAGCTGCTTCAAATCTTAAATCCATCTCTAGATTTGTGATTTCTTTTAATAAAAATACTACTTCCACCAACTTTAGTCTTTTAGTTTTTTTAATAAAAGACTCAATTAAAAAGGCAAAAAGCATTATTGCATCAATCTCCTCATTAAATATTTTTTTTATGTTTGGTCTTAGAATTTTAATTGCGACGTCCTTAAGAACTCCATTATCATTAATTTGAGCTTTGTGGACTTGAGCAATTGAAGCAGCAGCAACTGGTTCACTTAAATTGATTATAGAGTCATAACTTTCATTACCTAGATCATTTTTAATTATTTCTTTTGCTTGTATCAAAGAAAAGGGTGGTAATTTATCTTGAAGGTTCTCAAGTTTTTTTGAAAGTTCCTCGCCAATTATATCAGGTCTGGTGGCTAAAAATTGACCAAGTTTAATAAACGTAGTTCCCATTGACTCTAAAGAGTCAGACAGTCTCTCTCCCTCGTCTTTGTTTGCATCCACTTGTTTTTTTGGTGAAAATGAAAATGATAAAACCTTAAATAAAATCTTTATAGCTAATGGCGGTTCCTTAAATTTTGATACAATACTCAAAATATCAGAACTGGCTACTTTTCTTCCAAGTTTAAAAAGAATAATAAATTTTTTTATCATCAAAATTTCCACCCACTATGAATAGAAACTATTCCACCCGATAAATTTCTATAAGTACATTTTTTAAAATTGCTTTTAATCATTGCATCAATTAATTCCTCCTGGTTTAGAAAGTTTTCAATACTTTTAATTAGATATTCGTAGGGCTGTTTTTCACCAACAACAAACTTACCAACAGAAGGTATTAGCTTAGAGTAATTTTTGTATAGGGTTTCTAAATTTGTATTCTGAATTTTTGAAAACTCTAAGCATAAAAAACGACCCCCAGGTTTTAAAACTCTGTAGGCCTCAGAAAGAGCTTTATCTATTTTGGCAGTATTTCTTAAACCAAAACTTATTGTATAAAAGTCAAATAAATTATCAGATATAGGAATTTTTTCAGCTGGAGATATAATCCAATTTATATTTTTAAAATTAGATAACTTTTCTTTTCCTTTACTTATCATCCCTTTATTTGGATCGACACATGTTACGTGAGATAATTTATTAACATGTTTAACAAATAGTTTAGCTATGTCTCCAGTGCCACAAGCGACATCAATTAAGTTTTGATTACTGGATGGATTCATCATATTTAATAGACTTTTTTTCCACAGTCGATGTATCCCTAATGACATGAAATCATTCATTAGATCATAACGATCGTACACTTGATTAAAAACATTTTGGACTAATCCTTTTTTATTTTGTAGATATTGTTGCATAATTCAAAAATATATAATCAATATAGTATTAAATGCCAGAATTACCAGAAGTAGAAATTGTACGTCAATCTTTAAACAACAAGATTAAACAAAAAAAAGTTAAAAAAGTATTAGTTAGAAATAGAAATTTAAGAACCAAAATTCCACTTAATTTTTCAAGATTTCTTAAAGGCAAAAAAATAGTCAAAGTAAAAAGATTTTCAAAATATCTGATTATTTGTCTGTCAAATCAAAGTTATTGTCTTTTACATCTTGGTATGTCAGGAACTATTCATCTAATTTATAATCGAAAAAAAAGTTTGGTGACTAATACAAGTTTTTATAGCTCACCTACATTACCTAAAAAACATAATCATGTAGAAATAGTTTTTGATGATCTTAAAATTGTATACAACGATCCAAGAAGATTTGGTTTTTTTGAAATAGTGGCTAATGAACATTTCTTAGATAAAAGATTCTCTAAACTTGGACCAGAACCATTTCAATCAGAATTTAACTTAAATTATATTTATTCTTTTTTAAAAGGGAAAACCAAAAGTATAAAAAACTTTCTATTAGATCAAAATTTTGTATCAGGAATAGGAAATATTTATGCAAGTGAAATTTTATTTTTATGTAAAATTAAACCCGATAAAAAAGTATCTTTATTAAATAAAGAAGATTGTAAAAAAATAATATTAAACTCTAGAAAGGTTTTGATAAATGCTATTAAAAAGGGAGGATCAAGTATTAGAGATTTTAAAAACACAGCGGGTAAATCAGGAAATTTCCAAAAGAATTTTAATGTTTATGAGAGAAAAGGACTTAATTGTAAGAGGCAAGGATGCAATGGAATTATTAAAAAAAAAATGATTTCTAATAGATCTTCTTTTTTTTGTAATATCTGTCAAATATAATGATTATTTAATTGACCAAAATTCATTCTCAAGTTATACCCCTGCGCATATGGCTAACACAAAATCAGCAATCAAAAGAATTAGAAGAATTACAAAACAAACAGCTGTTAACAAAGCTAGAAAAAGTAGATATAAAAATGCTTTAAAGAAAATGAATTCTTTGATTGAAGCTAAAAAGAAGTCTGAGGCTTTAAAATTCTTACCTAAGTTGAATTCTGAGTTGATGAAAATAGCTAAAACAGGCATCGTAAAGAAACAAAACGCCTCTAGAAACGTTTCAAGGTTTACCAAAAAAATATCATTAATTTAATTTAATAACACTTCAGGTT
>CACDIC010000011.1 GCA_902552805.1 uncultured Pelagibacteraceae bacterium
TAAAGAAGTCTTAATAAGAAATAAATCAATAGGACTAAATTTTATAGATATTTATCACAGGACAGGTCTCTACCCTATTCCATTACCAAGTGGTATTGGTCTTGAAGCTAGTGGCATTATTGAAGAAATAGGATCTGAAGTAAAATTATTTAAAGTTGGTGATAGAGTTACTCATGCATCAATGCCAATTGGAGCATATTCAGAAAAACAAATTATGCCTGAAGAAAAATTAATTTCTGTTCCAGATGGTATTTCTGATGAGGTGGCATCTTGTATAACTCTAAAAGGTATCACTGCAGAATATTTATTACACAGAGCTTATCCATTAAAAAAAGGTGATAAAGTGCTTTATCATGCTGCAGCTGGAGCTCTTGGTCAAATCTTATGTCCTTGGGCTAATTCTTTAGGTGCAGAAGTTATTGGAACAGTTGGTTCAAAAGCTAAAGAGGAAATTGCCAAAAAAAATGGCTGTCACCATGTAATTAATTATTCTGAAAAAAATTTCTCAGAAGAAATTGAAAAAATTGTAGGAAAAAATGGTATTGATGTTGTTTATGATGGTGTTGGAATAAAAACATTTAAAGGTTCAATTGAAACATTAAAAATACGAGGAATGATGGTAGCATTTGGAAATGCATCTGGGTACGTTGATACTATTGATGTAAAACAAGATATTAATGCTAAAGGATTATTTTTTACTCGACCATCCATTGCACATTATACAATCAAAAGAGAAGAATTAGTTGAGTCAGCAAAAAAAGTTTTTGATGCGATTTTATCCAACAAATTTAAGGTAGAAATTTCAAAAAAATATTCTTTAACACATGCTGCTCAAGCCCACAAAGATTTAGAGGCAAGATTATTAACTGGTCCAGCAGTAATTATTCCTTAAATTGAATATCCATATCAGACAGGTGAAGTCGAAGCGCTCTAGTTGAGATCTGAATTTCAATAATAAAAAATATGATTGAGATCATCATCGATAAACAACATGAGCCAAAGATTATTCTCGCAATAAAAAGCTCTTGTAAATAAAGACCAAAAACGGTCAGCATATTAAACAAAAAACCAAAAGCAGCAAATAAAATACTTAATTTTAAAACACCTATTCTCTTTTCAAGATTTAATAATTGATCTTTCCATTCAGGTGGAGTGTGTTTTTCAAATACATACTCATCATGTATTTTTCTTATTAAAGAACTCAAAGTATGAAACCTATTAGAATACACTCCCATTATCAGTGGGATCGCAGGAAACATTAACGCAGTTACAGTGTAATCTATATTCATACGAATCAATTTGATTATCAATCTTGCCTTTGTTATTTACAAGTAAAATTTTATGAACCAATTAAACTTATTTATAGAACTAACTAGGCTTAATAAACCAATCGGTTATATGTTGTTATTTTGGCCTTGTATATGGGGCTTAACACTAGTTTATGATTTCTCACAAAATAAAAATATTTATTTTTTCTATTTAATTTTATTTTTTCTCGGTGCAGTATTGATGAGATCTGCGGGGTGTATTGTTAATGATGTATTAGATAGAAAATTTGATAAACTAGTTGTGAGGACAAAAGACAGGCCCATTGCATCAGGAAAAATTTCCGTAAAATTAAGTTTATTTTATGCAGCTATACTATGCTTGTTAGCATTTATTATTTTAATTAATTTTAACCTTTTTACAATCCTATTAGCATTAGCCTCAATGCCATTAGCTTTTACATATCCGTTGATGAAAAGGTATACTTATTGGCCACAACTATTTCTAGGAGTAACATTTAATTATGGCTTAGTGCTAGCCTGGACATCAATTTCAGGAAGTTTAAATCTTGTACCATTAATATTTTATTTAGGAGCCATATTTTGGACACTAGGATACGACACAATTTATGGATACCAAGATATAAAAGATGATGAAATAATAGGACTTAAATCAACCTCAATTAAATTTAAAGGAACTGCAAAAATATTTTTAATTATATGTTACTCTATTTTGTTATTTTCTCTTGTAGTAGGAGGTTACCTAATGGATTTTAGTTTGTACTATTTTTTATTTTTACTAATTCCATTTACACAATTATTTTTATATCAAATAAAAACTTTTGATATAAATACTCCAAGCATATGTTTGAAAGTTTTTAAAAGTAACAATTTTTTTGGTCTTTTGGTTTTAATGAATATTTTGATAGGAAAAGTCTCATAATGGAAAAATCAGCAACATTAAAAAGACTCTTTAATGAGTATACAAAGAAATATATCAAAAAAATTGCTATAGCAGTATTTTTTTCTCTTTTAGTTGCTGCAAGTACTTCATCAATTGCTTGGCTACTAGATCCAGCAATTGATAAAATTTTTATACAAAAAGATCAATCATTACTAATAATTATACCATTCTTAATAATCATTGCTTTTACAACTAAAGGAGTTTCTCTTTATTTAGCAAAAGTAATAATGATCAATGTTGGAGAAGATATAAAAAAGAAACTTCAATTTGATATGTTGACTACTTTAATAAGTGCTGACACCCAATCTATAGACGAAAAGCATACAGGAAAATTTATTTCAAATCTTACTTATGATGTAATGCATATTACAAATCTTCTGAGCCATGGTATTTTGAACCTTTTTAAAGATAGTTTGACACTCATAGGACTGCTTACTGTAATGTTTTTACAAAATTGGAAACTTTCATTGATTGCAATTATTTTAATTCCAATAGCAAGTACCGCAGCTAGAAGTTTGGGTAAAAGAATGGGTAAAGTAACAACCGAAGCTCAAGAAAAATCTAGTTTTTTAACTAAGTATTTGGTTGAATTATTTAAAAACCACCGACTTACAAAAATTTTTCAGAAAGAAAAATATGAGTCTAATAGAGCAGACAATTATTTAAATCAATTAAAAGAAAAAAATAAAAAAATTGGGCATGTGATAGTCAGAATTTCTCCAATAATGGAGGTATTAACTGGATTAATGATTGCTATTCTGATTTTTTATTCAGGAAAATTAATTGCTGTAGGGGAGTTAAGTGTGAATAATTTTTTTTCTTTTCTTGCAGCAATGATGTTGGCTTATCAACCAGTGAGGTCTTTATCGACTTTAAATGTTATTCTTAATCAAGGTCTTTCGGCAGCCTCGAGAATTTTATCTGTAATTGACACCAAAAAATTTATAAAAGATCCAGATAATGCGAAAGAAATTAATGTAAAAAAAGCAAATATCAAATTTAAGGATGTGATTTTTAGCTATAATAAATCTGATGGCGAAGTTCTTAAAAATATAAATCTTGAATTTGAAGGGGGCCAAATGACTTCTTTGGTTGGTCATAGTGGTTCGGGTAAATCAACCATTTTAAATTTAATACCTAGATTTTACGATTGCGGATCAGGTGATATTTCTGTTGATGACCAATCTATATATGATGTCACACTACATTCATTAAGAAAAAATATTTCCTTAGTCAGTCAAGAGACAACTCTTTTTGATGACACTATTAAAAATAACATAAAATATGCAAATTTAGATGCAAGTGATGAGGAAATATTTAGAGCAGCAAAATTATCTCATTGTGATGAATTTATAAATAATCTTCCGGAAAAATATGAAACCTTGATTGGTGAGGATGGTGTAAGATTATCTGGAGGTGAAAAACAAAGGATTTCAATAGCTAGAGCTATGTTGAAAAAAAGCTCTATTATACTTTTGGATGAAGCCACATCATCTTTAGATTCTGAGACTGAAACAAAAATACAAGATGCATTAAAAATTTTAACAAAAGATAGAACTACTGTTGTAATAGCTCATAGACTTTCAACTATCTTAAACTCAAACAAAATATATGTAATAGACTCTGGAGAGATAATTGATAATGGAAAACATGAAGAATTGCTTATCAAATCAAAGATTTACAAAAATTTTCATGACAAACAAATTCACAAATAATGATCTTTTTTATTTATCAATTTTTTCTTTCAGTATTACTAATTTTTTCACCTATCATAATTTTTTTTAGAATTATTAAAAATAAAGAACACAAATCAAGATTTACAGAAAAATTTTGTTTTACCCCATTAAAACGAGGTAACGGAAAACTCATCTGGTTCCATGGCTCTAGTGTTGGAGAAATACTGAGTGTTATCCCCATTGTAAAAAAATATGATAATGATAAATCAATAAATAAGATATTAATTACATCCAGCACATTAAGTTCCTCCAAGATATTAGAAAAAATTAGATTTAAGAAAACTATTCATCAATTTTATCCAATAGATCACTTCTTTTTTTCAAAAAAATTTTTAAACCATTGGAAACCAGACATAGCAATTTTTTTGGAATCGGAAATTTGGCCTAGTATGTTTAAACTTATAAAAAGTAGAAATATTACCTTAATCTTATTAAACGCTAGAATAACAAAAAAAACATTCAACCGATGGTTAAATATCAAAAATTTTTCAGACTCCATATTTGGTTTAATAGATAGAGCTTATTCACAAAATTTGGAAACAAGTCTTTTTTTAAAGAAACTAAATGTAAAAAAAATTAAGTCTATTGGAAATTTAAAATTTATTGAGGATAATAGCCTCAAATCTAATAAAGCAGATGAAAAACTATTTTTACAATTGAATAAATACAAGACATTTGTGGCAGCTAGCACACATGATACTGAGGAATTATTTGCAGCAAGAACACATATTCTTCTTAAAAAAAAAGTGAAAAATTTAATTACAATTATTATACCTAGGCATATGAATAGAATTAAAGAAAGCATTTCTCAAATAAATAAGCTTGGACTAAATGTTGTTTCTAGAAGCTCAAATATAAAAAAGTTTAATAATATTGATATTTTAATTGTTGATACTTTTGGAGAATCTAAAAAATTTTACAAATTTGCTACTACTGTTTTTTTGGGCGGTTCTATTATTAACCACGGTGGTCAAAATCCACTGGAACCCGCTCAATTTGGTGCAAAAATATTACACGGGCCTTTTATTGACAATTTTAGAGATGTTTACAAGTATCTAAATCAATTAAAAATATCGTCCAAAGTAAACTCACCCCAAGAATGTGCAAACTCAATAGTTTTTAGAAAAAATTTTAACAAAGTTAAAAAAATGAAATATCTTGGTTCTACAATACTTAAAAAAACATTAAATGAGCTAGATAGATCAATTCATAATGAAATTTAAAAAACCCAAATTTTGGGATCGCAATAAACCAAGCATTCTTTCTTATTTATTTTTCCCCATATCATTATTACTCACAATTTTAAGAACTTCAAAAAACTTAACAACAAAAAAAAAGAAATATTCAAAAATTAAAACTATTTGTGTGGGAAATATTTATCTAGGTGGAACAGGCAAAACCTCTTTAAGCTTGAAGATTAATGAAATTTTAAAAGATAAAATAAAAACTTGTTTTATTAAAAAATATTATTCAGACCAAATTGATGAACAAGAAATATTATCAAATCACGGAAAATTATTTAAATTTAAAGATCGATCTTCCTCGATTAAACAAGCAATTGACGAAAATTTTGATCTTGCAATTTTTGATGATGGTTTGCAAGATCCATCAATAGATTATGATTATAGTATTGCTTGTTTTAATATTGATAATTGGATTGGTAATAGTTTTACTATTCCAGCTGGACCACTCAGAGAAAATATCAAAAATTTAAGAAAATATAAAAATGTTTTTTTAAATGGAAATAATGAAAATATAAAAAATATTAAAAAATATATTCATAGTTTAGATCCTAATATAAATATTTATCAAGGAGAATATGTTCCACTGAATATCAATGAGTTTGATAAAAGTGAAAAATATTTAGTTTTTTCAGGTATAGGAAATCATAAGACTTTTATATCAATGTTAAGAAAAAATAACATAAATATTGTCAAAGAAATTGAATTTCCTGATCATTATAGATACTTACAAAAAGAGGTTGACTATATCATTTCAATGTCTGAAAAATTAAATTGTAAAGTAATGACTACCGAAAAAGATTATATGAGACTAAACAATAACGATAAAATTTTTTATATTAAATCAGAATTAAAAATTCTAAACCAAGAAACTTTTATTAATGATATTTCAAAGGTTTATGAAAATAATTAAATACTTAATACAATTTATTATTATTTGTATTTTTTATGTGATATTCAAAATTATTGGGGTTAAACTCTCATCTTTTCTAAGTGGAAAATTATTTGAAATTATTGGTCCAATTTTTAGATCAAAAAAAATAATTAATAATAATATAAAAAAAGCTTTTCCAGATTGTAATTCTAAAGAATTTGAAAAAATTAAATCTTCGATGTGGAATAACTATGGGAGAGTTTTTGCAGAATATCTTTATATGAAAAATTTTAGAAATGGTAATCTTAGTAAAAATATTTCTATAGAAGGTGAAGATATACTTTTAAATATTAAAGATCAAAATCAAAAAGTCGTATTTATATCAGGGCATTTTAGTAATTTTGAGCTTATGGCAATGCAGATAGACAAAATAGGTATTAAAATCGGAGCAATCTATAGACCACTAAATAATATTTTTTTAAATAAATTCATGGAACGAATAAGAAAGAAATACGTCTGTAATAATCAAATTAAAAAAGGAATCGGTGGATTAAAAGAATTAATAAAACTTAATAACCAAGGTTTTTCAACGGCACTAATGATAGATCAAAGAGTTTCTCAGGGTATTAAATCAAATTTTTTTAATGAGAAAGCGTTTACTACTACAATTCCAGCACAATTGATTAAAAAATTTAATATGCCTGTTGTACCTATCTTTATAGAGAGATATGAGGGTATTAAATTTAAAATGAAAGTTCATAAACCAATTCGCTTCTCAAACGAAGATACAACTGAAAATATTACAAACGAATTAAATAAGACTCTTGAAAAAATGATTCTTGCTAATCCTAACAACTGGATATGGTCCCATAATCGTTGGAAATAATGCTATTTATAGTCTAATTCCTCTTTTTTTTTTGAAGCCTCAACATATGAATAATACGGTTCTTGAAGTTCCACGTTCCAGTAAGTCAAATTTTCAAGACTGATTGCTTTACCAGAAACTGCACAAATTACATAGTCACCTTTTTCAATTATTTGAAAATTATTTGGTAAATATTTTACTTTTGCTAATTTTTTATTCATTTATAGTTTATATGTTTATACATGATTGTAGGGATTATAGGAAGCGGGGGAAGAGAGCATGCAATTTGTCATGCATTAAATAAGTCAAAAAAAATTGATAAAATTTATTGTTTTCCTGGTAACGCTGGCACTGATGATATAGCTGAGAATATTAACTTAGACATAAATAACTTTGAGGAAATCAAAAATTTCATTATTTCAAAAAAAATAAAATTAGTTGTAATCGGACCAGAAAAACCTTTGGTTGATGGACTAACAGATTACTTAGAAAGTTTTGATATTAAGGTTTTTGGACCTAGTAAAGTCGCTTCACAATTAGAGGGGTCTAAAATATTTACAAAAAACATCTGTAAAAAATATGATATTCCAACTGCGAATTTCGGTGTATTTAATGATATTTATCAAGCTAAAAATTTTTTAGATAAATCAAATTTTCCAATAGTCATTAAAGCAGATAATTTGGCTGCAGGGAAAGGTGTTTATATTTGTGAAAATAAAGAAGAGTCTTATCAAGCAATTAAGGAAATATTTGATGGAAAGTTTGGTGCTGCTGAAAATGTTCTTATTGAAGAATTTTTAGAAGGTGAAGAAATGAGCTTTTTCATTTTAAGTGATGGTATTACTTACAAAAATTTTGGTACAGCTCAAGATCATAAAAGAGTTCAGGAAGGTGATAAAGGAAAAAATACTGGTGGTATGGGTGCTTATTCACCATCAAGATTAATAAATGAAGAGCTCGAAAAAAAGATTTTGAATAAAATAATTGATCCAACCTTAAGAGCAATTAAAGATTTAAAATCGTCATACAAAGGCTTTTTATATGCAGGGCTCATGATAAAAAATAATGAACCTTATTTAATTGAGTATAATGTTAGAATGGGTGATCCAGAGTGTCAAACTATTCTTCCTAAGCTAAATACAGATTTCGGAGAAATTATTGACTCATGCTGTAATGGAAGATTAAATGAAATAAAAATTAATTGGAATGATAAAAAAAGTATATGTGTTGTCTTGTGCTCAAAAGGTTACCCTGAAACCTACCAAAAAAATATTGAAATCAAAAATATCAATAAAATTGAATTAAACACTGATGATCATTTATTTCATGCTGGCACTATTAAAAGAGGTGATGTTACTTTAGCGGTGGGTGGACGAGTTTTAAATTTTGTTTCATTATCAGATAGTTTTGAAGAATCAAGAAATAGGATTCATGAACTTCTCAACAATCTAAATTGGTCGGATGGTTTTTTTAGAAAAGATATTGGTTATAAAGTAATAAAAAGATGAGAATAATTAGTGGAAAATTTAAAGGAAAAAAAATTTTACAACCAAAAGACAAAGAAACAAGACCTTTAAAGGACTTAGCAAAAGAATCTATTTTTAATATTATTAATCATTCAAATAAATTTAAGATCAATGTTGAAAATTCAATAGTTTTAGATCTATTTGCAGGTGTTGGCTCATTTGGTTTAGAGTGTCTCTCAAGAGGAGCTAAACATGTTACTTTTGTAGAAAAGTATAATGGTGTTTTGCCAATTTTAAAAAGTAATCTAAATAATTTAAATATGAGAGAAAAATATGAGATTATTGAGGAAGACTTACTATCTAATTACTTTTTGAAAAAAATTCAGCTTAAATTCAATATCATATTTTTGGATCCTCCCTATAAAGAAAAAAGATTGTCAAATGTTATTGATAATATTTTTCAAGAAAAAATTCTCAATAAAGATGGGGTGATTATTGTGCATAGGCATAAAAAAGAAAATGATGAGTTTTCAAAAAAATTTAGAATTCTAGATGAGAAGAAATATGGAATATCGAAAATTATATTTGGTGATTTAAACTAAGATTTTTTTAGTCTCTTTTTTAATTAACTCAACAGCAGGTTGATCGTAAGGATTTATTTTCAAAGCTCTTCCAATTAAAATAGTCTCCAACATAAAAAAACAAAATAATTCACCTAAAGTTTTTTCATCCCTTTTTTTAATTTCAAAGCTTCTAAAAGGTATATTTTTTTTTGTAAAAACATTTTCTGTAGCTTTTTTTTGAGCGTAAGTAATATTTTGAATATTTTTATTTTTAAGAAAATTTTGTGAGGGCAAAATAGATTTATTATCTATTTTGGAGGTATTATTTTCATGGACATAAAAAAACGTATAAAAATTATTTTTAAAACCATCCAAATAAAGCTGCATAACGCTATGATTATCTCTTGGCATGTTAGATACAACTGGCAATAAACCTTTTCCCCTTTTACCCAAACTTTCAGCTACTAATTGTTGATACCACGAAAAAAAATTTTGAGATTTTTCATCATAATTTATGACAATTGAATTAAATTTTTTTTTTTTAATTAAATTTATTGTAGATTCCACATTAGATATGAGCGCATTTAAATATTTTTGATTTTTAATTAAATTATTAAATTGCCTAAAACTTTTTGAATTAAGACCCATTAATTCTGCGGGTAACATTCCAACTTCTGATAAAACTGAGTATCGACCACCTATAAAATTATTGTGATGAACAATTTCTGACTTTAGTTTATGAGCTAATAAGTTTAAATAATTTTTTTTATTTTCTGTGATAAAAATATTTTTATCCGTTTTTTTGATAAGAATATTAGAATTAACTATTGTCTCTAAAGTATTGCCTGATTTAGAGATGATAAGATTTAAATGTTTTTTATTTCCAGATTTTTTGCTGAGAGTTGATAAATTATCAAAAAATAATAAGTTCTTTTTAATCTTATCTTTAAGAAAATTATAAATAGTTTTTGCACCCAATGACGAACCGCCAATCCCAATTATACGAATATCATTAAATTTTTTGAAAATTCTTAAATTTTTGATGTTGAATTGGTCTTTATAATTTTTGCTAAAAGATTGAAGAATTTGATTATTTTCTTTAATTAATATTTTAAGATTTTTTTTTATTTTAGAATTTTGTTTACTAACTTTAAAATTTTTAAAAAAAATCCCTGAAGTTATCATTAATTATTTTTAATTTTTTCTATAATGGAATTTTCAAAATTTGTATTTTGATTATTGTTCTGATTATCTTGACCTTTATCTTTGTTTTCGGTCATTAATGATTTGAGATTTGTTTCATCCACTTTTTCAGATATTTGATTAGATTGCTGTGGTAATGGTAATTCATTGAAGTCTGGGGGCATCACTAAAGGTGATTTCTTTTCAACCAAAAATTCATCTATACTATTTTTTTTTTGTGAACTAAAACCTTCTCTAATAGTTCCACATGAATTTAGAGCTAAAATTGAAATTACAATTGTTGTTATCTTAAATATTTTTTTCATCAATTTTATTTTTTTGATTATCAATTATTTCAAAAATTATCAAAAATAATACTCCTAATGAAATAAATATATCCGATACATTAAAAATAAACCAATGAAAATTTCCGATATGAAAATCAATAAAGTCTGGCACAGCCTTAAAAAAAATTCGATCATATAAATTACCCAAGGCTCCACCAAATATCATTAAAAGTGAATATTTTTTAATACCATCACTTTTTAAAGTCATAAAAAAAATAATCAAAATTACAGCTGCAATTAAAATTGTTAAAATGTTGTACATATGACTTTGATCAAATGATAATAAACCAAATGCTATTCCTTCATTATAGATTAAATTGATATTCAAAAATTTTGATACAAATAGTTCAGATGATAAATTTTTTTCATTTTCAGAAATCACATAGACTTTGGTAAATCTATCGAGACCAAAGATGCTCAGAATAATAAAAAAATTTATTATAAAATTTTTATTTAAGAAATTTGACATTTAGGGTGTCTTTCACATGGGTCTTCTCTGATCTTCCAGCAAACTGAGCATTTATTTCCAGAAGCTTTTTTTGTCACAACTAAAATATCTGACTGATTATCAAAATTAACAACAGCTTTCGACACAATACATAATTCAGATAAATCCATATCTTCAACTATCTCCTTATATTTTTCGTTAAGTTGAATATTAAGATCTGCTTCTAAACTTGAACCAATTTCTTTACTGGCTCTTTTTTCCTCAATACTTATGTTACATACATCTCTAATTTTTATTAATTGAGACCATCTTTCTGTAAGTTCTTTATTTTCAAATTTTTCTGGAAAAGTAAGAAATTTTTCCAAATGGATGCTTTTACTATCCTTTGATATCAGTTGATGTATTTCCTCAGTTGTAAAAGACAATATTGGAGCGAACCATCTGATTAAAGATTTTAGCAAAACATTCAAAATTGTAACACAAGATTTTCTTTTCTCAGAATTAATTGGATCACAATATAAAGTGTCCTTTCTTATATCAAAATAGAATGCTGACAAATCTATTGTGCAAAAATTCAACAATTCTTTATAAAGATTGTGAAAATCATATTTTTTAAAATAATTTTCAAATTTGTTGTTAAGGGAATGAATCTTACTCAACATAAATTTCTCTAACTCTGGCAAGCTTTCGATATCAATTTTATCTAAATCAAAATCTTCGTATTTGTCATTTATATTTCCTAATAAATATCTAAATGTATTTCTAATTTTACGATAAGACTCAGAATGCTGGTCCAAAATAGAATAATCTATTCTTAAATCTTCAGCATAATTTGATGCAGCAACCCAAATTCTTAAAATATCAGCACCATATTTTTTCAAAATATCCTCAGGTGCAATTACATTTCCAAGAGATTTTGACATTTTAAGACCTTTTCCATCCACAACAAACCCATGAGATAATATGGACTCGAAAGGTGCCTTACCTCTTGTTCCACATGACTCTAATAAAGAGGAATGAAACCAGCCCCTATGTTGATCAGAACCCTCTAAATACATTGATGCAGGCCATTTGAGGTCTTTTCTCTTCTCCAATACAAAAGAATGGGTTGATCCACTATCAAACCAAACTTCAACAATATCGCTAAGCTTTTCAAAATCTTCTGCTTTATATTTACTGCCTAAAAATTTTTGAGGGTCATCTGAAAACCAACAATCAGAACCCTCTTTCTCATAAATATTAGCAATATTTTCAAATACTACATCGTCTATTAAAATTTCATTAGACTTTTTATTTACAAAAATAGGAAGTGGTACACCCCAAACTCTTTGTCTTGATACACACCAATCTGGCCTTGTCTCGATCATTGATTTTAATCTATCTTTACCTTTACTTGGATAAAAGGTCGTATCATCTATTGCTTTTAAAGCCTTACTTCTCAGTTTATGACTTTCCATAGAAATAAACCATTGTGGTGTCGCTCTATGAACTAAAGGTGCTTTTGATCTCCACGAATGAGGATATGAATGAACTAATACACCATTTGAAAGAAGTTTATTTTGATCTTTCAATTTTTCGATCACAATGGGGTTAGCCTTAAAAATATGTAAACCTTCAAACAGAGAAACATTTTTTGTATATTTTCCATCATCGTCCACTGTCTCAATTGCCTTTATTCCGTTATTTAAACAAAGATTAAAATCGTCGGGTCCATGACTTGGTGCACAATGAACAATTCCTGTTCCTTGTTCAGTGGTTACAAAACGTGCTTCTAACATTGGGATATCGTAATCATACCCTAAATCAAAAAATGGATGCTTACAGATAGTATCTTTTAAATCTTTACCTTTAAATTTCTTAAGGTTTTCAAATTCTTTAATCTCACAATCCTTTAAAACAGAGTCTAGTAGTGCTTCAGCGATAACAATTTTTTTATTTTTAAAATTTCCGTCATCATTAATTCGAATTATTAAGTAATCTAAGCTTTCATTGTATGCTAAGGCTTTGTTTGCTGGTATCGTCCAAGGAGTGGTTGTCCATATAACAATATCACAATCATAAAGTTCTTTTATTTTTGATGATTTAACTGGAAAACAAGCATAGATCGTATCAGATTTATGGTCTTGATATTCAACCTCGGCATCAGCTAAGGCAGTTTTTTCTACAGTTGACCATAAAACTGGTTTAAATCCTCTATAAAGACTTCCTTCTTTTAAAAATTTTCCAAGTTCTCTTACAATTTGTGCCTCTGCATCATAACTCATTGTTGAATAATAGTTTTCCCAATCACCAACAACACCTAATCTTTTAAATTGGTCTTTGTGAACCTCTATCCATTTTTCAGCAAACGTTCGGCATTCTTTTCTAAATTCTACAATCGGAACATCATTTTTATTTTTTTTATTTTTTTTGTATTGTTCCTCAATTTTCCATTCAATAGGTAAACCATGGCAATCCCAACCTGGAACATATACAGAGTCTTTGCCATCCATTTGATGAAACTTTACGATAATATCTTTTAATATTTTATTTAACGCAGTACCCATATGTATATTTCCATTTGCATATGGAGGACCATCATGGAGAACAAATTTTTCTTCTCCTTTTCTTGAATTCCTTAACTCTTTGTAAAGATCAATTTTTTTCCAAAATTTTAGAATTTCTGGTTCTCTAATTGGTAAATTAGCTTTCATTGAAAAAGCTGTTTTAGGTAAATTAATTTGGTTTTTACTCATTTTGCTTTTTTTGCAGTTACTAAATCAATTTTAATTTGTTTTTTTAATTGATCTATATTTTTGAATTTTTTTTCAGCTCTTATAAATTTTAAAAATTCTACTCTTAAATACTTATTATATAAATTTCCAGAAAAATTAAATAAATGAACTTCTAATAATATTTTTTTTCCATTAAATGTAGGTCGATATCCTAAATTGGCTATTCCTTTAATATATTTTGAACTTTTTATATTCTTAGCTTTAACAGCATAAACACCTGGTTTTGCCAGAACATAATCTTTAATATCTATGTTAGCTGTCGGAAAACCAATCTTTTTTCCTAGTTGTCTACCTTTTTGAACTTTTCCATCAATTGACCATTTTCTATTTAAAAGTTTATTAACTTTATTAAGTTTTCCGCTCTGCAAATATTTTCTTAATAATGATGATGAAATAATTTTTTTTTTTATTGATAAAGGTTGTGGTTTAATAATTTTATAATTACATAATTTCTCGTGATGTATTAATTGTTTTACGTTTCCTTCTCTTTTGTTTCCAAATCTAAAATTATTACTTACAAAAATAAATTTAGGACTAAGTTTTCTACCTAAAGTTTCTTTTATAAAAGAAATTGATTTTGTTTTTGAAAATTTACGATTAAATTTCTTAGTGATAACAAAATCAACATTAAGCTTGCTTAAATTTTCAATTTTTTGATTTAAATTAGATAATCTAAAATTTTTTAAATTGGAGTTAAAAAACATTTTTGGCATCGGCTCAAAGGTCAAAACACCGATCTTTGAAAAATATTTTTTTTTATATTTTTTTGCTAATCTAAATAATTTTTGATGTCCTAGATGGAGACCATCAAAATTACCAATTAAAATAATTGAATTTTTATGATTTTTTTTTATATTAAAATTATTATATAATTTCATTTTCACCATTTTAAATCTGATTGTATATAGTTGCAGATTGTTTCATAAGATTTCGCAGTTGCTTCAATTCCTTTTTCTTTGATTTCATTTTTATGAATACCATTTGAAATAATTAACGAGTCATAATTTAAAAGATTTGCACCTTTAATATCAGTATTTAAATTATCACCAACAGAAAGAATTTTTTTACCTTTGTTATTAATAGATAAATTATAAACCTCAGGATATGGCTTACCAAAATATACTACCTTGCCACCCATCTTTTCAAAAACCATGGCAACCGATCCTGCACAAAGTTCTCTTTTATTGCCTCTATCTACAATTAAGTCAGGATTAGTACAAACCATCTCTTTATCTAAATTTTTTTCAAATAAATCTTTATAATAATTCAAATCTTTATCAAATTTTTCAAATAACCCTGTACACAATATGTACTCTCCATCATCAATTTTGTCTGACTTCATTTTTGCAAAGTCATTAAACAAATCAAAATCACGTGGTGGTCCAACATGAAAAAATTTTTTGGTGGATAAATTTTTTTTAAGATAATTTAATGATGCTTGGCCAGATGTGAAAACATGATCTCTAATTTCTTTTTCCATACCCATTTTTTCTAAAAAGGATTTAACAACATCGTTAGGTCTTGGAGCATTAGTGATTAGAATGTATTCTTTGCCTTTTTTTGTGATTTCTTTTAAAACGTTGATTGCTTCTTTATGGAGGTTTATTCCATTATGAATAACACCCCATAAATCAATGTAAAAAAGCTGATAATTATCAACGATGGAGCAGAAACCATCTTTGTCTAAATTTTTAGTCATCAAAATAATCTATAACCCAAAAAATCCACAATTTCCTACATTTTTTAATAAACTAAATATCAAGTATATCTTGAAATAGTATTACCAATCTCTATATGAACTCCATATTTATATAGGAGAATATATGAAATTTAGACCGTTACATGACAGAGTTTTAATAGAAGTTTTAGATAGCAGCGAAAAAACTGCGGGAGGAATAATCATACCAGATACTGCACAAGAGAAGCCTCAAGAAGGAAAAGTTGTTGCTGTTGGTGGTGGTGCAAAAACTGAAGATGGAAAAAAAATTCCAATGGATGTTAAAGTTGGAGACAAAGTTTTATTTGGCAAATGGTCAGGAACTGAAGTCAAAATTGATGGTAAAGAATACAGCATAATGAAAGAGTCAGACATTATGGGTATTTCAAGTAAATAATATAAGTTAAAGGAGAAAGTATAATGGCAAAAGTTGTTAAATTTGACGCTGAAGCAAGATCAGCAATGATAAGAGGGGTGAATATTTTAGCTGATACTGTGAAGGTAACGTTAGGTCCTAAAGGCAGAAACGTTGTGATGGATAAATCTTATGGTGCTCCAAGAATTACCAAAGATGGTGTTTCAGTTGCAAAAGAAATTGACCTTGAAGATAAGTTCGAAAATATGGGTGCTCAAATGGTTAAGGAAGTTGCTAGTAAGACAAATGATGAAGCTGGTGACGGAACAACAACTGCAACTATTTTAGCTCAAGCGATCGTTAAAGAAGGTGTAAAATATGTTACAGCTGGAATGAACCCGATGGATGTAAAAAGAGGTATTGATGCAGCAGTAGATGTTGTAAAACAAAACTTAGTTTCTTCAGCCAAAAAAGTAAAAGATAGTGATGAAATTGCTCAAGTTGGAACTATTTCTGCAAATGGTGATAAAGAAATCGGAAGTATGATTTCTAAAGCAATGCAAAAAGTTGGTAATGAAGGAGTCATTACTGTTGAAGAAAATAAAGGAATTGAAACGGAACTTGATGTCGTTGAAGGTATGCAGTTTGATAGAGGATATTTATCACCATACTTTATTACGAATAGTGATAAAATGACGACAGAATTAGACAATCCTTTTATTCTTTTGCACGAAAAGAAATTAACAAATCTACAACCAATGGTTCCACTTTTAGAAGCTGTAGTACAAGCTGGTAGACCATTAATGATTATATCTGAGGATGTTGAAGGCGAAGCTTTAGCAACTTTAGTTGTAAACAAATTAAGAGGTGGTTTAAAAGTTGTAGCTGTAAAAGCTCCAGGATTTGGTGACAGAAGAAAAGCTATGCTTGAAGATATTGCAATTTTAACCGGTGGAAGTGTGATTTCTGAGGATTTAGGAATTAAACTTGAAAACGTGAAGTTAGATGATCTTGGATCATGTAAAAAAGTTAAAGTTGATAAAGATAATAGTACTATCGTAAATGGTAGCGGTAAAAAATCTGATATCGAAGCTAGATGTTCTTCAATCAAACAACAAATTGATGAAACAACTTCTGATTACGATAAAGAAAAACTTCAAGAAAGATTAGCTAAACTAGCTGGTGGTGTTGCTGTAATTAAAGTTGGTGGTGCTACAGAGGTTGAAGTTAAAGAAAGAAAAGACAGAGTTGAAGATGCACTTAATGCAACAAGAGCTGCTGTTGAGGAAGGTATTGTAACAGGTGGTGGATGTGCTTTGTTATATGCTGCTCAAGAGCTTGAAAAAGTAAAAGCCAAAGGTGAAGATCAAAAAGCTGGTGTTGATTTAGTTAGAAGAGCATTAGAGGCTCCTATTAGACAAATTACTAAAAACGCTGGAGTAGATGGTTCAGTTGTAGTTGGTAAGTTGTTAGAACAGAATAAAAAAACTCATGGCTATGATGCACAAAATGAAGAATATTGTGATATGTTTGCTAAAGGTATTATTGATCCAGTTAAAGTTGTAAGAACTGCACTTCAAGATGCAGCATCAATTTCTGGATTATTAGTAACAACAGAAGCAATGATAGCTGACAAGCCAGAAGAAAAAGATGCGGCTCCTGCTGGAATGCCTGGTGGAATGGGCGGCATGGGTGGTATGGGAGGAATGGGCGGCATGGGAATGTAACCCAATAACTCTTAACTAAAATTCAAAAAGGGCAGTTTTTACTGCCCTTTTTTTTTGTTTACTCAAAAAATTTATAAGTAAATAATAAAAGCAATGAAAATTTCTGAAGTCACTAATGCTTTTGAAGTTGGTAAATTTGCAATAAATGCAGAGTTTTTAAAATCAAAAAAATATAAAAAAAAACCTAAAAAAATTTTGTTACAGTCCAACTTAATTAATTTAGAATATACAACTGGTACGGAAATATTTAGTAAAAAAAATTCTCATGTCTATTTTTTTTGTGTAAATGACAAAATTGTTAAAATTGGAGCGTCCGAGTCATCTATAAAAGATAATATGAATTATTATGTTCAAAGAGCAATTGAAGGTGGATTTTCACCTACTAGATTTATGTGTCATATGTTGATTTACGCTCATTTAAAATTGCAAAACGAAATAAAAATTCACGCAATTACATACAAAAATGTAGATGTAAGAATTAAGGACTTAGATTCTATATCTCAGCAAAATGTAGGATTAAGTTCTAAAGATTTAGAACAAATTTGTATAAAACAATATTATGATAAATATAACGAGTATCCTGAATGGAATTTACAAGAACAAAGTAAAGGTTACCCAGAAGAAATTTTAGAATTAATTAATTCTTACAGAGAATTTAGAAAAAAGAAAAAACATTCTCTTCATAATAATAATGATGAACTAATTTCTCATTTTAGGAGGTGCGAAAATTATAATCTCATGTGATTTTTTGATATGGTCATCACCTTTCTCAATCCTATTTTTTCCAATTCTAGTTTCACCTTGACCCATCGTATATTGCCAGCTTGGAAAATATTGTTTAAATCCTTTGTAATATTTTCTAATAGTTGGGCAATCATTGTAAGATAGTATAAAACCTCCCTGATGTTTTTTTAACATATCCCTTAATTTTTCATGTGGGAAATCTTTATGATGAACTGGAATATTTCTCATTGGGTAAACTCCTTTAAACATTTTAGAGTCTGAACCAATATAATAAGGAGGATCGCAGTACAAAAAATCATTTTTATGTTTTTTTAAAACTTTTTCAAAATCTCCATGTTTCACAGACAATTTTCCAGGTTTGAAGTTTCTGATTTTTTCTAACATTGCCTGGTATTTTTTTTTGCTTAAATAAATTTCTGATGTCCATCCCATAAACCCTGGACCGTAAGATAAATTAAAATTATACACGTAATAAACTGCTAAAGTAAGTGGATCTAATTTAACTTCTTTTTTCCAGACCTTGTTTAAGATTTTCCTTATTCTCTCAAATTCTGAAAAAGTAGGTTTAAGTTTATTTAATCTTTTAAAAAGTATTTCAGGTTTTTTAATTTGAAAATTCCAGTAATTACAAAGAATATCAAAAATATCATAACCAACTACATTAAGTCCTAAAACTTTACTCATTGCTATTTCAATAGAACCACCACCGAAAAATGGGGAAACTACTTTTTTAACATTGTTTGGTAATAATTCAAAAACATGTCCGACAGCTAAAGATTTTCCTCCAGCGTATCTAATTGTTGATAAAGCAACTCTTTTGTATTTATTCTGGCTTTTGCTATTTTTACTTATAATAGACCTTAAAAAAATTTCTTTTTTTTCTTTTAAATTTAATGATTTATTTTTATTAAATAATTCTAGTTGCTGATTCTGCATATATAAATATAACACATCATTGTTTATAAAAACTTGCGATAATGTCAAAAAGATATAGTGGAAAATCGTTTAAAGACTCTAGTGTCAAAAAAAAACCTAAATTAAGTTTTAAAGAAAAAAGAAAACTTAAACGCGAAAAGCGAAAAAATTCGAATTAAAAAAAAAATACTTAATTTATTCAAGCCTAGTATGAGTTTTTTTAAGTTTTCAAAAGTGTTTAAATATGTATAAGAACCCAGATTTATGAATAATACTATAAGAAACATCACCATAATTGCCCATGTTGATCATGGTAAGACAACCCTAATTGATAATTTAATGAAGCAAAGTGGTTCATTTAGAGAAAATGAGGTTGTTGATGAAAGGCTGATGGACTCTGGAGAATTAGAAAAAGAAAGAGGAATTACAATATTAGCTAAACCTGCCTCGATTAATTGGAAAGATTCTAGAATAAATATAATTGATACCCCCGGCCACAGAGATTTTGCTGCTGAAGTTGAAAGAGTACTTAGTATGGCTGATGGAGCATTATTACTAATAGACTCTGCTGAAGGTGTGATGCCTCAAACTAAATTCGTTTTAGCAAAAGCATTAAAACAAGGTTTAAAGCCAATTGTGGTTATAAATAAATTAGATAAATCAGATCAAAGAGCTAATGAAGTTCTAGATGAAACATTCGACTTATTTGTAAGCTTAGATGCTAATGAAGACCAACTCGATTTCCCAGTTTTATATGCAAGTGGAAGATCTGGATGGGCTGATCATGAAGTTGATGGCCCAAGAGAGAACCTTAATCCACTTTTAGATAAAATCATAGACCATGTTAAGCCAGCAGAATTAGACAAATCAAAACCTTTTGCTATGCTCTCTACACTTCTTTATGCTGATAGTTTCTTAGGAAGAAGTTTAGTCGGTAGAATTTCACAAGGAACCGCAAAAGCTAATCAAGCAATTAAGGCAATCAATTTAAAAGGAGAGAAAGTTGATGAAGGAAGATTAACTAAAATTTTTAGATATGAAGGAACTAAAAAAGTTCCAATTGAGGTTGGTGAAGCTGGAGATATTGTAGTTGTTGCCGGTTTAGAAAAAGCTAACGTTGCAGATACTATTTGTGATCTTGAGGTTAACGAGCCAATAGAAGCCACTCCTATAGATCCTCCAACTATGTCAATTACAATTACTGTAAATACATCTCCTTTAGCTGGCACAGAAGGTAAAAAACTTACAAGTACACAGATTAGAGATCGATTAGTTCAAGAGGCACAAAATAACGTTGGAATTACATTCACTGAAAATGAGGGAAATGACTCTTTTGTGGTTAGTGGTCGTGGTGAATTAATGTTGGAAATTTTACTTACTCAAATGAGAAGAGAAGGTTTTGAAATGACTGTGAGCCCTCCAAAAGTTCTTTATAAAAAAGATGAAAACGGAAATAAACTTGAGCCAATAGAAGAAATTACTATGGATCTTGATGAGGAACATTCATCAAAAATAATTGATTCAATGAATAGAAGAAAAGGTAAATTAATAGAATTAAAAGACACTGGTAAAAATAAAAAGAGACTTATATTTCATGCACCAACAAGAGGTTTGATGGGATATACAAGTAGATTTTTAACGCTGACAAAAGGAAATGGTGTCATCAATAGAATTTTTCATGAATATGGTCCATTTGAAGGGGAAATGGAGGGCAGAAGAAATGGTGCTCTTATTTCTATGGAACAAGGAAAGGCAGTTGCTTTTGCAATCTTTAATTTACAGGCAAGAGGAGAAATGTTTGTAACTCATAACGATCCTGTTTATCCGGGAATGATTGTAGGTCTATCACCTAAGCCAGGAGATATGATTATTAATGTTATGAAGGGTAAAAAATTAACAAATATGAGAACGCAAGGTACTGATGAAAATGTTGTCTTAACTCCAGTTAGAAAAATGTCAATTGCTGAACAACTAAGTATGTTAAATACTGATGAGGCTTTAGAAATTACTCCTGAGTCTTGTAGATTAAGAAAAGCTATTCTTGATCCTCATGAAAGAAAAAGAAGTGAAAAATCAGGCGCTGCTGCCTAATCAAAAATTTTATCAACTAAAAATAAACCTAGAGCAACGCACGGACCAATACCAAAAGCGAATAAAAGAGTTCCAACCCCTACTGTTCCACCTAAATACCAACCAATACTTACAACAGAAATCTCTAAAAAAGCTCTAACAGTTGCCACTGGTAAGTTAGTTACTTTTTGTAAACCAATCATTAATCCATCTCTTGGTCCTGCACCAAGATTAGAAACTAAATAAATGCCCCCACCTATTCCAACCATCATTACAGAAATTACTGCTAGGATTAATTGATTAAGATAATTAGACGGGGTTGGTACAAACTTAATACAAAGATCAATCATAAAGGCTATAATTAAGGCATTAAATATTGTGCCCATTCCTGGTTTTTGGCCCAAAGGTATCCACAAAATTAAAACAGCAATACTTATTAAAAGAGTAATTGTTCCAATACTTAAGTTAACATTTAAGGAAATACCTTGAGCTAAAACACTCCACGGAGAAGCGCCTGTAAAGGAAACAATTAATAACCCTTCACCAAGACCAAACAACGTCAGACCAAAGCATAAAAAAAAGAAAGTGGAAAATTTTGGTTTAAAATTATATGGCTCGTCAGAACTCCAATTAACTTTTGGTATTTTCTTTATTTTTAAAAACATCTTAATAAGTTATTTCTATTATAGTTAAAGTCCACTAATGTAATTGCCAAATGAAAAAATTTATAGCCATCTTATTTATTGTAATTTTTCCAGTTATTTCCATGGCACATATGGGTCACTACAATAAATATAACAAAATTGAAATGGAGATTTTTAGAAATGGTGAATTAATTGGATACAATTATTATTTTTTTGAGAGAAATGGTGAAGAAACTATTATTACAAATCAATTTAAATTTTCTGTTGATCTATTAGGAGCTACAATTTTTCAGGTTGAGTCATATGGTGAAGAAAAATATATCAAAGATCAGTTGATATCTTTTAATTCTAAAACTCTTCAAAATGATAAAGAAAAATTTGTAAATTTAGAATTGAATAAAAAAAGTAAAAAATATGATATCAAGGGCTCCTCATTCAATGGCGAAGCAACAACTAATAACGTTATTGGAAATTGGTGGAATCATAAAATTTTACAAGCAGGATCTCAAATAAGCCCAATATCTGGAAGTATTAAAGAACAGGTTGTTAGTTTTATAGGAAAAGAAAAAATTGATCTTTATGGAAAAATTTATGATGCTGATCATTTTACACTTAAATCTAAAGATATGAATATTCCTAAAGATAAACGATTAGACTTTAATATTTGGTACGATCAAGAAAATTTAAGAATTTTAAAAGTGACTTATTCCAGGATAGGTAATTGGGAGTACAGATTAAAAAGCTTTGAATAATTTATCTTGAAATTTTCTTAAATAAGTCCTGTGCACTTATCCATCCTGACTCTAGTCTTGGTCCTACAAACCAATCACCACAGACACCTATTTTTTTCTTTGGATCCCAATAACTTTTAATTTTGAAAGGTTTTGAATTGGAAGAATATTTCCAACCATGATTAAGAGAGAAGTTTATTTTCGTTTTTTTAATATTTGAAAGTTGAAAGAACTTATCAATCATAACTTTTGAATTCTCTTTCTTATTATTTTTATTTTGATTAATTTTTTTATTTGCCCACTTAAATGTACTTTGAAGAGTCCATAAATCATATTTTGATTTAAATCTTTTTTTTGAATTTTCATTACCAGCCCAACCAAGAATTGGATCTTCAAAAAGATAGCTACTATTTGATTTATTGTTTTTTTTTATAGCAATCATAGTAGTTATATTTGCATCCATTTTAATTGATTTTTTTAAAAAAGAATTATTTATGAATCTTTTAGAGAGTTTTTTTAATTGTGGAAAAGGACAGGTTAAAATAATATTTTTAAAAGATCTCAGTTTTCCATCAGCAAATGATAAATGCCAAAGTTTGTTTTTATAATGAATTTTTTTTAATTCACTTTGATAGTTACAATTGATTTTTTTTAATAAGTACTTGCTAATATCATTGTTTCCATTTTTACCTATAATTTTCAGATGTTTTTTATTTTCTTTTTTTTTGGAGTTAAGAAAAATGTGTTTACCACCCCAAACCTTTAAAATTCTTTTTTTAATTAAATCTTTGGTAAATTTTTTAAATTCTGGGGTTTTTGGCGAAAAGTATTGAGTGCCATGATCAAAGCCTATATTGCCTTTCATTCTTTTGAAAGATGCACGTCCTCCTGGACCTCTCGCTTTATCAAATAGGATTACTGAATTTTTTTTATTAAGAAGATTCGCAATTGTAGCTCCAGAAATACCTGAGCCGATTACGCAAAATTCACTCATTTACCAGCAACAACCATTCCCTCAATCATCATGGTTGGTGAATTGGTTGAATATTTAAATTCTAAATCATTTGCGAGAGTAATATTCTTAAACATGTCTTTAAAATTACCTGCAATAGTAATTTCATTTATAGGATACTTAAACTCTCCGTTTTCCACTAAAAAACCTGTTGCACCTACAGAATAATCACCAGTTACAATATTACTTCCGTGTCCTATAGTTTCTGTAATATAGAGACTTTTTGATTTTGAATTCAATAAATCTTTAAAACTAATATTTCCATTTTCAAAATAAAGATTGCTTGTCCCTCCACATCTTCCATTTGATTTAAGGTTTAATTTTTTTCCATTGTAAGTATCAATCAAATAATGTTTTAAAATTCCTTGGTCTACTAATTTAAGAGTATCAGTTTTAACCCCCTCGCTATCAAAATTTCTTGAGCCTAAACCTTTGAGTATATCCGGTTTATCTAAGACATTAATTTTATCAGAAAAAATTTTTTGGTTAACTTTATCTTTTAAAAAAGAGGTTCCTCTTGATATCGCTGATGATGAAATCGCACTTGCAAAAGTACTTAGTATTCCCTTGGCAATTCTTTTGTCAAAAATTATAGCAATTTTTTCACTACCTATTTTTTTGGGGCTTAATTTTCTAATTGTTTGATCAGCAGCTTGTTTACCTAATTCTCCTGCGTCATCCAAGTCTTTCAGGAAACATTTACTAGAATATTCATAATCTCTCTCCATACTTTTTTCATCTTTGGCAACTGTGACGCTCGAAGCTGTAAACGAAGATGTTTTGTAGCCAGCACAAAAACCTTCACTATTGGCTAAAATAAAATTTGATTTATTTTGAGTAAAACTAGATTCTGTATTAACAATCTTTTTATCATTGGAAGCAGCAGATTCTAATTTTTTCAAATAATCTATTTTTTGATCGTTTTCTATATGGGTATCGTCATAAAGATCTAAATCCTTAACTTCTTTGGCCAATAAATCTTTATCTGGTAATGAATTAAATTCATCTTCAGGAGTATTTTTTGTTGTTTCAACACATTTTTCAATCAAAATGTTTAGATTATCATCAAGTAAATTAGAAGAAGATATTGATGACTTTTTTTTTCCAATGTAAGTGGTAATGCTTATTCCAAGATCATCTGATCTATTAGACTCGTCTAGTTTTTTATTTCTAAAATTAACAGTTTCAGATACAGAGTTATTAACAATCACACTGGACTCGGTTGCGCCTAATTTCTTAGCTAAACCTAAACAATATGATGCTTTTTTTTCTAAAAATTCTTGATCTTTGACCATTTAAAGTTTTGTGCCACCAACAGTCATCTTATTAATTAGTATAGATGGTTGAGCAACGCCTACGGGAACACCCTGGCCAGCTTTTCCACATGTTCCAATACCAGGATCCATCATCATGTCATTCCCAACCATAGAAACTTCTTTTAAAATTGAAGGGCCATCTCCAATAAGTGTCGCGCCTTTAATTGGAGATCCAATTTTACCATTAACAATCTCATAAGCTTCAGTACAATTGAATACAAATTTTCCAGAGGTAATATCAACCTGTCCGCCACCAAAACTCACAGCAAAAATACCTTTATCGACAGCTTTAATCATCTCATCTTGAGTCTGATTACCACTCAGCATCATCGTATTTCTCATTCTTGGAAGAACAATATGTCTATAGTTTTCTCTTCTTCCACTACCAGTAGATTTGGTTTTCATTAAACGAGCGTTTAGACGATCTTGCATAAAATTTTTTAAAATCCCATTCTCAATTAAAACAGTTTTTTCTGTCGGGGTTCCCTCATCATCAATCGTAAGACTGCCTCTTCTGTTATCAATAGTACCATCATCAACAATTGTAACTCCCTCACTTGCAACTTTTTGGCCCATTAAATTATGAAAAGCTGAGGTTTTTTTTCTGTTAAAATCCCCTTCTAAACCATGACCAACAGCCTCATGAATTAATATTGCCGGCCAACCAGGTCCTAGCACAACTTTCATTTCACCAGCTGGTGCAGGTTTACTTTCTAAATTTACCGAAGCTATTCTCAAAGCCTCATCACAAACGCTTTTCCAGTTATCATCTTTTAAATAAGAGTCATAAGATTGTCTTCCCCCAACACCATACACACCCGTCTCTTTTCTTCCATTTTTCTCAAGCATAACGGATACATTGAATCTTATTAAGGGACGAACATCAGTTAAAGTTTCTCCACCAGATCTAATTATTTCAACCGATTTTTGTTCTCCCAAAAAATTAGCAGTAACTTGTTTAATGTTGTCATTTTTTGAACGCAAATAATTATTTACTTCATTAAGTATTTTAATTTTTTCATTAAGAGATTTTTGTTCAATAGGGTTGATGTGCTCATAATATTTCTTATTAGATTTAGGAATTTCATGATTATAGGTACCTTTGACAGATTTAAGTGTCGATTTTAAATTTTCTGAAGATTGCTTTAAGGAGTTTTTTGAAATTTCATTAGAGTGAGAATAAGCAACTACTTCATCAGAGATAGCTCTAAACCCAAATCCTAAATCTGAATTATAACTAGAATTTTTTATCTTATTATCATCTAGTAAAATTGACTCAGATTTAGAATTTTCTAAGTACAACTCACCATCATCACATTTTTGAAGAGTATCCGAAATAATATTTTCAGCCTCACTTCTTGATAGGTCAGATTTTTCAAAGAAATTACTCATAGAAGACATTAAATAGATTGTTTCAAAGATTTTTCAACTAGAGTATTTTACGCATGTACATATATGGGACAAATTAGTAAGAAAACATCTAATTATGAAAGTTTATTTTAATAATTCTTGTAAAATTTGTAAGGCAGAAATTGATCTCTATAAGAAGGAAGAAATAGAGGAAATTGATTGGGTTGATATTACAGATAATGAATTAGCAGAACAAGAAACCTCTAAAGATAGTAAACAACTTTTGAGAAGACTGCATGTCAAAGATGGTGAAAAAGTTATTGGAGGTGCGGAAGCTTTTTTATTATTATGGAAAAAAATGCCAAAATATAAATTTCTTTATAAATTTTTTAAGTTACCAATCATCTTTAATATATTTTCAATTGTATATGAAATAGTAGCTTTTTTTCTTTACTTAAAAAATAAAAAGCAACTTAAAAAATCTAACTTGTAAAAAATAATAAAAATTTACTTAATAAAGACATAGAAGATACAAACATCACTAAGACTATTGAGTACATTAATAAAATAATTTTATTCTTTTTTCTTCTTAATCTAACAAAGTCCTTATCATCCAAATCAGAGATATCTCTCTCACCAACTACTGGATAATCATACGTAAACCGCCATGTACTATCACCAAGTCTTGGGTCCAAATTATTAAAATATGTGATCCACGCAATAATGTATCTGAAAATTAAATATAAAATTATTAGAAAGGCAGATCCTAAAAACATTACAGATAATACCTAATTTAATATAAATGTTTAATTGTTATTTTTGGCTCTTTTCCTTGCAATGAGTTGCGTTAAAGAGTCTACCATTGTATCTGACGCTTGGAAAATATCTACATTTCTAAACTCATGAGAAAGATTTTTTTCAGGATTAGTTTTATCTTCAATAACAATTCCTTCATCTGGAGAATTATTTTTAATATAAATTAATAATAACCAGTCATCATCTTGTGACTCATCCCATTTAATAAAAACTTCACCAGTTTCAAATCTTCTGTCTATACAACGAAAAATAGACATGTCGCGGGTGATATGTCTTTTATTTAACTGAAATACTAGGCTACTTGCACTTCTGTAAAAACTTTCTAATGCAAATTCAATTTTTTGTCTTGCTAAAGTATATTCTTTTTCTTTTTCTAATAAGGTTTCTCTATCTTCATCACCTTGAAGTTTAACCCCTAATGCTTCAACCCTTTCTTTAATTTTTTGATCTCGAAGTAATCGATATTTTTCCTTAAGTTTATCAATTCTTTCTTGTAAACCTGCATAGTCTTCTCTTTTTTCTTTTAAAGAAATTTTCTCAAGTTTTTCTAGTTCCTTGACTTCTCTAATTCTAAATTTTTCAATTTGTTTATCTAGTCTTAATTGTTTTAAAAACTGTTTTTGTTTTTCAGCTTGCTCAATTCTCAAAAGTGCTTGCTCTTTTCTTAGGAATAATTTTATATCTTTTACTCGTTGTTTTTCTAATCTAGCTTCTTCTTTAAGTGTTTGTTCTTTTAGTTTAACCCTGAGAGCTTGTTCTTCCTCTTTTTGTTTAGCCAACTCAATTTTTTCTGCCCTCTCTCTTTCAATTTTTTCTATCTTAATTCTTCTTCTTTCATCACGCTTTAAAACTTTATAACTTGAAATTGTTTCTGAAATTTTATCAAAAAAACCTTGAATATGTTTTTCTAAACTAAAATTAAATTTAAAATTGAATTGAGGTTTCAGGGATAGCTGTAATTTAACTAATTTTAAAACTATACTTTCGTTTTGGGTTTTTTTAATTTGTTTTAAATAATTAGTTTTTTTTAATTTTTTAACCTTATTTTTCCTTTTTTTGATAATTCTTTTTTTTTTGAATCTTTTAACAACCCTTTTAGTTTTTTTACTTTTTCTTCGAAACTTATAAGATTTGGCTTTTTTTAATACTTTTCTTTTTTTTTTTGATTTTTTTTGTTTTTTTTTCATTTCTGAGAAGAAATGATTCTATCAATAATTTATTGATAAATATAGTCTCTAGTCACAGGGGTTGATCTATAATTTTTAGTGAGTTGAAATTGATAAACAACTTGATCACCCCACTTAAATGCCATTTCACAACCAGCGAGATAAAACTCCCACATTCTAAAAAATTTTTCATCGAACATTTGGATTATTTTATCTTTATTTTTTAAACAGTTTTCTTTCCAGTGTCTTAAAGTATGAGCATAATGAAGTCTTAAAACTTCAATGTCGGTTACAATTAAGCCAGCTTTTTCAATAGGATTCGTTACTTCACTTAAGCTTGGGGTATAACCACCAGGAAAAATATATTTTGTAATCCAAGGATGAGGATCTCTTGGTGGGTTAACAGACCCAATAGTGTGAATTAACGAAACACCATCATCTTTCAACAATTTTTCAATTTGTTTAAAAAACTTTTTATAAAATTTCCTTCCAACGTGTTCGAACATGCCAACACTCACTATTCTATCAAATTTCTCATTCAGCTCTCTATAATCCATCAGTTTAAATTTTACTTGGTTCTGTAAATTCATTTCTTTTGCTTTTTGATTACAATAGTTTAGTTGATTTTCTGATAGGGTTATTCCTGTAACTTCACATTTAGCATTTTTAGCAATATCAATTGCTAATGACCCCCAGCCACATCCTATGTCTAAAACTTTTTGGTCAGGTTTAATATTTAATTTTTTAATTATATGTTGAATCTTATTATTCTGTGCAGTTTCAAGACTATCATTTTCATTTTTAAAATAAGCACATGAATATTGTCTTTTAGGATCTAAAAACAAATCATAGAGATCATCTTTGATATCATAATGATGTGAAACATTCATTTTAGATTTTTTGATAAAGTTAAAATTGGTAAGATATCGGTAAGACCCTCTTAGTTTATTTAAAAGATAACTAAAAATGTTTAACTCGTTTCTTCCAATGTTCATCAATGCTAGATCTAAAAAATCTGTAAGAGATCCATTTTCGATAACAATATCTCCATTTGTATATGCCTCCCCAAAGTAAAGATCTGGATGGAATAGTAATTTATAATGAAGTTTCTTATTTAGAATTTTTAATTTAATAGGATCGTCAGTTGGCTGACCAATAATATAATCCTTGGAGTCAGCGTCGGTCAGGATAAACCCTCCTTTTTTAAATACTTTATTAAGAAATCTCGCTAAATACATCTCAAGCTGCCAATTGTGATTTTGTTTCAAAATTTAAATCTTTTAAACTCTGCAAAAGATTTCTCTCATCAACTTCGCTAAGTAAACTTAAAGGTGGTAATAGATTTCCATAAATTTTGTTCTCTTTTGAAAACAAAGTATGAAGAGCTGAAATTAAATTATATTTTTCAAAAGTATTTCTGACATTAACTAATTTTTGGTTTAAAGAATGATCTTTCTTTTCTTTAAAATCATCGTAAACTTTTCGAGCTAATTGAGATGTAGCATTGCAAGTTGCAGTAATAATTCCTGAACAACCGCTTTCTAATCCTTTAAGTAATTTTGACTCTGAACCTGGCATAACTGAAAAATTTTCCAACTTTAGCTTTTCAAATAAATTGTAAGAACTATCCTTCACACCTACAATTTGATCAGGAAATTTGTGAACCAATTTTTCCACACATTCAATACTAAATTTATATCCACACAATTTTTCAAAATTATAAAGTATAATTTTAGACTCTGGTACTGCATCAATGATTTTTGTGTAAAAGTTTATTACATCCTTGTCTTGATATTTATAATAAGCTGGTGGCATGATTAAAAATTTTTTAAAGTTTAGAGAAACCGAAATTTTCATTAAATTAATTGTTTCATTTAAAGAATTTAATCCTGTTCCAATTAAATGTTTTTCTTTGTATTTACTTTCTGAAAGGTGATTTAGTAATTTAATCTTTTCAACGATAGGAATTAATTGCGCTTGGCCAGTGCTTCCAAATATTGCAGTGCCATGACAACCTTGGTCAATTAAATTTTCTGCATGTGATATAGTTTTTTCAATATTTAAGCTCAAATCAGAGTTCAGAACTGACATCGAAGCTGCATATATCCCACTTATTTTTGTCATAATAAAAATTTATATAAAATATAAATATTAGTAAAGTTTATAAATCGAATATGAAAATACTAGCTGTCCAAAATAGAATGGGTATTGGCGATACAGTAATCTTTTTACCCTTTATTAAGGCAATATCAAAAAAATACAATTCACCAGTAAGTCTCCTGGTAAGAGAAAATTCGAAAGCGACAGAGTTCTTACATCAAACTAATTACATTAATAAAATTCTTATCTTAGAAAGAGATAAAAAATTAAGTAATAAACATGGTGGTTTTTTTGGAACTTTAAATTTAATGAAAGAATTAAAAAAACAAAGTTTTGATAAAATTTTTATTTTTAATTCTTCTCTTAGATTTAATATAATAGCAAAATTATCAGGAATAACTGAAATTTATCAGTATCCATTATTTAGTAAAACTGACCAGCACATTATCAATACTCCAAAAAAATTTTTAAAAGATAAATTAAATATTAAAGAAATTGAAGATCCTGAAATACATATTGATGATGAAACTATTTCAAAATCAGTTGAAAAATTTAACATTGATAGAAATAAAATTAATATACTCTTAGGAATTGGTGGCTCAGGCCCAACGAAAAGAGTTCCCTCAAGAATATTTATTAATTTTATGGAAAAAATTTCAAAAATTAAAAAATGTAAGTTTTATCTTGCCACCGGTAAAAATAGTGATGAGCAAATTATTCTTAATGAAATACTTCAGTCTAAATTTAAAGACGCATGTTTACCTTTAGATAATTTATCGATTAAAGAAATTTTGCCGATCATAAAAAACTGCAATCTGTCTATTTGTAATGACTCAAGTTTTAGTCACTTATCTGCGGCATTAGGGACTAAAACGATAACTTTGATGGTTGATACTCCAATTATTTACGGAAATTATAATACTAAAATGTTCCCCGTAATTCCAGATGGTGAGGAAACTGTCAAGCATCATACCTCTGGAAAAGATAGAATAAATCCACAAAAAATATTTGATAAAGCTTTAGAGATTCTAAATTAAGAAATATCGTTCAAAACTATATCTTTTGCTTCATTTACTATTGAGGACAACCTAGCTGTCTCTGGTGAAATATCCGGATGGATTTTTTTTTGTATTTTAACATAAGCTTTATTTACATCTTCTTTTGTAATTTTTTTATTCACATCTAAATTTAATATTTTATATGCTTCAGTTACTGAAATTGAAGATGAGTTATTTAGGTTCGATTGATTAAAAGAAAATCTTCCTGATCTTCTCAATGTTTGAATTAATCTATAAAGCGATATTAATTGAAAAATAGATAGACCTTTTAATTTTAATAATGCAAGACTAGCTAATGTAAAAGGCAACGTTAATAAAAAACGCCCACCGATGGCAAATAAAATTGCTAATACAATAAATCCAAGTATTAATAAAATCCTTAGACCTTTTGATATTTTTTTTGAGGAAATCTTAGTTATAAATTTCAATAGAAAGTATAAAATAGTCAAAATGACTAATGTATAAATTATGATATTCATATAGTTCTTCTTTTTTATGAAGGTACCACAACTTAGAAAAAAACTGGAAATAAAATCTTGTCACAACACGAGTTGGGAAGATAATTACAGCTGGATACATCAAAAAGATATTCTTGAAGTCTTAAAAGACAAAAATAAATTAAATCCAGAAGTAAAAAAATACTTAATTGAAGAAAACAATCATACTAACTATCATCTTAAAGATACTAAAAACTTACAGAAAAAACTCTTTGATGAAATAAAGGGAAGAATAAAATTAGATGATGAGTCTCTTCCTTTTAGAGATCACACTTATGATTATTGGACAAAAACCACAACCGAAGGAAATTATTCTATCAAACTCCGTAAAAAAATTAATACAGATAATGTTGAGGAAATTTGGAACGGAGATAAAGAAAAAGAAAAATTAGGCGTTGAATATTTTGGAGTGGGAGATTTAGAAGTAAGCCATAACGATAAGTTACTTGCATATTCTCTGGATACCAAAGGATCAGAGTATTACAAAATCTTCATAAGAGATATCTCAACAAATAAGTTGGTCACAAAAGAAATAATGGATACATCTGGCAGTCTTACTTTTAGTCTAGACGATAAATATATTTTTTACTCAAAATTAGATGAAAATCATCGTGCCCGAAAAATATATAGACATAAAATTGGAGACCATTTAAGTGAGGATTATTTGGTTTTTGAGGAAAAAAGTGAAGCTTTTACAGTTGGAATAAGCTTAACCTCTGATGAAAAATATTATCTAATAACAACTTCTGATCACAACACATCAGAGCAATACTACTTTGGTGTTGATGAAATAACTCCAAAACCAAAATTAATCATTAAAAGACAAAGAGGAATTTTATACTCTATAAATTCTTGGGCTAACAATTTTTACAATCATACAAATAATGATGCTGAAGATTTTAAGATTGATATCTCTTCAAGCTTAGAAAACCAAAATTGGAAACCTTTTGTGCCTTCAAAAAATGAGGTTTTAATTGGTGGTTGTGTGTTTTTAAAAAATTGGATAATTCGATCAGAAACTTCTGATGCATTAGATAAGTTATTCATAAGAAATATATCAACAAATTTTGAGGAAGAATTAATTTTTTCAGATGAAAAAGTATACGTACCAAATATTTCTCTCAAACAAAAAGATCGAAACACAGACGAAATTTACCTTGGATATTCATCGCCGAAAACTCCTTTAAGAGTTTATTCATATAATCTTTCAGATAAATCTAAAAAATTAGTAAAAGAACAAGAAATTCCATCAGGCCATAATTCAGAAGATTATATTGTAGAGAGAATTGAATATAAATCTCATGATGGAAGAATGGTTCCTTTAACAATAACAAGACATAAGAAAACTAAGATTGATGGAACTGCAAATGTCTTATTGTACGGTTATGGTTCATACGGAAATTCAATGAGCCCTAGTTTTTCATCTACACGTTTGAGTTTGATCAACAGAGATATCATCTGGGCTACAGCCCATATTAGAGGTGGAATGGAAAAAGGTATGAAATGGTGGAAAGAGGGAAAATTAACAAACAAAAAAAATACTTTTGAGGATTACATTTATGCAGCTAAATATTTAATTGAAAAGAAATACTCTTCAGCTGGTAAGATCATTGGTATGGGTGGATCTGCAGGTGGATTATTAATGGGAGCAGTGGTAAACCAATCTCCAAAATTATTTTTAGGGATTATAATGGCAGTTCCATTTGTTGACTCTTTAACTACTAACCTTGATCACTCTCTACCATTAACAGTTGGTGAATTTGATGAGTTTGGTAATGCCAAAGATAATAAAGATCACTTTGATTATATATTTTCTTATGCTCCTTATAATAATATAAAAAAAATGGACTACCCTCATATGTTAATTACCACTAGTTTAAGTGACAATAGAGTATTGTTTGATGAGCCTGCTAAATTTACTGCCAAGCTAAGAGACTTAAAAACAGATAATAATTTATTACTTTTAAAAACAGAAATGGATGCAGGTCATGGTGGAAAATCAGGTAGAGATGGCGCTATAGAAGAGATAGCTTTAGACTATGCTTTTGCACTAAAAATTTCAAAAAAAATTTAATTTCTCAATCTTGAAAAAACTTAAATCGTTCCTATATAGTTTATGTAGGTCGCCTAATGGGGCTTATAAATAAACTTGCTTAACAAAGGAGGATATATGACAAGTAAGGATCTATCTATATTCAACTCATTAAGACCATTCTCGATTGGGTTCGACGATATGTTTGATCAATTTGAGAATATGTTGGGAAATGGTGCGATGACAATGCAATCCAATTACCCACCATACAACATCAGAAAGACTGGTAAAGATAACTACGCTATTGAAGTTGCTTTAGCAGGTTTCAACAAAAAAGATGTTGAGGTTGAGTTCGAAGATAATTTATTAACTGTAAGAACAAAACGAGTTGATAAATCTGAGGATAAAAATGCTGATGGAGAGATCATTCATAAGGGAATATCTCAAAGACAATTTGCTAGATCATTTACAATTGCTGATGACGTTAAAGTAAACGGTGCCGAGCTCAAAGATGGTCTTTTAACAATATCTTGCGAAAGAATTGTACCAGAGCATAAGAAGAAAAAACTAATCGAAATTAGATAAGTTAAAGCCTTGCTTGCGGGGCAACTAGCTCCGCAAGTAAACTAAAAACATCCTTTTGATGAAAATCCAATTACTACTGAGTTAGTGTCTACCTCAAATTTTCTTTCACAAGAAATACCATATTTTTTTGTTTTATATACAAGAACTTGATTTCCTTTTTCGTTCTTAAAATCTTCATCAGGATTTCCTAGATCAATTTTAAGTTCACTGGATAATTGACCTATATATTTACTCAATCTTTTATTTTCTTGCTCAACAATTTTGTCAGTTTTTTCTTGTACGGTCTGGCATGCAGTGACCATTAAGGAGAAACTAAGTAACAACACGATTAATTTAAAATTTCTCATTTTCATATTCTAGCTTCTAAATATGACCAAAATATAAACTTCTTAGTTGAATTATGTTGATAAAATTAGATTTTGCTAAGTATTTGTCAAAAGAATCATCTATTTAGTCAGGATAGGAGGAATAATGTTAGACAAATATTTTGAGTACAAAAAACACAAAACAGATTTTAAAACAGAAGTAATAGCCGGAACGACTACTTTTTTAACCATGGCTTATATAATGTTTTTAAATCCGTTTATTTTATCAGGTGAATTTGCTGGACCCGAAAAAGGTTTCTTTGATTTCGGCGCAGTTTACACTGCAACTATTCTAGCAACTGCTTTGGCTTGTTTCATAATGGCATTTCATGGAAAAACTTGGCCGATTGGTCTTGCGCCAGGAATGGGGATTAATGCTTTTGTAGCTTTTGGAGTTTGTGCAGGTATGGGATATACACCGCAACAAGCTTTGGGTGCTGTATTAGTTGCTGGTGTATTATTTTTAATTATATCATTAACACCAATAAGAGCATGGCTTATCAACTCTATTCCTAAGAGTTTAAAGTTAGGAATTGGTGCCGGAATTGGTTTGTTCTTAGCAATTATCGGTCTTCAAATTATGGAAGTAGTTGTTGATAATCCTGTAACATTAGTACAGCTTGGAAATTTAAGTGATCCACTTGTTTTATTAGGATGCGCAACTTTTATTGCAATAATTGTTTTAGATAAGATGAACGTTAAAGGTAATATCATTATTGGTATTTTAGTATTTAGTATAATTGCTTGGGCTACGGGTCTTGCAAAGTTTAATGGTATCGCAAGTGCTCCGCCTTCAATGACTTATCTTTTTGAATTTGATTTATCTGCAGCTATGACAGCTGGAATGTCTACAGTCATATTTACTCTATTGTTTGTTGACTTTTTTGATACTGCAGGAACTTTAACTTCAGTTGCCAATGTAGCTGGAAAAGTTGGCAAAGATGGAAAAGTTAAAGACATCAATAAAGCAATGTTATCAGACAGCGTGAGTACTGTTGCAGGAGCTGTAATGGGAACCACAACCGTAACTAGTTACGTTGAGTCTGGGGCTGGGGTAAAAGCTGGTGGAAAGACTGGCATGACCTCTTTGGTAATTGGTATATTATTTTTAGCATGTATATTTTTTGCACCCTTAGCAACTAGTTTACCAAAACAAATTGATGGTGCTGCTTTACTTTTTGTTTCAGTTCTATTTATAAGAAATATTACTGACATAGAGTGGAATGATGTTTCAGAGTCTGCTCCAGCAATTCTTGCGATGATCGCTATGCCTTTAACTTATAGTATCAGCAATGGTATTGCTCTAGCTTTCGTATCATATGCTTTGATCAAGATATTCACTGGTAAATTTGCAACTACTTCACCAGCTATTTGGGTAATAGCAATTTTGAGTGTTGTAAGTTTTGCAGTTGCTTAAATATTAATTGAACAGGGCTAGTTTATACTAGCCCTGTTTATTTTTTTTTACAATCTCCTCAATAGACAATTCTTCATAATGTTCTGTAGGTTGAACAATCCAAGGGTCTGAATTTAATCTGATAGGACAAAAATCAGGTTCAAAAGTTGACGATTTCTTTTTCCATAAACAGGCAGTTTTTACTTCTTTTATATAATCTTTAGTTGGGCCGTAATTTTTCAACCACTCAATGCTTTTATTAAGCGTTAAACCGGTATCAGAGAGATCATCTATTAGAAGAACCTTATTAAAATCTTTGTTATCTGCCAAAGAACTTATTTCTCTTGCAAACATCAATTGGCCCTGTTGATCCTCTAAACCTTTACCTGAATAACTTTGAATAACAATATACGCGATTGGTAATTTCAAAATTCTTGATAAAATATCAATAATAGGGGCTGCCCCTCTCATAATGCCAACTAGTACAGTTGGTTTATATTTTTCATGAATTTGTATTGCTAACTTTTCAACTATTTGAGTATATTCATCAAAACTGATAATTAATTTCTCTGCCATGAAATTTATTATCATAATTAAAAATAATTAAAAAGGAGAAATCATGAAAGCTTATTGGATAAGTTTGTATACTAAAGTGGATGACCAAGAAAATTTAAAAAAGTATGCAGAGGCAGTAACTCCAATTATTAAAAGTTATGGTGGTTTACCTTTAGTTAGAGGTGGCAAACATACAACTTTCGATGGTGATGATTTTTTAAGAACTGTGGTTTGGGAATTTCCAAATTACGAGCAAGCTTTAAAATGTCATCAATCTAAAGAATATCAGGCTGGTTGGAATTTAGCCAAAAAGACCACTTTAAGACACATGCAAATCGTTGAGGGATTTAGTACTGAATAGGCTCAGGATCTATACTTCTCCACAAATACCATGTAGCTACTGAGCAATAAGGTGAAAATCTTTTTTGAAGCAAAGACACAAATTTTTCTGGTGGAAAATATTTTTTATTATAATTTTTAGAAATCGCTCTCAAAAGCCCAATATCTTGTATAGGCCAAATGTCAGATCTATTATAAGTAAAAAGTAAAATCATTTCAGCCGACCATCTACCTATTTGTCTTAAATTAGATAAATAAACTATAGCTTCCTCATCACTCATATTCTTTATTAATTTAGGATTAAAGGATTTATTAAGAATTTGTTTGGCTAAACTTTTTATTCCCAAGACTTTTTGCCTACTTAATCCGCAATTTCTAAGTTGTATTGTTGTCAATTTAGATACAGTTTTAGGATTGATTTTATTTTTACATTTTTTCCTAAATTTAAAAAAAACTGAATTTGCTGCAGCAACACTTATTTGCTGACCAATAATACTTTTACACAATGAAAAAAAAATATCCTTTCTTGAAGTAAGAATCGTTTCATTGGGGCTTTGATAATTTTCAATCAATCTTGACATTATTTTATCCCTTTTGGATAAATATCTTTTAGCTTTATTCCAATATTTTGGAAATTTAGTCATTGATTGTTTTAGAAGTGATTATCTTTTTGTTGTAAATTTCTCTTCTAAAAATAATTAATGTTGAGATAATTACCAAAAAGGCTCCAAGAAGAGTTTTGATTGTTGGAACCTCACCCCAAATGAAATATCCAAAAATTATTGCAAACAAAAGAGCTAAATATTTTAAAGGTGTTACCAAAGAAACCTCAGAATACTTATATGACTGTCCCAACCATAAATTTGCAACACCTCCGAAAATGCCAACAAAAGATAATAAAATAAAATCCTGTAAATTGGGCATAACCCATCCTTGTGGAATAGTTAAAAAACTCAATAATGTTATTGATAAGGAAAAATAGAATGAAATTAACCAAACTGGTTCCGTGGTTGATAACTGTCTAATTGATATTGCTACATAAGATAGACCAAGACAAAATATTATGGGAAAAATATAATAAATGTTAAGTTCACTTATCCCTGGTTCAGTGATAACTAATATTCCTATAAAACCAACTATCACAGCTAACCATCTATAAATTCCAACTTTTTCACTCAATAGAAAAATTGAAAATATAGTTGTAAAAATTGGAGCAGCAAAAGAAATACTTACCACAGTTGCTAGGGGTAATTTTCTTAAAGCAATAAAAATTGCTACTAAAGCAATTAAACCCGACAAGCACCTTAGAGCATGCAAGCCTGGTCTTTTGGTTTGATAAAAATTGTGAAGTCTATCTCTTGGTATAATGAAAAAATAAAATAGTATCCCAAAAAACCCTCTAAAAAATAAAACCTGTCCAATCGGATAATCGACTGACCACTTGACAATTATATCCATTAGTGAGAATGCACAAACAGACATAAACATGTACAAAAATCCCAATTGATTTTTACTAAGCATACGAATAATTTGTAAATTAATTTAAATCATAATCAATGGAAATAGCAGTTTTAGCACTTGGATGTTTTTGGGGACCTGAAATCAAATTCAGCAAAATTAATGGCGTTATCAAAACTGAAGTTGGCTATTGTGGTGGTAATAGTTCACAAACCACCTATAAAGAAGTTTGCACAGGAAGTACAAATCATGCTGAAGTTGTTAAAATTGATTTTAATGAGAAGGTAATTACTTATGAAGAAATTTTAAAAATTTTTTTTGAAATTCATGACCCAACTACACTAAATTCTCAAGGACCAGATTTTGGTACACAATATAGAAGTGAAATCTTTTATTTGAATGACAATCAAAAAAAAATTGCAGAAGATGTTTTAGACCAGGTCAATAAAAAGTTATCAGGGAAAGTTGTAACAAAAATTTCCCTACTAAAAAACTATTGTATTGCTGAGGAATATCATCAAAAATATTTAGAAAAGAGATAATGTCATTAGTAGAAACTGATTGGCTCGAAAATAACAAAGACAAAGTAAAAATAATTGATTGCTCTTGGCACATGCCACAAACGAAAAGAAATGGTTTTAAAGAGTATAAAACTCAACATATACCTGAGTCCATTTTTTTTGACCTAGATGGTAATTCTGACAAAAATACAAATCTTCCACATATGTTAGTGAATAAAAATGAATGGGAAAAAATAGTCTCAAAGATGGGAATTAAAAATGAGGATATGATTATTATTTATGATAATTCTGATGTTGTAAGCTCATGTCGCTGTTGGTTTAATTTTATTTATTATGGTCATGATCCTAAACTAGTTCATGTTTTAAATGGAGGTTTAAAAAAATGGCTGGAAGAAAAAAGAAAAGTAACAAATAATTTATCTAAAGTTATCGAGTCAGACTACAAAAGTTTTGAAAATCAGGAATTAGTTAAAAACAAAGATTCAATTAATCGAAATATAAAAACCCAAAAATTTATAGTTGTTGATGCGAGAAATAAAGATAGATTTGAAGGAAAGGTTCCTGAGCCTAGAAAGGGATTAAAAAGTGGTAATATTAAAAATTCTGTTTGCATGCCATTTGGCTCTTGTCTTAATCAGGATAGAACTTTTAGAAATAAACAAGAACTCGAAAAAATTTTTCAATCTTCCTTAAAAAACTTAAATGATAAAAATATTGTCTTTTCATGTGGATCTGGGGTAACCGCGTGTGTTTTGGCACTAGCTTATTCTTTAATAAATGATAAATATCGACCCTGTATTTATGATGGCTCTTGGGCTGAATACGGGTTAATTTAAAAAGAATGAAAAGATCGACTAAAACTATATCAATTATTTTAATATTTTTTCTAATTATTGCAGCGGTAATTATTGGTAGAACAATGATTGGAAATCATTTTAAAAAAAAATTCAGTAAAAGACCCCCTCCAGGAATAATTGTCACCGAAGTGGTAAAAAAGGAATTTGCTGAAACAATAGAGACCTTTGGTACTGCAATCTCAAAAAAATCTGAAACTTTCAAAATAAAAAAAGATGATCTTTTTGAAGATTTAAAATTGAAAGACTTTGTTAAAAAAGGAGATGTATTAATCAAGTTGAAAAGTGGAAATATTATAGCTCCATTCAGTGGAGTACTTGGTTATACTGGTCTTACGGAAGATATTCTTGTATCTAATAATATATTCATCATAACATTAGATGATAATTCAACTATTTACTCAGACATTAAAATTCCAGAGAATTATTCGGCATCTATTAAAAAAGGTCTTCCAGTTGACGTAAAATTATCTAGTTTTAAAGATAAAACTTTTTCAGGTGAAGTTGATTTTGTATCAAGCAGGATTAACGCCGATACAAGAAGTATATTATCCAGAATTAAAGTGCAAAATAATGATCTCGAACTGATCTCAGGATCTCTTTTAGAAGTAAGCGTTAAATTTAATCTTAGAAACTCATTAAGTGTACCTGATACAAGTGTGATGATTGAAGGCGACAAATCCTATGTTTACAAAATAAATGGCGAAAATGTTGCAAATAAAACTGAGGTTAAAACAGGTCTAAGAAGTAATAAAAACATTGAGGTAATTTCTGGATTAAATGAAGGGGAAATAATCGTCGCGGAAGGATTAAAAAAAGTAAGACCTAGAGGAAAAATAAAACCTATTACAAAATAAATGTTTATTACTGAATTAAGCATAAAAAGACCAGCTGTTTCTTGGGTAATGTCTTTAATCTTAATTATTTTTGGTTTATTTGTCTTTTGGAAATTACCAGTTAGAGAATTACCCAATGGAATACAGCCACCTGTAGTCCAAGTCCAAGTAGATTACAAATCTGCATCAGCATCAATTGTGGATCAAGAAGTTACTCAAGTCGTTGAAGATGTTATTGGTGGTGCTGAAGGTATAAAAAATATAGACTCAAAATCTGAGAATGGAAGAAGCACAATTAATGTAGAGTTTGATACTAGTATTGATTTAGATAATGCTGCTAACGATATAAGAGAAAGAGTTGCGAGAGTTGTAGATAATTTACCATCTGAGTCTGATCCTCCTCAAATATTAAAAAGGGCAGCTGGTTTTACTACAACTATGTGGTTGTCGTTATCATCTGCAACTTGGAGTGATCTTGAATTAGGAGACTATGCAGAAAGATATTTAGTGGATCAGTTTTCTAGTATTAAAAATGTCGGAAGAATTCTTGTTGGTGGTCTAAGAGAATTAAGTATTAGAGTTTGGATAGATCCAATTAAACTTGCTGCAAATGATTTAACTATCAAGGAAGTCGAACTTGCAATGCGTGGAGAAAATATAAGTCTTCCAGCCGGTACTCTTGAGGCAGATAACATTGACCTAACATTAAATTTAGATAAATCATACAATGATATAAATTCGATAAAACAATTACCAATCAAAAAAACAAATAATAAAGTCATTTTGTTATCTGATGTTGCTGATATTGAATTTGGACCTGTTTCAGAAAAAACACTTTTTAAAGCTCAAACAAAAGATCAGGTTAATTTAAGGACAGTGGGTATTGGTATTTATGCGAGAAGTGGAGCTTCAACAGTCGAACTTTCGAATGAAATCAAAAAAAAGATAGTAGAAGTTAAAAAATCTTTACCAAGTGAATTAGATTTAAGAGTTTCATTTAATAGAGCAAACTACGTGGAGGCTGCTATTGAAGAGGTATATAAAACCCTTTTGATTGCTTTTGTATTAGTAGTACTAATAATTTATTTATTTCTTGGGAATCTTAAAGCTGTAGTCGTTCCAGCGATCGCTCTTCCAGTAAGCTTAATAGCATCTTTCTTAGGTCTTTATATTTTTGGATTATCCATAAATATATTTGTTCTTTTAAGTTTTATTTTAGCGATTGGAATAATAACTGATGACTCAGTGATTATGACTGATGCGATATATCGAAGGATAGAAAATGGAGAAACTCCACTAGTTGCTGCTTATAAAGGGTCCAAACAAATTTCATTTGCAATCATAGCGACAACATTAATTTTAGTAGCTGTATTTTTACCACTGATATTCATAGAGGGAATTTCAGGAACATTATTTAGAGAAACAGCAATTGCATTATCATTTTCAATAGTTGTCTCGTCATTTGTTGCTCTTACTTTGTCGCCAATGCTCGCTAGTAAATTTTTAAATAAAAGGACTTCAAAGAGGATTTTTATTCAAAAATTTGAAAAAATATTTTTAGGATTTTCAAAATTCTATAGAGAGACTTTAGATGTAATTACTCACAAAACAAAATCAGTGGGTTCTTTTATTGTATTTATAATTATTTGCTCTGTATTATTGTTTAGTTTCTCTAAAAAAGAGTTATTGCCAATGGAAGATCGTGGTGCTTATTTAATCATTGGCGCAACAGATGAAGGAAGCTCTTTTGAGTACACACAAGAACAAGCACAAAAAGTCGAAGCTAGATTAATTCCACTTTTACAAGCTGAAGATAGTCCATACTCAAGATTTATTATGAGAGTACCTGGTTTTGGTAGTTCTGCAAACTCATATAATAGTTTTATCATAATTGCACTTTTAGATGACTGGAAAAATAGGAAAAAAGGACAGCAAGTTGTTTTGAGAGAGGCTATTGGAAAAATTGTTACATTACCTCAAGCTCTTGCGTTTCCAATATCTCCACAATCAATCAGAGTATCTAATTATAATAAGCCAGTACAAATGGTTATTTATGGAAGTACCTATGAGGAACTTGAAGAAATTCAAAAAAGAGTAATTAGAAAATTAAGATCAAATAAAAGTCTCTCAAGAATTGAGTCTGATTACAATCGAAACAAACCTGAAGTGAAATTAGTTATTAATAAAAATAAAGCTAAAGATTTAGGTGTATCAACAAAAGCAATAGGAGAAACACTTGAAACTCTTTATGGGGGAAAAAAAATTACAACTTTCAATAAATTAGGTAAAGAATACCCAATTGTAGTGCAGCAATATTTATCTGATAGAAGGAATAAAGAGGGAGTTTCAAAAATTTTTGTTCGTTCTGAAACAAATGGAAAACTAATTTCTTTATCAAATTTAGTTAGTTTTAAAGAGGAGGGTTCAGCGAAACAACTTGCAAGATACAATAGACAACGAGCAGTCACGATATCTGCAAATATTAATGAAGGATACACCTTAACCGATGCGATAAAATTCTTTGAGAATATCATGACAGATTTAGCCCCAAAAAATCAAATTACCTGGAAAGGTAAATCAGAGGAGATTAAAGAAACTAGTAATGAATTATTTATAATTTTTATTCTCGCATTGCTCACAGCTTACTTGGTGATGGCAGCAACATTTAACTCCTTTATTCATCCATTCATTATAGTTTTAACAGTTCCTTTGGCAATTTTTGGTGGGTTAGTATTTATTTTATTTCTAAATAGTTCAGTTAATATTTTTTCTCAGATCGCTTTGATAATACTTATCGGTATATCGACTAAAAATAGTATTTTAATTGTTGATTATGCCAATCGAATAAGGACTACAGGAAAAAGTATTGAATTAGCTGTGAAAGAAGCCTGTGCAGTAAGATTTAGACCTATCATTATGACTTCGTTAAGTACGATGATCGCAATGATACCTTTGGTTATAGGAAATATTGGTCCAGGTGCAGGTGAAGGATCAAGATTAGCTGTGGGAGCAACCATCTTGGGTGGTATGATAATTTCAACTTTTTTCACATTATACGTTACTCCATCAATGTATTTAGCTTTAGCAAAAAACACTAAAAGGATTGATATAATAGACCTGGAGTTAAAAAAAGAACTTTCTAAAAAATAATATATTTATTTTTATTTAAAGAATTGCCGCAACTTAATAATTGGTTTTTATAAATATTAGATTGTTTTTCTACTTTTTTTGCTAATCCGATAACTTTTTTATTTTTTTTGTAATGCTTAAAATTTCCCCACCCCTCATGATAAGCCAAATATTGTTTGAAAGCGTCTTGTTTAGAAATTTTTAAAATAGTTTCCGATTTATTTGTATACCAACCTATGAAATCAACACTATCTTTAAATCTAGCTCTTGTTGCTAACTTATTTCCTGTTTCTCTTTTATATTGTTCCCAAGTCCCTTTTATTGCCTGAGAATATCCAAACGAGCTTGATGGGCGCTTATAAGGAATTACTTTGAATATCTTTTGTCTCGCTGGTTTAGCTAACCAGTCAAAATCTGACTCCATTTTTATTATAGCTAATTGAATATAAATAGGAGTACCCCATTTTTGCTCTGTTTTTTTTGCGTACTTATACCAGAGATAACGTTCGTTAAATATTGAGCAACCATCTGCAGTATTTGATGGAATTGATGAACATCCTGTTAAGAAAAAAATAAATAATATAACAAATTTATTTTTTAATAGTACCATATTTATTTATAAGACTCTTAACAAAAATTACAACTATCACACCTAATAGATTTCCAAATAGATCTGACCATTGAAAACTCCTTTCGGGAATTATCATATGAGTCATTTCTAATAATATTGAAATAATTATAAGATAATATATTAGATGTTTTACTTTTTTTGAATTTAAAAAAGTAAAATATCCTAAAATGGTAATCAATCCAAAGGCGTAAAAATGGTTAGATGATATGTATACAAAGTCTGGTGTAA
>CACDIC010000012.1 GCA_902552805.1 uncultured Pelagibacteraceae bacterium
AAATTTGCAACAAATTAAATAGAATTAAAAATTTAAAAAAGTTTGTAAAAATTCTACCTTTGTCATCTTTTAAAAATATTAATTTAAATTATAGTCAATTAGAAGCAAATCCAATTTATTTTGAATTATTCAAATACAAATCATTAAAAATTAACTCACTTGATTTAATATCTTCATACGAAACTTTAAAGCCTAAAATTATTGTTATGGACTCTTTAAGTACACCACTTTATGAATTGTCCAATTCAAACTCTGAAATAATTCTTTTCTTAGATAAATTTAACCAGCCTAAAAAAGATGTACTCTCAATTATTAAAAAAAGATTTTTCATTGTTCAAAACGTAAAAGAAATGGTGTCCTGTATTAATTTGATATTGAATAAAAAGAAAAAAAAATTTGATAACAATTTATTTTATGAAAAATTTTATAAACAAAAGAAATTTAATTTGAATTTATGATAAAATATTACCTTGTTTCGATATATGTATTGAGAGATATAATAAAAAGAATAGTTTTTTTTAAATTGTCTTTCTTAAAGCCCCCCCAAAAAAAAATTTTGGTTTACGATAAAAAAAGTACTGATCAAGCTGCAATTTTATTTAAAAAAAAAAACTTTACTTTTTTTTATTCTAGATCACAAGGCCTAAACATATATGTGGTTATTCTTAATATCTTAAAAAATGGCTTTAAAAATTTTGCATTAAATTATAAAAAATTATATTTTGAAATTGTTAATCCAAAGGTGATTTATACGTCAATTGATAATAGTTTAGCTTTCTATAAATTAAAAAAAGATTGTTATCATGATGCTATCTATATTTCAGATCAAAATGGAATGAGGGATAATCTATTTCATTTTGAAGCAAAAAAATATTTAAATCATAATAAAAATTCAGTACTAAGTTGTGACATTTTTTTTGTTTTGGGAGATAATGAAAAAAAAAAGTTGAAAAATGTTATTAAAGCCAATTATTATTTATACGGTTCAACAAAAAACAATTTTTATGTGAACAAAAAAAAGAAAAACCAGATTAAAAATTTAGTTTTTTTTTCAAATAAACCAATAATAAACTTTTCAAGAGATTTAATATTATTTAAAAATGCAATAAAATTTTGCAAAAAATATAATTATAAACTTTTTTTTATTGATAGATTGAAAAAAAGATATTTTCTTTATTTAAAAAAACATTTTGATATCAGTAATTTTACATATATTTCACCAAAAAACTCATCAGATACATACAAATTTTTTACAGAGGAAAATTTGTCAATTTTTAATCATTCATCTTTAGGTTATGAATTTATATCTAGAGGTTTAAAAGGTCTTAGTTTTGGTCATAACTCAAATTTTATTCATCATGAGAGGAATAAAGCAAAATACGCAAAAGAAGGCATTTTTTGGACTGATAAGATAGACTATGAAAATTTTGAGAGGAAAATTTTGACAATAATAAATTATGACTTTATTAAATGGAGATCTAATACATTAAAGTATTCACAGGAGTTGATGTGTTATGATAAATCAAATTTAAAAAAAAAAAAAATAATAAATAATTTTATAAACTCAAAAAAATGATTATTGGTTTGATACCATCTAGACTGAATTCAAAAAGATTAAAAGAGAAACCACTCTTAAATATTGATGGTTTACCAATAATTGTACACTCATTTAAAAGAGCCAAATTAGCAAAAAAATTGGATAAAGTTATTGTTTGCACTGATCATAAAAAAATAATCGATGTTGTAAAAAAAAATAATGGAGAGGCTATTTTAACTTCTAAAAAACATAGAAATGGAACTGAAAGAATTTACGAGGTTGCAAAAAAAATGAGGAAAGCTAGTTTGATTGTAGATATCCAGGGGGACCAACCCCTTATAAGTCCCAAAGCTATTGATCTCACTATTGAGTTTCATAAAAAAAATAAAAAATTTGATATTGTTTTACCAAGTATGCCAATTAAAGATGAGGAGGATAATAAGAGTTTAGTTAAAACAATATTTTCAGATAATGGCAAAATTATTTATTTTAGTAGGGAAAAAGTTCCATATAATTACACTTCAAGTAAAGTAACTTATTTTAAAAACTTATCTATTATTTCTTTTAAACCAAAAGCACTAGAAAAATTTTTTAAATCCAAGATGGGTAAATTAGAAAAAATTGAAAGTATAGAATTAATGAGAGCACTTGAAATTGGTTTAAGTATTGGAACATTTGTTATTAATGGCTCTGATTTTGCTGTGGATGTAAATGCAGACTTACTAAAGGCCATTGATGTTATGCCCTACGATAAATTTAGAAAACTTTATTAATGAATAAGTATGATCTAGTCATATTCGATTTAGATGGAGTTTTAATAAACTCAAAAAAAAACATGCAAATCTCTTGGAATATTGTAAGAAAAAAATTTAAGATAAAAAAAACTTTTAATAATTATTTTAAATTTTTAGGTTATCCTTTTTTTGATATTCTAAAAAAATTATCAATAGAAAAAAACTTTAAACAAATTCAAACCGAATATAATAGAAACTCAATAAATAATTTAAATAATATTAAATTATATAAAGATATATCAAAAATTTTGGAATTCTTGATAAAAAAAAAAATTAAATTAGCTATAGTGACGTCAAAAAATAAGGATAGAACACTAAAATTAGTGAGGAAGTTTAAATTACCAATTAAAAATATTGTTTGTCCAAGTAAATCTACCAGAGGCAAACCCTTCCCTGATCAAATTAAAATAGCATTAAAAAGAGCTAATGTTAAAAAAAATAGAGTATTATATGTTGGAGATACGAATGTTGATTATTTATTGGCGAAAAAATCAAAAATTCATTTTGTTTTTGCAAAATATGGTTATGGAAAAATTGAAAATTCCAAAAAATTTAATACAATTAATTCTTTTAAGGATTTAAAATTTATAGTTTAAAGAAAATATGAAAAATAATGCTTCACTACAAAGATTCCAAAATGAGTACGAAAGAAATGGTTTTGTTTTAATTAAAAATTTTATAGACAAATCAAAATGTACAAAAGCTTTAAAATGGCTAAATTCAAAAAATAAAAAAAAACTAGCCAAGAGTTGGACAGAATTAGAGCCTGGCGTTGATTTGGCAGTTTATTTTATAGTTCATCAAGGTAAATCACCTGTTTCGGAATTAGTTAATAATAAAAAAATTCTAGATTTTGCTTCTAAGTTAGTAAGGGACAAAGTTTATATTTATTCAAGCAAAGTAAATTTAAAAGCTCCTTGGTGTGGCGCAGTTGAGTATTTTCATCAAGACCTAGTTTATTGGAGAGACAGAGGTTATCCGAGGGAAGATATGCTAAGTGCTATGGTATTTCTTGAACCTCATAATGATATTAATGCACCATTAAATATTTTTCCCAAAACTCACAAATTAGGATTTATTAAACATGAACCATTTATAAATGTTAATGGTCTTGCAAAATTTATGGTACCACCAAAAACTTTAGATAAGCTAAAAAAAAAATATGGAGTTATTAGAATAAATGCAAAGCCTGGTGATGTACTTTTTTTTCATATGGGTTGTGTCCATGGTTCGGGACATAATATTTCTTCACAAAGCAGAACAGTTGTTTTATCTCAACTGAATACAGTTGGTAATATTCCAAAAGATGTAGAAAAAAATTCAAAAAAATTTAATCTGAAAAGAGCAAAAAGAGAATACGATGAATCAAAAAGAAGATTTGCATGGTTTAAAAATAAATATTCAAAACAATTGAAGTCAAAAAAACTTACTTTTTCAGCTCCAATCGTTAAACAAGAAAAATAAATTTTCAAAATATAATTTTTAATGTGTGGAATTTTTGTTGTAATCCCAAAATCAAAGAAAAAATTAGATGTTGATAAATGTAAAAATGCACTAAAGGATTTAGATAAAAGGGGACCTGATTGGTCACTTTACCAAGTAATAGACAACATTTTCTTTGGTCAGACAGTTTTGTCTATGACAGGAAAAGAAAAAAAAAATATTGATAATCATTATTCTGAAAAAAAAGTTTTTTTTATTTTATTTAACGGAGAAATCTACAATCATAAAGAATTGAACGACGACAATGATTTTAATCAAGATAAGCCCGATACTAAAATTTTAGTGAATTTATTTGATAAATATAAGCCAAATGAAATTAATGAGATTTTAGATGGAATGTATTCCTACGTGGTAGTTGATAAGTCAAAAAAAAAAATTTATATATCCAGAGACCCTCAAGGTGAAAAATCTCTTTATAAATTCGAAAGTTCTGAATTTATAATATTTTCGTCTGAAATTAACCCTATCCTTAAATTTACAAATAAATTATCTATAGATAAAGAAATCTTCAAATCTTATTTTTTATCAAGACACTTTATTCAATTTGAAAAGTCAATTTTTAAAGAGATTAAAAATATTCAACCAGGAGAATTTTGGGAGTATTCAATAATTAAAAAGAGACTCTCCAAGAAAAAAACTTTTTCTGTAAAATCATTAATTGATCAAAAAAAATATAATTTAAATGAGACTAAAAAAGAACAAGATCTAGTTGATGAATTAGATTGTTTGTTAAGAGAAAATTTAACACAAATGATACCACCTAATAGAAATTTCTGCTCAATTTTAAGTGGAGGAATTGACTCAAGTTTAATATCAATTCTTTTAAGAGAGCTTACAAATTGTGATAAATTTATAGCTCTAAATCATATAGGTAAAGATAGAATTTCAAATAAGACTAATCTATTTGAAAAATATTTAAATAACTCTGTGATAAATTTAAATATAAACAAAGAAAAATATAAAAAATACCTCGAAGAATCGATTGATATTTGTAATTCTCCTATTAGTTCTCATGATTTTGTTGGAAAACTGATACTTGCTGAAAAATTAAAAAAAATTAATTGCAAAGCAGTTTTTGGTGGTGACGGAGCCGATGAATTATTTGGTGGATATGACACTTATCTACAAAGTATAAAAAAAACCAATCAAAATGTTTCTGATTATTCAAAAATCTTAAAAACAAAAATATTTGGGAAAAATTACGTAAATAGATATTTTGAAAAAAAAATTCACGAAGAATGGAAAGAATGTCTGAAAGCTTACGATTTTTTAGAGAATAAAAAAGAGCAGAATAAACAAGCAATGATGTTAATGGATAGTACACTTCAGTTATCTTCTGTTGGAATGAGAGGCTGTGATTTAATGTCAATGAGCTACTCAATTGAGCCTAGATCAATTTTTTTGAGAAAGTCAGTGATGAAATTTGCTTTAAACCTACCATTAAAATTTAAGATTAGTAATTTAAAAAAAAATAAATTTAAAAGTAAAATTTTGCTAAAAAAACTTTTTATAAAATACTACCCTAAAAAACTTATTTTTAAAAAACAAGGTTTTTCAGGTTTTCCTAATGAAATGGCCTCATTTTTAGGAAACTATAATAATTTTAAGATTTTAGATAAATTTAAACTATATAATCATAAAAAATATTTAAAAGAATTTGATAAAAAAGAAGTTTGGAAAATAATTAATTCTGAATTTTTTTTAAAAAGCTATGATAATAAAGTAAATAAACTATTAATTTCAAAATGATTGAAGGATTAAAAATTTCAAAACTCAAAATTATTTCAGATGATAGAGGAAAAGTAATGCACATGTTAAGAAATGATAGTCCGATTTTTAAAAGTTTTGGTGAAATATATTTTTCTACAATTTTTGAGAACAAGATTAAAGCTTGGCACCTGCATAGAGAATCATATCTCAATTATGTTTGTGTTTTTGGAAGTGTTAAATTAGTTCTTTTTGATGAAAGAGAAGAAAGTTCAACTAAAAATCAGTATCAAGAAATTTTTCTATCACCAAATGATTATTTTCTTGTAACTATTCCTCCAAATGTGTGGAATGGTTTTAAGGGCTTAGGAAAAAATGAGTCTATAATTGCAAATTGTTTGACATTACCACATAACGAAAAAGAAATGGTTAGAAAAAAGCCAGATGATAACCATTTTAGTTATAATTGGTAAATGAATTAGATGAAATTAATACTTTTGACCGCGGGTGGAAGAGCTGGCTCAGATTTTTTTCATAGTTTATTAGATGGTCATTCTCAGATTCTTCAGTTTCCTGGTTATTTAAGGATCGATAAAAATTTAAAGTACATTTTAAAGACAAAAGATTTAAAAAAGAAAGCTAAATTGTTTGTAAAATTTTACCCAGAATTCTTTGACTCAAAAAAGAATAAATTAGAAAGATGGAATAAATTAGGAGAGAAAAGAAAAGGATATTTTAAAGTCAACCCCAAAGCTTTCATAAGAATATTTTATGATTTATCTATTAAAAGAGAAAAAAAAATCGATAATTATCAGTGTCTAATAAATTTTCACTTAGCTTATTTTATCACTAGAAAAAAAAATATTAGATCTGTAAAAATATTGTTTGTTCACACTCATTTACTTAGTTGGACTAAAGAATTTATAAAATTATTTAATATCAAAAAAGTTGACATTTTACACACAATTAGGCATCCATTATCTTCGTTGAGCTCACCAATTAAATCATGGCTTAGTTTTGAAGGTGGAAAAAATTTTTTTTCAAAAGATTTATTTTATCAATTAGATACTGTTGTTAATTGTATTTATGATTTAAACAAACTTGGAAGATTACATATAATTAAATTGGAACGTTTACATAGGGAAAACACTTTGGTAATGAAAAAATTTTGTAAAAAATTTAAAATTAAATATGAATTAACTTTAAAAAGATCTTCAAAAAACGATTTAAAATGGTGGGGTGATAAGATAAGCAAAAAATATGTGACTGGGATAAATAAAAAATTTACAATTAAGATTTATGACGATCATTTTTATGAAAGGGATTTAATTTTTTTTCAAAATTTGACCAAAAAAATAATTAAGAAATATAATTACAGATTTTACTATGTTAAAAAAAATATTTTATTTAATTTATTTCCAATGAAATGTGAAATAGATGTATGGCGAAATACTATAAAAAACCTATTTTATGGTGGTTTTCGATGGAAACATTTATTATCAATACCAATTTTCTATTTTTTAAGAATTTGCATGATAAATAAGTTTCAAGAAAGTTTAAAAAGAAAGACTTTACCCAATGAAATTTAAAGAAGTTTACAAAAATAAAGGAATCTTATTTTGGATCACAGGTTTATCAGGATCAGGCAAAACTTCTTTAGCAAAAAAAATATTAAATTTTGTTAAGAAAAAATATGGTCCAACAATTATACTAAGTGGTGATGATTTAAGAAAAATATTTGATTATCAAAAATTTGATAAGACATCTAGATTTAAATATGCTCTGAGTTATTCAAAATTTTGTAAATTGATCACAGACCAGAATATAAACGTTATTTTTTCAACAGTAAGTTTGTATAATCAAGTAAGATCTTGGAATAGAAAAAATATTAGTAATTACATAGAAGTGTACATTGAAGCTGATATTAAGAAATTAATTAATAATAAAAAAAAACACTTTTATAGAAAAAAATTAATTAATATTGTTGGAAAAAATATTAAAGCTCAGTTTCCAAAGAGACCACATATTAAAATTTCTAATGATTTTGGCAAATCAATTAATCAATTGAAAAATGAACTAATAAAAAAGATTAATTTTCTTAAATAATTTATATAAATAAAGTTAAGATTTAATTGCCACAATTTGAAGAAAGATTGTATGTATAGTTTTAAATTATGAAAGTAGTGATACTCGCTGGTGGATATGGCTCTAGATTGTCAGAATATACCAAAACTATTCCAAAACCTATGGTTAAAATATTGGGTAAACCTATAATACATCGAATAATTGATCATTTTATATCTTATGGTTTTAATGAATTCTATATAGCTTTAGGTTATAAAGGATATCAACTAAAAAAATATTTTCATAAAAAAAAATTTTCTAAAAAAATTAAAATAAATCTTATAGATACTGGAAAAAAAACTATGACAGGTGGAAGACTCAAAAGACTTGAGCCATTTTTAAAAAACACTTTTTTGATGACTTATGGAGATGGTTTATCAAACGTAAGCTTAACGAAATTAATTAAATTCCATAAAAGAAATAAAAGAATTTTTACACTCACAGCTGTAAGACCACCAGCAAGATTTGGTGCAATTAAAATAAAAGGTAATTATGTTAATTATTTCAAAGAAAAAAATAGCTTAGATGAGGGTTGGATTAATGGAGGTTTTTTTGTAATTGAGCCAAAATTTTTTAAATACTTAAAAAATGATCAAACTTTCTTAGAAAGAGAACCATTTGAAAAATTAACAAAACAAAATCAGTTAGTAGCATTTAAACATAAAGGATTTTGGCAATGCATGGATACTTTAAGAGATAAAGAAATTTTAGAGAAAAAATTAAAAAAAAAATTTTTAAAATAAACTAATAATTTGAAAAAATAAGATAATACAAAATTCAATGAATAGATTAATAAATCTAATTGATCATAATTTAAAATTGAGAATTTTAATTTTGGTTTTTTTTATGATTATCGCATCTTTTTTAGAACTTGCAGGGTTAGGTTTGGTAATATTAATCTTAAATTCATTTTTAGGACTAGACTCAAATTTTTTTGAAATTTTAAATAATTATTCTAATAATTTTCTGAAAAACGAAATAAATTTTAATCAACTAATATTTTTTATATTTATTTTATTTACAATTAAATTTCTGATTTTGGTACTAGTGGCTTTACTAGAGTCAGATTTTATTGCTAGATTGAGAGAAAAAATTTCTAATAAATTGTATCATAATTTTTTAAACAGAGATGTAAAAAACCTCTTAAGAAAAAATAGTGCTGAATATATAAGGAATTTTACAGAAGAAATTTCAAATAGCCTCCAATTTATCTCAAGTAGTTTAAAGATAGTTTTAGACTCAATATTGATTTTTACTTTTTTAATATTTTTAATGTATTTTAATTTCATTATAACATTAATTGTTTTTGCTTTTTTTTCATTATTAGGATTAATGTATTATAGTTTAGTTAAAAATAGATTATCTAACTGGGCTTTTATAAGTTTAGAAAACAGAAAAAAAAAAATACAATTTGTTTCTGAGAGTTTTTCCTCCATCAAATCAATCAAAATTTTATCAAGAGAAAATTATTTTTTTGATAAATTTAAGAAACAAATTCGATCAATAAGTAAAATATTATTCAAAGTTAATTTTTTAGGTGAATTACCAAGAAATATTTTTGAATATATATTGTTTATAAGCATTTTGGGCTTATTTTTTTATTTAATTCAAAATCAGTACTCAAATGAAAATATAATTCAACTACTATCTATTTATACGCTTGTTGCCTTTAGACTTGTCCCGATAATGAATAGATTTTTAGGTCATACTCAAAAAATTAAACATAATTATCCTAGCATCAATAAACTTATAATAGAAAATGAGCAAAAAGTTGAGATAAAAAAAACAAAGATAATTAAATTAAATTTCAAAAAAAAAATTATTCTGAACATCAAAAATTTTTCATTTAATAAAAGCAAAAATTTTCTTCTTGAAAAAATAAATATAGAAATAAAAAAAAATTCTCAAATTGGAATAATTGGAGATAGTGGTAGCGGAAAAAGTACAATTATAGATATTTTATGTGGGTTTCAGCATAGCAAACACTCAAAATTAAAAGTGGATGGAGTTGATATCTTTAATTCTAAAAATTTAAATAATTGGCAAAATTCACTAGGCTACGTCCCACAAAACATAATTATTTTGAATCAGTCTTTAAGAGAAAATGTTTTATTTGGTGCAGATAAAAAAGTTTTTAATGATGAAGCTTTAATAAATCTTCTTAAAAAGGTTGAGCTAGAAAAATTTATTAAAAATTCAGAAGGAGGTTTATCACAAATTTTACGACAAGATGGACATAATATTTCTGGAGGTGAAAAACAAAGAATAGGTATAGCTAGAGCTTTAATTAATGATCCAGATATAATTATATTAGATGAAGCCACTAGTGGACTTGATATAGAAACAGAAAATAATATTCTCAACACTATTAAAAAATTAAAAAAAACCTCAATAATAGTTTCACATAGATTAAATACTTTAAAAAATTGTGATAAAATTTATTTATTAAAAAATAAACAAGTTAATCAACTTAAGAAAAAACAAATCAAAGAACGTTTTGAAATGAATCAGTCAAAATAGTTATAAATTAGAATATAATATAAATTATCTTAGACAAATATTTATGAATAATATATATCTCGATTTTAACATTTATAGAAAAAATATTGAGACTACCTAGTCAAAAATTCTGGCATGGAAAAAAAGTGTTAGTCACAGGACACACTGGTTTTAAAGGTGGATGGCTGTGCGTATTGCTAGATATTTTAGGTTGCAAAACAAATGGTTTGTCTCTAGATCCTGTAGGTAAATATAATTTTTTTAACACAGTAAAATTAAAAAAAGTTTTATATAATGACTTTAGACAAGACATAAGTAATTTAAAAAAACTAGAAAAAGCTGTAAATAAATGTAAACCTGAGATCATTTTTCACTTAGCTGCACAATCAAGTGTTATACAAAGTTTTAAAAACTCTCATGATACTATTGTTTCAAACATTATTGGAACAGCAAATATTCTAGAAGTCATTAAACAAAACAAGACAATCAAATCTGCTGTTTTAATAACTACAGATAAAGTTTATCAAAATTATAAGATCAAAAAGTTTTTTGATGAGAATTCACAATTAGGTGGAGATGATATATATAGTGGTAGTAAAGCTTGTTGTGAATTATTGGTTCATAGTTATAGGAAATCATTTATTGAAAACTCTAATTGTAATGTTGCAACTGTAAGAGCTGGAAATTGTTTTGGTGGAGGAGATTGGACAAAAGAAAGGATTGTTAAAGATATTCTAGAAACTTTAACAATAAATAAGACATTAACTCTTAGGAGTCCAGAAGCGACAAGGCCTTGGCAGCATGTGATAGAACCATTGATAGGATATTTGCTGCTTGCTGAGAGATTGTACTCTAAAAATGGTAAAAATTTTTCTGAGCCATGGAATTTTGGTCCTAGTTTACAACAGAATATGAAAGTTAAGAATTTAGTTAATCTTTTTAAAAAAAAGATTGGATCTAAATCAAAAATATTAATTGATAAAAAAAGCAAAAAATTTCACAACAAGAAAATTGATATTTTTGAATCAAAAGACTTAAATATAAATAGTAAAAAGACCTATAAAAAATTACTATGGAAACCAAGATTATCAATTGAAAACTCAGTACAAATGACAGTTGATTGGTATAATGCTTTTAAATTGAAAAAAGATCTATTTGAATTTACAAAAAATCAAATTAACAAATATTTAAAAATAAAGTAAATTGAATTACTTTCTATATTCCTATTTTGATATTTGTATTGATAGATTTAATATTTTAGAAAGCAAAAATCATGAATAATAATTTTAAATGAAATGTAGAAATTGTAACTTTAAAAATATTAAAAAAGTAATTAGTATTGGCAAACAGCCATTAAGTGGAATTTTTTTAAAAAAAAAATCTTATAGTTTAAAAAAATATTCATTAGATTTATTTCTGTGCAACCATTGTAATCTTATTCAACTCGGCAAAAATGCTCCTGAGAAAAAAATGTTTGGACAAACTTACGGCTATCAATCTTCAATTAGTAAGTTAATGACTAATCATTTAAAAAAAATTTATAAAAAGTTAATTCATAAAAAATATATCAATAATAAATCTTCAGTTTTAGATATAGGAAGTAATGATGGAACATTTCTAAATTTTTTTAAAAAAACTAATCATCTTTATGGAATAGATCCGACAGCTAATAAATTTAAAAAATTTTATAAACCATATATAACAAGAATTAATGATTTTTTTTCATTCGAAAACATAAAAAAAAAATCTAGTAGTCAGATTAAAAAAAAATTTGATTTAATTACATCTATAGCCATGTTTTATGATATTAATGATCCAAATAAATTTTGTAAGGATGTATATAAGTTATTAAATCCGAATGGTATATGGGTTCTAGAGTTTTCTTACTTTCCGTTATTACTCAAAAATCTAACATTTGATCAAATTTGTCATGAGCATGTAACATATCTCACATTAATGGTTTTCAAAAATATTGTTGAAAAAAATAATCTTAAGATAATTGAAATTTCATTAAATGAAATCAATGGTGGAAGTATTCAAATTATTTGTACGAAAAAAACATCTAGGAGAAAAATTATCTCAAAATCGTTCATAAAAAATTTATTGAATGATGAAAAGAAAATTAAAATTAAGTCTTATAAAAATTTTAATAAAAGAATATCCAATCTAAAAAAAAAATTTAATAAGTTTCTTAAAAAGAACAAAAAAAAAAATATTTATGGATACGGAGCATCAACTAAAGGAAATATTGTTTTAAATTATTGTAATATTAAAAATCATAATCTTAATTATATTTGTGATGCAAATATTTTAAAAAAGGGACTTTTTACACCAGGATCAAATATAAAGATAATATCCAAAGAAAAAATGCGCGATGATCAGCCAGATTATTTAGTAATATTTATTTGGTCATTTAGAAAAGAAGTAATCAAAGAAGAAATAAATTTTATTAAAAAAGGTGGTAAATTAATTTTTTTGCTTCCAAGATTCCATATAATTGGTAAAAAAAATTATAAAAAATATTTAAAAAAAAATTTTATTGAACAATCTTACAAATATTAACATTTAATGAGTATTGGAATTTGTATACCAACATATAACAGATTTAATGAATTAAAAAATTGCTTAAATTCGATTTATATTGCTTACTCAAAACATGAAAAAATCAAACTTGAAATTTGTATTTCTGATAATAGTGAAAGTCATCAAAATTTGAAAACAATTCAGTATTTCAGAAAGAAATTTAGAAATAAGGTGAAAATTAATTATCAAAAATTTTTGTCAAATAAAGGTGTAGCAAAAAATTATTTAAAATGTGTTTCGATGTCAAATTCTGAGTATGTTTGGACCTTAGGTGATGATGACCTGGTAACACCAGATGCGTTCATAATTATTAGTAAATTATTAAAAAAAAAACATATAGACTATTTTTTTATAAATTCATATTTATTGAGAAAAGATGTTATTAAAGGAAATTTATTGTTTAATACAAATAAATTACCCAAAAATATGGAGCCGTTTTCCAAATTAAAAAGGGATAAAGAAGTAAAGTTTTTTGAGCTAATTGACCCAAAAGTAACCTATGATTTTTTAATGGCTATTTTCTTTTCATTATTTAAAAAAAAAAAATGGGATGAAAATCTTAATATTTTAAATAAAAGAAAACTTAAAGATAATAGATGGTTATCTAATTTTGAAAATTCTTGTTTTAATCAAATTGTTTTTGTAAAAGCTTTTAAAAATTCAAATGCTTATTTTCAATCTAAACCTTTGAGTGTTAATACGTCCTCAAGTCGTGACTGGAAGATCATGTATTATTTTTTAGAAATCGTGAGATTCCCCGAAATACTTGAGTATTATAGAAGAAACGGGTTAGGGTTAAGAAGATATTTATATTGCAAAAATCATTCCTTAAGAAATTTTTTTAATTTTTTTTTCGCAATTTATTTATACAGAAATAAAAAATCTGGTTGGGAATATGTAAATGTATATAAACATATCTTAACAAATATATTTTATCCTAATGCAATTATGTCAATTTTTTACTATTTCTTTAGAAGATTAAAAAAAATTTGTAAAAGCTCTTAAAATGAAAATTTTAATAATATGTGCTGGAGATAGGTCAAATAATAAAATTGCTTTAAGTTGCATAAAATTTTTATATCATAAAAATTTGGATCATTTAACTGTCTGTTTGTTAGATAAGAATAAAGATATTTTAAATTTTTTAAAAAAAAAAAAAATAAATTATATAACTAAAAACATTGAAAGATTTTTCAAAAGAATAAAAAAAAACGAATTTGATTGGTTATTGAATATATGGGGATATAAAATTTTAAAAAAAGATTTTATAAAAAAGTTTAAAAAAAACTTAAATCTGCATCCGTCTTTTTTACCATATAATAGAGGAAGAGATCCTTATTATTTTTCAATAATTAATAATACTCCAATTGGTATTTGTATTCATGAAATGAATGATACTATAGATGGAGGAAAATATTATATCCGTAAAAAGTTTGATTTGAAATTTCCTATCACAGCTGGTGAAGTATTTGAAAAATGTTTAAAAGAAATTAAATATTTGTTTTTAAATAATTGGATGAAAATACGAAATAATAGAATTAATTTAAAAAGTTTTAAAAAAAAAATTAAAAAAATTAATAAAAGGAAAGAATTAGTAGAACAAAATTTTTTGAATTTAGATGACATAAAAAATTATAAAAATAAAATCTTTGTTTTGAATTGTTTAGCTCAAGATTTTAAGTTTTTAAAACACCAAATTAAAATTCACGGTAAAATTTATAATGTTCAACTAAAATTACAATTAGCTAAAAAAAAAATATGGAAATAAATGATAAAAACGTTAGAACTGCAATAATATTATGTGGCGGTAGAGGTTTAAGATTAGGTTCTATTTCAAAAAAATTTCCTAAATCTTTGGTCAAAGTTCAGGGAAAACCGATATTATGGTATATTATTAAAATTTTAAAAAAAAATAATTTTAATCATCTCATTTTACCACTAGGCTATAAAGGGAATTTAATCAAAAATTATTTAAAAAAGAAAAACTTTTTTAATTTAAAAATAGATTTAGTTGATACAGGTGTTAATTCAAATATCGGGAAAAGAATAAAGATTGTAGAAAAAAAAATATTATCTGAAAATTTACTTATACTTAATGGTGATGCAATTTTTGATTTTGAATTAGACAAAATTTTTAAAAATCATGTAAAAAAAAATTCTGGCGCTACTTTCCTTAATGCCGAGAGTGTTTATCAATTTGGAACGGTTTGCATTAAAAATAATAAAGTTGTAGATTTTAATAGAAATATAGTTTTTGAGTCAGTAAATGTTAAGAATAAAAAAAATATTATTGCATTTAATTATGCTGGACTTTTAATTGTAAATAAAAATATTTTGATTAAACATTCTAAAATTTATAGAAATTCAATAAATTTTGAAAAAAAACTTTATCCATTACTAATAAGAAAATATCCTTCAAGATTAGTAAAAATAAATGGTTTTTTTCATTCAATAGATAATATGAAGGATATAATGATAGCTAATAAGAAAAATTTAAAAAATTTTTTTAAATTCAAATAAGATATTATGTCTAAAAATAACATGCAAATCAGACTTTTTAAGCCATCATTCAATAATGATGAAATAGAATCTATTAAAGAAGCTTTCAAATTACCATGGTTAGGCTATGGAAAAAAAGTTAAAAAATTTGAAAAAGATTTTTCAAAATTTATTGGTTCTAAGTTTTCAATTGGATTAAATTCTTGCACAGCTGCCTTACATATAGCTTTAGCAGTGAATAATTTTAAAAGAAAAAAAAAGGTTTTGGTTCCTGTTATGACTTTTAGTGCTACTGCAGCATCAGTTTTGTATAACGATTTAGAGCCTATATTTGTTGATATAAATAAAGACAACTTAAATATTAATTTTGATGATTTAAAAAAAAAATATACCAAAGATTGTGTTGCTTTACTCGCCGTACATTTTGGAGGTCATCCTTGTGAAATGGATAAAATAACTGATTGGGCTAGAAAAAAAAAATTAATAGTCATAGAAGATTGTGCTCACACACTTGGAGGTGAGTTTAAAGGAAAAAAATTAGGAACTTGGGGGGATTTTGGTTGTTACAGTTTTGAGGATAAAAAAATTATATCAACTGGAGATGGTGGGACATTGTGCACTAATAATAAAAAGAAATTTGAACTTTTAAAATCAATTTCTTTTCATGGATGGAGCAAAGATCCTTGGGAAAGACATAAAAAAAGGAAAAATAAAAATCATTGGTATTATCAAATCCAAAATTTAGGTTTCAAGTACAATATGAATGATTTAATTGCATCAATAGCGATCAGCCAACTTAAAAAATTAAAAAATTTCAATAGAATAAGAATTAAAATACTTAGAGAATATATTTTTCAATTAAAGGATTTAAAAAACTTTACATTTGCTATCGATTACAGATTAAAAAATTCTTGTTATTGGTTATTAATTTTAAAAACTAAAAAAAGAGATAAGTTTATTAATTATCTTAAACTAAACGGTATTTCATCAACAGTTCATTTAATGCCTCTTAATTACCACCCATTATATAAAAAATATAAAGCCAAAACTCCCATATCAAATAAGACTTGGAAAAATTTAGTCAGTTTACCTTTGTTCATTGATTTGAAAAAAAATCAAATTGATTATATAGTTAAAAAAATAAAAGAATTTGATAAAAATTATTTCAATTTTTAAAATAATTTTATTTATTTATAAACAATATAATTCATAAAAGTATTTTGCAAAATAAAATAAAAATTTTAATTCCTGGTGGAACAGGATTCATTGGTTATCATTTAAGCTCATTTCTTATTAAGAAAGGATGGGTTGTACATTCATTATCTAAATCAAAACCAAAAAAAAATAGAAAAGTACCAGGAGTGAAATACATATTTTGCGACATTAGAAATAAAAAAAAATTAAAAGATAAATTAAATAATTATTACGACTACATTGTTAATTTATCTGGATACGTTGATCATTCAAAAAATGAATCAATTACTAGAATACATTTTCAAGGTTGTAAAAATTTAGTTTCAAATTTTCAAAATAATAAACCAAGAAAATTTATTCAAATTGGTTCAAGTATAGAGTATGGAAAACGAAAATCTCCCCAAAAAGAAATATCTATAAAAAAAATAGATACATTATCAGTATATGGTAATGCTAAATTAAAAAGCACACTTTTTTTATTATCTCTCTTTAATAAAAAAAGTTTTCCATCCACAATTTTACGACTTTATTTGGTTTATGGTCCAAACCAAGATTATAATAGAATAATACCTTATGTAATAAGTAAATCTCTAAAAGGAAAAAAATTTAATTGTTCCCCAGGAAATCAATTTAGAGATTTTACACATATAAAAGACGTTATTGACGCAATATATAAAACTATAAAGTCTAAAAAATCAAATGGCGAAGTAATCAACATCGGTTATGGAAGACCGATTAAGATAAAAGATGTAATACAAAAAATCGTAAAATATGTTGGTAAAGGTGAGCCAATATTTAGTAAGTTAAAAATTAGAAATGATGAACCTCTTAAACTTTATCCAAACATAAGTAAGGCAAAAAAAATTCTAAATTGGTCGCCAAAAATAAGTTTCAGAAAGGGCATAAAAAAAACAATAAAATATTACTAATTTAATAGAAATGAAAAAGTTATATTTAATAAGTAATGATAAAATATTGTTCGCAAAAAGATACTACACTTCAAACAATGATTTGAATAATATTATATCATGTCTAAATGGTGATTATAAGATTCATTTAATAAGTAGAAAAAGTAAAAATAAATATGATTATTTAATTACTGAAAAATTTAAACTTACTAATACTAAAGATATTGATGAAGATATAATAAACGTTTTAATGATTTCTATAACTCCATTCAATTTATTAACTTTGATAAAATTAATTTTTTTAGGAAAAAAAATTAGAGGCTTTGTTTATCTAAGAAGTGATGGATTTCTAGAATATAAAATAAGATATGGAATATTAGGTTATTACAGTTATTATTTTATGTTTTTTATAATAAAAAAATTTCTAAAAATTCTATCTTGTTCAAAAAATTTTACGCATGTAAAACCTAAAAAAATTCTTCATCCGTCAGAGTTAACTACAAATTGGTTAAAAAAAAAAGTTGATAAAAAAAATTTCAAAACAGATTTTTTATATGTAGGTAGATTTAAAAAAGAAAAAGGCTCAATTTATTTAGTAAATATGTTTAAGGAATATTTGAAAAATTTTCATTTAACGATTGCTGGAACTAGAAGAAAATTCATTAATAAAAAATATTATAATAAAAATATAAAATTTGTTAACCCAATCATAAATACAAGAAAGATGATTAATCTATATGATTCCACCAAAATATTTATTTTACCTTCTTATACGGAAGGATTTCCAAAAGTTATCTCAGAGTCATTAGCTAGATTAAAACCAGTGATTATTTTTGAAGAAATTAAGCACGTATCAAATAATAGATATGGAATTTTTGTTTGTAAAAGAAATGATAAATATTTATTAAAAATAATTGATTATATTTTTAGAAATTATAAAAATATCCAAAAAAAAATTATTAAAAATAATATCTATACTAAAAATAATTTTAAAAAAGAATTATTAAGATCAATTAAAAATGAATTCAGAAACTAGATTATCCAAATTATTTTTCGGATACGGAATAGCCCTATTTCCCATTTTATTATTTTTGGGACCACTTGTTGCAGAACTATTTTTAATCTCTATAATTTTTTACTCAATTTTTTTTATTATAAAAGAAAATAAATTTCAATTTTACAAGAATAGATATTTTATTTTTTTTGGAATTTTTTATTTATCAATATTATTTTCAACAATTTTAAATTTTTATAATTTTGATAATTCAATAGGAGGTATACTTTATTTTAGGATACTGTTATTTTCATTTTCAATTTGGTTTATCTTAGATAAATTTTTATGTTTTGATAAAAAAATTATTTTTTTTTATTTTTTATTTTTTTTATTAATAATCACCGATTCATTAATTCAATATTATTTTGGAAAGAATTTATTAGGCTATGAAATTAAAAATCATAGAATTTCAAGTTTTTTTGGCGATGAATTAATTTTAGGCGGGTTTGTTTTAAGAACATTACCTATTTTCTTAATTTATTTAGTTATGAGCGAAATCTTGATTTTAAAAAAAAACAATTTTCTAATTGTAATTTTAATTTCATTATCTTGTTTTGTTGTCTATTTGTCTGGTGAAAGAACTTCTTTTGGTTTGTTAATTTTATTCTTTTTTTCATTATTTTTTATTTCAAAACACTTAAGAAAATTTATTATTTACATAATGATAGCTTTCGTATCTTTTTCATTAATTTTACCAAATTTAAGAAATTCTGAAGAGCCTAATCCAGCTACAAGAATGTTTCAAAAATCATACAATCAGGTTCTTGGAATAGGGGAGGAGCGTTATGAAAAACATAAAAAAAAATTATTGAGTAAAGTATATATTTTTTCTCATGATCACCATGGTCATTATGTGCTCTCTTATAGAATTTTTAAAGATCACATGATATTTGGAACTGGTGTAAAAGGTTTTAGGTATTTATGTAGAAATAAAATTTATATTCTTGAAAATAATGATGGATGTTCAACACATCCTCATAACACATATGTGCAAATTTTAGTTTCAAACGGTATTGTTGGATTTTCACTATTAATTTTTGCATTCTTTTTTATTGTTAAAGAAATATTTATTTGTAGAAAAAAATTAAATTCTAGTGAAGAATATAATAAGTTTGAAATTTCAAAAGCTGTTGCTATTTCTGCTATTTTCGTAAATATATGGCCATTAATACCTAGTGGCAATTTTTTTAATAATTGGTTATCAATGTTTTATTTTTATCCAATTGGCTTTTATTTATATTTTAAATTCAAAAATGAAAAAAAAATAAATTAGCACAATCAGGATTATTTTAATGGTTAACGCGTAAACTTAAATTCTTTGACAACTGTAAAACAAAAATAATTTATCCTTTTATTTATAATTAAATTTCTGTTAAATAAAAAAAAATGGAATTCTTATTAATATCATTATCTATAATCATATTTAATCTTTTAATTTTTTTTAAATTTGAAAATATTTCAAAAAATTTTATTTTTTTTGATAAACCAGATAATAAATTAAAAAAACATAAAAATCCTGTATCTTTAATTGGTGGTTTAATTATTCTTTTAAATCTATATCTAGTAATTTTTTTTCTTAAAATATTAGCTTTAGATAATATTATATTTGAAGGTAACTTTTCTTATATAATTTTAATTCTTGGAACACTTTTCTTCATCATTGGTTTTATTGATGATTTAAAAAATCTTTCACCTAATATAAAATTAATTTCGATTATTATATCAATTTTTTTAATTACTGTTTTTTTTCCAGAAATAAAATTAGAGCACATTAAAGTAACTTTTTTGAAATATAATTATTCCTTTGAGGGTTTTTCATTAATATTTATAATTTTATCATTTGCTTTATTAGCTAACGCTATCAATATGTTTGATGGTATTAATTTACAATTAATTCTTTTCACATTATTCATTTTTTTGATTTTTATTTTGAAGGGTTTTTTACCATTATTTTTTATTTTGATCTCAATATGTTTTATTTTTTTAGGTTTGCTAAATTATAAAAACAAAGTTTTTATTGGAGACGGTGGTTGTTACTTAATAAGTGCTATTATTGGTTGTTCTTTTATTTATCAATACAAAAGTTTTGATAATTTTTTATATGGTGATCAAATTTTCCTTATATTACTAATTCCCTCATTAGATATGTTGAGATTATTCGTAGTTAGAATCATTAAAGGAAAACATCCATTTAAGGGAGATCTGAAACATATACACCATATGGTAGATGGTTTTGTAAAAAATAAAAATATTACGGTTTTATTCACAATTGGTTTATGTATATTTCCATCAATACTAATGCTGACTGGCTTAGAAACTTACTTTATTTTATTTTTAAATCTTATCATTTATCTGAGTTTAATTTTATTTTTGGAGTATGTAAAATAATTATGAGAGCATTAATAACTGGTGGAGCTGGTTATATAGGAAGCACAGTATCCAATCTTTTGTTAGACAACGGTCATCAAGTTTATATCATTGATAATTTATCAACTGGATTAAAGAAAAACATACCATCAAAAGCAACTTTTTATAAAACAGATATAGGTGATAAAAAAAAAATTAAAGAAATTTTAACCAAAAAAAATATAGACATTGTTTTTCATTTTGCTGCTTTTATAGATAATGCAGAGTCTTTAAGATATCCAAGAAAATATTTTAGAAATAATTTTAAGAAAGGAAAAATTTTTTTTGAAACTTGTATAGAAAATAAATTAAAAAAATTTATTTATTCTTCAACAGCAGCTGTGTATGCAAATAGTGAAAAAAAAATTAGTGAAAAGGGTCTTTTGAAACCTGTTTCTCCTTACTCAGCATCAAAACTTAAATTAGAAAAATTTTTAAATAAAAAAAAGAATAAATTAGATTGTGTAATATTAAGATATTTTAATGTTGCAGGTGTGGAAAAAAAACTTAGGTGTGGCTTTAATATAAGAAAAGGAAAAAACTTAATATTGAAACTATGTTCAGCGTCAGTAAAAAAAAAAACTTTTGTAATAAATGGCCAAAATTACAACACACGCGATGGAACAACTATTAGAGATTATATACATGTAGAGGATTTAGCTAAAATTCATATATTAACTGCAAATTTATTAATGAAAAAGAAAATATTTCAAACTTTTAATTGTGGTTATGGATATGGTTACTCCATTAAACAAATTTTAGAAAAATTTACTTTTTATTCAAAAAATAGAATTAAATTTAAAGTGGGTAAAAGAAGGCCAAAAGATATAGTCATATCGATAGCAAACTCAAATAAATTAAAAAAATTTCTAAGGTTGCAATTTAAACATAACAACTTATCACATGTGGTAAAATCTTCCTTGAAGTGGTACAAAAAAATGTCAAATTGTTAATCTCGATGATTAAATTTAATAAAAAAAAAAAAGTTATTTTATTTATAATTTTCATTTTATTAATAGGGTTTATTTACACTTTTTCAATAGTAAGTGAAATTGTAAGACATGGTTATGATAAACAAAATAAAGTTATTTTATTTGTTAAATCAGTTGTTTCCCCACACTATATAAAAAAAATAAGAGATAATTTATTTATTGTTTCTAATTTAAAATCGAGAAATGAGTTTCTAGAGCTTCAAGTAAAAAAGTATGAACAAGGAAATGAGGGTAAAAAATTTGATACTAAAATTATTAAGTTTAATGAACAAGAATATAAATCTGATTTCTTTTTTTTACCATTCAAAAGATTAGATACAAACATGGGCTGGAATGCAGAAGAAAATTCCTTGAGAGCACATTATTTAGAAATTTATGATGGAAATGTTTTTGCAATATCTGGAGAGGGAAGAACAATTTATTTTGATAAAAAGAATCTTTTAACCAATAGTTTACAATTTGAAGATTTGCCGAATAATATTGACGAAATTTTAAAAGAAAACAATTACAAACTTATTGGTATAAGAGATTTATATTTTTATCAAAATCAAGCTTTTATCTCTATGATGATAAAGGATAAAACTGGAATTACTATTAATGTATATAAAGCTAATTTAAATTTTGAAAAAATAAATTTTGAGCTTTTATTTGAAACAAAAGAATTTTGGAAAAAATATAACGTTTTTTCTGGGGGGAGATTAGAAAAATTTAAAGATGATAAAATCTTATTTTCTATAGGTTTTGCTAAAGATTATAAAGCACCACAAGATAAGCAATCTTTACTTGGTAAAATTATTGCAATAGACTTAAATTCCAATGGGTACGAAATGATGTCATTAGGGCACAGAAACCCCCAAGGACTATATTATCATAAAGATAAAAATATTATTATAAATACTGAGCATGGCCCAAAAGGTGGCGATGAAATAAATTTTAATTTTTTAGATTTAAATAATGAAAAAAATTTTGGTTGGGCGAGAGTGTCATATGGAAATGCTTACCCAAATCAAGAAAAATTATTTGAACCCGATACATTTAAAAAAAGCCACACTGAGCTTGGTTTTATCGAACCTTTCAAATATTATGATCCTTCAATAGGAATAAGTGAAATTTTATATTTTCCAAAAAATTCTTTTTGCAAATTTAATTGTCTTTGGCATTCATCCTTAAGAGCAAATTCTTTATATATTTTAAATATAGATAATGATTTTACAAAATTAGATTCAATCGAAAGAATTTTTCTAGAAGGAAATAGAATTAGAGATATTGATTTTGATCAGGATTTGGATTTGATTATTCTTTTAAGCGAAAATATTCCTTCATTAATTACTTTGAAATTAAAATAAATTAAAAAAATTGTTTAATCTTAGATAGGTTCTTAATTAAGATAGCCTTTAAAGCATCGAGCTTAAACCTCTTCATAATCTTAAAATCTTCCATCATTTTTATTGAAATATTTTTGAGGCTCTTATTACTCATTCCCCCAATTCTCATTTTTATCGTAAATTTATTTAAAAAAAAAATCTTTAAATTATTCTCTCTAATTAATCTAATCATAAAATCATAGTCTGATGATATCTTGAAATTTTCATTGTAGTACCCAATCCTGTCTAATAATTTTTTTTTAAAAAATAATGATGTATGAGGAGGCATCCAGCCGTTATTTACTTTTTTATTTAAATTTTTATTAGATTGTAATCCTTCATTTAGATCTGAAACCCATTTTCTTATAATTTTATTGGGATTATTTTTTTGTGTGTAATAAATATTAGAGAATAAAACATCTATATTTTCATCTAAAAATTTTTTTACAATAGTTGATATGACCTCTTTATCTATAAACTCATCATCAGCATGTAAAACCCCAATTATTTCTCCATTCGATAATTTCATACCCTCATTTAGCGCACCATAAACACCAAGACTTTTTTGCTGATATATTTCTAAATTCTTAATTCCAAAATTTTTTATAATAGAAATTGTTCTATCTTTTGAGTTTTTGTCTATAATTATATGTTCTATTTCATCATAGGTTTGTGAGAAAATTGAATTACAACAATTTTTAATTGTTGTTTCACTATTATTTGTACATGTTATAAGACTTACTTGCATTAAACGAATAAAATGAATACAGAATATATATTTTAATAAATAATCCAAATGAAAAAAAAAATTGCTTTAATATTTGGAGTTACAGGACAAGATGGTGCTTATTTATCTAAACTTTTGTTAAAAAAGAAATATAAAGTCTATGGGGTAAAAAGACGTTCATCAATAATAAATACTCAGAGAATTGATGATATTTATAAAGATATAAATTCAAGATCAGATTTTGTTCTTTTTTATGGTGATTTAACTGACTCTTCTTCAATTTATAATTTAATTAAAAAAACAAAACCTAATGAAATTTACAATCTTGCTGCACAATCACATGTACAGGTTTCGTTTGAAGTGCCAGAGTATTCTGCAGAAGTAAATAGTCTTGGAACTTTAAGAATTTTAGAAGCAATTAAAAATTTAAGATTAGAAAAGAAAGTAAAATTTTATCAAGCTGGAACATCAGAAATGTTTGGACGAACAAAAGAAAAATTTCAAAATGAAAAAACCCCATTTTATCCAGCAAGTCCTTATGGTGTTTCAAAATGTTTTGCACACTGGATTACAATAAATTATAGAGAAGCATATAGAATATTTGCCTGTAATGGAATTTTATTTAATCACGAGAGCCCAGTAAGAGGCGAAACTTTTGTCACAAAAAAAATTATTCAAGGTTTAATTAAGATCAAAAATGGTTATCAAAAGAAATTATTTTTAGGAAATCTTTATTCAAAAAGAGATTGGGGTCATGCCAAAGACTATGTTGAAGCAATGTGGAAAATGTTACAACAATCAAAACCAAACGACTATGTAATAGGGACAGGTAAAACTTTTACAATTAAAGATTTTGTTAATAGAGCCGCTAAAAAAATTGGTTTTAAGATTAAGTGGATTGGAAAAGGTATTAATGAAAAAGCAATTGATATTAAAAATGGTAGGGTTTTGATAGAGTGCAAAAAAAGATACTTTAGACCAGTAGAGGTTGATTATTTGAAAGGTGATGCGAAGAAAGCAAAAAAAATACTCAAATGGTCACCAAAAATTTCTATAGATGTTTTAATTGATGAAATGATAGAGCATGAACAAGAAAATTTATCATGATAAATATTTATAGCAAGATATTCATAGCAGGTCACAAGGGTATGCTTGGCTCGTCCATATTAAGAATCTTAAAAAAAAGAGGATATAAAAATTTAATTACAATTGAAAAAAAAAAACTTGATTTAAGAAAACAATTATTGGTGAAAAAGTTTTTTAAAAAAAATAAACCAAATGCGGTAATTATTGCAGCAGCAAAGGTTGGAGGCATTAAGGCTAATATGGATTACCCAGCTGACTTTATCTACGATAACTTACAAATACAAACAAATTTGATTTCAGCGAGTTATGAATATAAAGTAAAAAAGCTTATTCTCTTTGGATCTAGTTGCATTTACCCAAAAAACATTAGCAAACCAATAAAGGAAAATCAAATGATGACAGGCTCTTTAGAGGAAACTAATGAAAGCTATTCAATAGCAAAAATAGCCGGAATCAAAATGATTGAAGCATTTAATAAACAATATAAAAAAAAATATATTTGTTTAATGCCATGTAATTTATTTGGCCCAAATGATAATTATGACACAAAAAATTCACATTTTCTCCCAGCATTTATTAAAAAGATATATTTAGCAAGCAAAAAAAAAAATAATAAAATAGTAAAATTATGGGGAACAGGAAAACCTTTAAGAGAAGTTTTGTATGTAGATGAAGTAGGAGATGCTTGTGAATATTTTTTAAAAAAAAAAACTGATTCACATTTAATTAATATTGGTTCATCCACAGAAAAGACAATTAAAGAATATGCTAAAAAAGTTAGAAGTAAAATTGACAAAAGTGTTATTATAAAATTCGATAATGATAAAAAATTAGATGGAGTAAAAAGAAAAAAGCTTGATACTAATTTAGCCAGAAAATATGGCTGGAAAAATAAAATGAATTTTGATGAAACTTTAGAGATGACAATCAAAAATTTTAAAAAATACTATTAATTTGGTAGAAATTAAATTTTGGATCAAATGTTAACTTTAAAAATAATTCTTTTTTTTTTAAGCATAATTGTATTATCAACATCTATAGCTGGGTATGGTAGTTTAATAAAACTTAAAAATAATGACAATTTTTTTATAAATATTTTTTTAGGTTTTGCGGTAATTTCATCAATTGTTACTGTTATCCATTTTTTTTTTAACATCACACTTCTTATAAGTTTTTTAATATTTCTTTTTGGTATATTTATTTTTTTTTTAAAGAAAAGGAAAAATTTTACAAATATAATTGAAAGAAAAAATATTTACCTCCTTTTGATAATTCTATTTTTAATTCCAATATACGTATCACAAAAGTATCATGAGGATTTTGGATATTATCATCTTCCTTATGCAATAGGTCTTGTTGAAGAAAAAATAATTTTCGGTTTTTCAAATATTGAACAATCTTATGTTTACAATTCTATATGGTTAAATCTTTATTCAATATTTTTTTTAAATGATAGAAATTTCGATTTTTTGACTTTACCAAGTTTCTTGGTGTATTTAACATTTATAGTATTTACATTAAACCAAATATTTTCAAAAAAAAAAATCATCATCAGTGATTATTATTTAATAGTAACTTTATTTTACTTTATTCTTAAATTCACAAGGATTTCTGAATTTGGAGTTGATTTGCCTTCAATAATTTTTTCTGTTCTTGGAATTTATTATTTCTTTAAATTTTTTGAAACAGAGATACTTGAAGAAAAGGAGGATTATTTTTTTTATATTGTTATTTTTTCAATATTTTCAATTTTGATTAAATTAAGCACAATTCCAATTATTTTGCTATCATTTTATTTATATATCAAATTTTTTAAAAATCTAAAATATTCTATTTTTAGATTGAGATTTTTTTTAGTTTATTTTTTATCATTATCTTTTTTGATTCAACAGTACATTTATACAGGATGTTTTTTATTCCCATCAAATTTTACATGTTTGAATGTTTCTTGGTTTAATGAGGACTATCTAAAACTATCTAGAAGTTTGGAGTTAGTTAATAAAAGTTATTATCACAAAGCAAAAGATATTTATACTCAAGAGGAATTTTTAAGTAATTTTAATTGGATATATTTTTGGTTTAAAAGAAGTTTTATTGAAATAATGGAGCATCTTTTAACTATCATATTACCATCGTTGTTTTTTTTGTTTTTTTTAAAAAAAAACGATGAAAGTAGACTTTATTTTAAGGAAAATATTGCTTTATACATCTTTTTATTTGTTAGTTTATTATTTTGGTTAAATTTTTCACCAGTTTATAGATTTGCAATTCATTTATTTCTAACATTAATATTTATGATATTGCTTAATTTTTTCTCTATAAAAAAATTTTCAAAAAAAATATTTTTTATATTCTTTTCAATCTTCATTCTATTCAGTTTTTCTAAAAATATTCTAAGAATTGGTAAATCAGATGATATTTATTTAGGTATTCAGAAAATAAATAATGAATACATATATAATTCAAAATATAGTAACAAATATGTTAAAATTTTTATTCCAAATTTAGAAAAAAATAGGAAAAATAGTTGGCAAGGAAGACTATGTTGGGACATTCCATTTGTTTGCTCATATAATAATTTAGAAGTTGTTAAAAAGAATGGATATTTAATATTTCGTAAATTAAAAAACTAAAGACTTATTTACAAAGATTTCTTTAAAAAATCTTTTTTACTTAAAAAAATAAATTTGCAGTCTTAAAAATTTAAGAGGATAATTGTTATAATTAATATAAATAAATGACTAAATATCTTAAGTCGTTAGTGTAAGATATAATTAGTGGTTTTTTATAGTTAAATTCGTAAGGTTCTGATTTGAAGAAAGTAAAAAAAAAAAATATTAGGCAAAAATACATTTTTGCATCTATTATTTGTCCCTTGTTTAATGAAGTTAATTACATCAATACAAATCTCATAAAATTTATAAATGTAATTAAAGCTAGTAAAAAGAATTATGAAATAATAATTGTAGACAATAATTCAACTGATGGAACTAGTCAAAAATTAAGAGAGTTAAAAAAAGAAAATATTTATAAAAATATTAGATTTATTTTTAACAAAAATAACCTTGGAAAAGGCGGATCAGTAAAAAAGGCTTGCAAAATTTCCAAAGGTAAATATTGCTGTATTTTTGATATCGATGAGTATTTTGCTAAAGATTTGTTAAAAGGAATTGAGTTAGCAAAAAAAAAATCTTTTGATTTTTTAATAGGTACTAGAATAAATCAAAAAAATAAATATTTATATATTTATAAAGCTAATTTTTATGGTGTTAAATTTTTAACTTGGTTAATAAACATATTTTATGGACTAAAATTATCAGATGCAGCTGCTGCTATCAAAATTTTTGACAGAAAAAAGTATAATTCATTAAAAATCAACTCATCAGGATTTGATTTCGAATTTGAATTAATTTGCAAATTTGCAAAAAAGAATTTTTTAATAGATGAATTTTACAGCAATTATAAACCAAGGTCTTTTGCTGAGGGAAAAAAATTAATTGCTTGGAAAGATGGTTCAAAAATACTAATTATTATTTTAAAAACATTATTTAGATGAAAAAAATATTAATTACAGGTGGGTTTGGAATTTTGGGCACATCTTTGAGTAATATTTTATATAAAAAGAATTATCAAATTTTCCTTTTAGATAGAGGTAAAAAAAAAAGAAAAGTGTTTAACCCACTTAAATCAAAAATCAAAATTGTAAAAGGAGATTTTAAAAACCTAAATCAAATTAAAAGAGTTATCAAAAAAATCAGAATTGATACAATAATTCACTTAGGGGCATCAACACAAGTTATGGACTCTTATAAAATTCCTTATGATACATTTCAAACAAACATTATGGGTACAATAAATATTTTAGAAGCCGTTAGAAATGTAAATAAGAATATAAATATAATTTTTAGTTCTACAGCAAAAGCTTACGGAAAAATGATTAATAAATCTTATAAAGAAACTACTCCTTTACGTGGAGATCTTCCTGATGAAGTTTCTAAATCAGCAGCAGATTTGATTGCACAATCGTATGTTAAAACTTATGATCTAAAAATTGGTATTTTTAGATCATGTAATATTTATGGACCATCAGATTTTAATATGGATAGATTAATTCCTGGAACAATTGTTCATGCTTTAAATAGCATGCCTGTTAAACTAAGAACTTCAGGTAAGCATAAAAGAGATTATCTTTATGTAGATGATGCAAGTAACGCTTATTACAAATTAATGCGTCATATGAAAAAAAATAAGAAAAAAAAACTTTTTATTTATAATCTTGGATCAAAATTTAATTTAAGCTCTTTAGAAGTTGTAAATTCAATTTATAAAATTATGAAAATTAAGTTAAAACCAGTTATTTTAAATAATTCCTCAATAGAAATTGTTGCTCAAAAAATAGATTTTTCTAAAGCAAAGAAAGAACTTAAATGGATGCCTAATACAAGTTTTAAAGATGGGATTTTGAAAACAGTTAAATGGTATAAGGAATATTATAAAGAATACATATAGACCACAAAAAACATTGATTAAATATAGATAAAATTACTTGAAAACTTGATTAATGAATGTATAAGAAATTCGCCTGGTGATTATAGCGAAGAGGTAATACCCGATCCCATTCCGAACTCGGAAGTCAAGCTTTTCAGCGCCGATGGTACTTTGTCTTAAGACATGGAAGAGTAGGACTTTGCCAGGCTAAACTCTTAAAAATTATGAAAATAAAAAGTTCACTAAAATCAATTAAAAAAAGAGATTTGAATTCAAAACTTGTAAGAAGAAGAGGTAGAGTTTACATAATAAATAAAACTAATCCAAAGTTTAAAGCAAGACAAAAGTAATTTTTATGGATAATGAAAACCATAAAAAAACTTGGAATAATTTTACAAAATTTGTATTGTGGGGAACTGTCGCTGTAGTATTAGTATTAGTATTAATGGCATTGTTCTTATTATAAAGTTTTTAAATGAAAATCGGATCAGTTTTAGAAAATCAAAAAATTGAAAAAAGAATTGCGATTACCCCTGAGATTGCAAAAAAATATATTTCCATTGGATTAGATGTTCTTTTACCAAAAGATTATGGTGCTCATTTAGGGATTAGTGATGAAGAATATAAAAGCATAGGAGTAAAATTTTTTAACGATGAAAAAGAGATTATAAATAATTCAAATATTATTGTTCAACTGGGTCTATTATCTGATGATAAAAGTATATTATTAAAAGAAGATCAAATTCTTATTGGAGTTTTGAACCCTTATGATAATAAAAAGAAATTAGATCAGCTATCAAATAAAAAAATAAATCTTTTTTCATTAGAATTATTACCCAGAATAACTAGAGCTCAATCTATGGACATTTTATCTTCCCAAGCTAACTTAGCTGGATACAAAGCTGTAATAGAGTCATTTGCTAATTTTGAAAAAGCTATACCAATGATGATGACAGCTGCTGGCACAGTTCCAGCTGCCAAAATATTAATTGTTGGTGCCGGAGTTGCTGGACTTCAAGCAATCGCAACAGCAAAAAGGATGGGAGGAATAGTTTTTGCTACAGATGTAAGAATGGCTTCTAAAGAACAAGTTGAAAGTTTAGGTGGAAAATTTCTAACTGTTGAAGGTTCTGAAAATTTAGAAACTGAGGGTGGTTATGCAAAAGAAGCCTCTGATGATTTTAAAAGAAAACAGGAAGAATTACTCTCTGAAACTTTAAAAAAAATTGATATTGTTATTTGCACAGCATTAATCCCTGGAAAAAAAGCTCCAGTAATAATTAAAGAGGACATGATTGATAATATGCAATCTGGATCTGTAATTTATGATTTAGCTGCAATACAGGGTGGCAATACCGCATTTACAAAAGCCGATGAAATTATTGAAAAAAAAGGAGTTAAAATTATGGGTGAAAGCAATATTCTAAATAGATTACCAGTGTCTGCCTCTAGCTTATATGCTAAAAATATGTTTAATTTTGTTGAAAACTTATTTGATAAAGAAAATAAAAAATTGAATATAAATTTAGAAGACGAAATTATCGAAAAAACACTTATAAAATAATATATGGAAATAGATCCTTTAATATTTAGATTAAGTATATTCATTCTTTCAATATTTGTTGGTTATTATGTTGTTTGGAGTGTAACTCCTTCTTTACATACCCCATTAATGTCTGTGACAAATGCAATTTCATCTGTAATTATTGTTGGGGCAATCATTGCAGGATTATCTGGTAATTCAGAGAGTGTATTCAATACTTCTAGTATTTTTGGTTTTTTAGCTATTGCATTAGCAGCTATAAACATTTTTGGCGGTTTTCTAGTAACTCAAAGAATGCTTGCGATGTATAAGAAAAAGAAAAAGGATAAAAAATGATATCAGCTAACTTGTCAGCGATTTTTTATTTAGTTTCTGGCGTGCTTTTTATTTTAGCATTGAGAGGCTTGTCATCCCCTGAAACATCAAGACAAGGTAATCTTTTTGGTATTATTGGGATGATAATAGCTGTAACTGTAACTTTTTTATCTACAGGTAATTTTTCAAATGGATTTATATATGTTCTAATATTCATTTTATTTGGAGGTTCAATTGGAGCTTTTATTGCTTATAAAATACCAATGACTGCGATGCCAGAATTAGTTGCAGGTTTTCATAGTTTAGTTGGTCTTGCAGCAGTTTTTGTGGCAATTTCAGCTTTTTTAAATCCCGAGGCATTTAATCTTGGAAGTTCAGGAAACATAAAACTTGGAAGTTTAATTGAAATGTCCATTGGAGCTGCAGTTGGAGCTATCACGTTTTCTGGTTCAGTAATTGCCTTTTTAAAACTACAAGGTATCATGTCAGGTTCACCAATTACGTTTAAAGGCCAGCATCCATTAAATGCTATAATTTTAATTTCAATTATTATTTTAATTTATATGCTTTGTTCAACTCAATCATCAAATCTGTTTTGGATACTATTAGCTGTATCATTTTTAATTGGTTTTCTACTAATAATTCCGATTGGTGGAGCCGATATGCCTGTTGTGATTTCTATGCTGAACTCATATTCAGGTTGGGCGGCAGCAGGTATTGGTTTTACTTTAGAAAATTCAGCATTAATAATAACTGGTGCTCTTGTTGGATCATCAGGTGCAATTTTATCGTACATAATGTGTAAGGGGATGAATCGTTCTTTCTTTAACGTAATTTTAGGTGGGTTTGGCGCAACAGATGAAAAGTCAACTAATTCATCCAAAGAGCAGAGACCAGTTAAAAGTGGAAATGCAGATGATGCTGCTTTTTTAATGAAGAATGCTTCTTCAGTTATAATTGTTCCAGGGTATGGAATGGCTGTTGCCCAAGCTCAACATGCTTTAAGAGAGATGGTTGATACTTTAAAAAAAAATGATATTAAGGTTTCTTACGCTATTCATCCTGTTGCAGGGAGAATGCCAGGCCATATGAACGTCTTGTTGGCTGAAGCTAATGTACCTTATGATGAAGTTTTCGAATTAGAGGAGATTAATAATGATTTCGCAAATGCAGATGTTGCCTTTGTAATTGGTGCTAATGATGTAACAAATCCAGTTGCTAAAACTGATCCACAGAGCCCAATATACGGAATGCCAGTATTAGATGTTGAAAAATGTAAATCTGTTCTGTTTGTTAAAAGAAGTCTTTCACCTGGATATGCAGGCATTGATAATGATCTTTTTTATAAAGAAAATACACTTATGTTATTTGCTGATGCAAAGAAAATGACAGAAGACATTACAAAAAATTTATAGATAAATGAGTTTAAAAGTTTTTTGTGATATAGCTGATTTAAATAATATTAAAAAATTTAATAAAAACGATCTTGTGCAAGGGTTTACCACTAACCCTAGCTTAATGAGAAAAGCAGGGGCAAGAGATTACAAATCATACTCAAAACGAATACTTAAAGTTTGTAATAAAAAGCCAATTTCATTTGAAGTTTTTGCTGATAATCATAAATTAATGATTGAACAAGGAGTTAAAATTAGTAATTGGGGTAAAAATGTGTACGTAAAAGTCCCTATAATTAATTCTAAAAAACAATTTACAGGCAAAGTAATAAGAGAACTCAATAAAAGAAAAATTAAACTTAATATAACTGCTGTTTACACAGCTGAACAAACAAAAAAAATTCTTAAGGTTATTAATAAAAAAACAAAAGTAATAATTTCTATCTTTGCTGGAAGAGCAGCAGATACTGGCAAAGATCCTGTACCTGAGTTTGTTAAAAGTATAAGAATTGCAAAAAGTTTTAAAAATGTACAGATTTTATGGGCAAGCGTAAGAGAGCCCTACAACTATATTCAAGCAAAACAATTAGGTTGTCATATAATAACTATTCCCCCACCAATTATTGAGAAAATACAAAAATTTGGAAAATCATTTGATCAATTAACTCAAGAGACAGTAAAAAATTTCTTGATTGATAGTAAAAAATCTAGATTTAAACTCTGAACGAATTGGTTGCGGGGGACGGATTTGAACCGCCGACCTTCAGGTTATGAGCCTGACGAGCTACCAGACTGCTCCACCCCGCGATATACTTAAATTCTATTTTTTAATTTATTAAGTTTCTTAACTCTCTTAATATTTTCTTGAAGAATTCTTTTTTTCTTTTCTGAGGGTTTTTCATAAGTATTTTTTAGTTTTATTACTTTAAAAAAACCATCTCTTTGAAGTTTTCTTTTTAAAACTCTAAGAGCTTGTTCTACATTGTTATCTTTTACCTCTATTTTAATAAACACCTCCAAAAAAAAGTGTAATTAACATTTTTATATTTTCATGTCTATCTAATTTATTCATTATAAAGGACTAAATTGATTGTTTTTGTTTTTCTTTTTCTTTTTTTTCTCTTTTAATTCGTCTCTCAGCTTTTTCTATGGCTTGAACCAAATCTTTTTGAGTAAATAAATTTAAAGCAACAGGGTCTTTGGGATTTAAATTGTTATAATTCCAATAGCTTTTATTTCTTATAGACGCAACAGAATTTTTTGTTACACCAACGAGTTTTGCAATTTGTGAGTCTTTTAAAATATTATGATTTTTTAAAAGCCATAAAGCTGAGTCAGGTTTATCTTGTCTTTTTGACAGAGGAACATATTTCTTTATTTTTTTTTCTGAATTAGATATTTCAATGTCAGTATTTTGAATTTCTAATGGCCTAGATTGATCTTTTGAAGATAATTCAATTTCCTCTCTTGAAAGTTGTCCAGAGATTATTGGGTTATATGCTTTTATTCCCTTAGCAACTTCGCCATCAGCTATTCCCTGAACTTCCACTTCATGTAAATTGCAAAAATCGGCGATCTGTTTGAAAGTAAGTGTAGTATTTTCTACTAGCCACATAGCTGTTGCCATAGGCATTAAAGGAGCGTTTGTCATTAACTTTTGTTTTCTGACCTAAAATTTTGGAATTTTTTATTGAATTTACTAATTCGACCTTTATCCAATAACTTTTGTTTCCCCCCAGTCCAAGCCGAGTGTGATTTTGGATCAATTTCTAATTTTAGAATATCACCCTCCGCTCCCCAAGTTGATCTAGTTTCAAATTGAGACCCATCAGTCATCTCTACTTTGATAGTGTGGTAGTTAGGGTGTATTTTTTTTTTCATCACGTGACTTATAGCAAAAGAAATTTTTAAAACAATTAAAAGTTGCCTAATATTTCTATGAATTTGGTGTTAATTTCAGCAGATGAAGCCAAAACTTTCAAATTTTTAATATTATTAAGATCAATATCATTTATTATCCCACCAGCTTCTTTTATTAAAACTATACCTGCGGCTATATCCCATAAACTCAAATTATTTTGTGCATATCCATCTAGTCTCCCTGAAGCTACGTATGCAATATCAAGTGCAGCACACCCAGATCTTCTGTAAGTAAAGTTTGGTTCACTTTTTAATTGTCCGACTGCAAATAAACATTCTTCCAAATTATTTTTTTTTGAAACTCTTATTCGCTGATTGTTAAAAAAAGCTCCATTATTCTTTTCAGCATAAAACATTTCGTCTTTAATAGGATCAAAAATCAATCCACATATTATCTCATCGTCTGATTTCAAAGCAATGGATATTGCAAAATGTGGTATTCCATGTAAAAAATTAATTGTTCCATCAATAGGATCAATTATCCATGAATTAGAAGTGTCTTTATTCATCTCAACACCATTTTCTTCACTTATGATTGAATAGTTTGGTCTTGCTTTTTTAAGCTCCTCTATAATTATTTTTTCTGCTTTAACATCAGAATTAGTTACAAAATCCCTTGGTCCTTTTTTGGATACTTGTAACTTCTCTAATTCACCAAAATCTCTTATCAAAATTTTAGATGCTTTTTCACATGCTTTTATCATCACATTGAGATTTGCAGATATTGAATTCATAAATTAAATTTTTTTGACGTATTCTAAATTTCTGGTATCTATGACAACATTATCTCCTACTTCAATAAATGGAGGTACCTGAATACTTAATCCATTTTCTAAAACTGCAGGTTTATAAGACGAAGAAACAGTTTGACCTTTTAATGCAGCGTCTGTGGTCTCAATTTTACAAGTTACCTGGTTTGGTAAATTCACAGAAATTGGGTTATCATTATAAAAACTTATTGTTACCTCAAGATTTTCAGTCAATAACTTCCCTTTTCCACCAATTAGATTTTTTTGGATTTCTGTTTGTTCAAAAGTTTTTGGATTAATAAAAAAGTACTTTTCTTGATCCTCATATGAAAATGTAAAATTAGTTTCCTCTAATGAGGCCTTTTCAATTGTTTCATTGGATCTAAATCTCTCATTAAGTTTGGTATTTTTGTTTACACTCTTCATCTCCACTTGAGCAAATGCTCCACCTTTTCCAGGTTTAACATGCTGTGTTTTCAGCACCTGCCACAAATCATTTTTATATTCTAGCAACATGCCCACTCTAATTTCACCTGCATTTATTTTCATATTAATTTTTTTATTGCGTTCTTTGGTTTAAGTTTTTTATTTTTCCAAATGTAGCCTGAAATAGCTAAAAAGTTTGCCTTATTCAACAAAAGATTTTTATAATTATTAAAGTTAATACCACCGATTACAACAATTGGGGTGTTTGTGATTTTTCGAGCTTTTTTAAGTAAACTTATGGATGCTTTATATTTAACTTTTTTTGTTTTAGATGAATTAAAAGCTCCAAAAGCTAAATAGTCCGCTTTATTTTTTATCGCAATTTTTGCTAATTTAATTGAATTATGACATGTAATCCCAATTATTTTTTTTCCAATTAATTTTCTTGCCTCGCTAATTTTCACATCTTTTTGACCTAGATGGCATCCATCGGCATTTAATTTTTTTGCAAGGTATACGTCATCGTTAATTATAAATTTTACCTTAAATTTTTTACATATCTTTTGAATTTTACGTCCAATTATTAATTTTTTTTTGAAACTATCTTTTTTAAGTCGTAGTTGAAAAAAACTTGTTTTTTTTTGTTTTAATACTTCATTTAAATTTTTAAAAAAATTTTTTTCAATTTTAGGCGGGGATATTAGGTAAATAAAT
>CACDIC010000013.1 GCA_902552805.1 uncultured Pelagibacteraceae bacterium
GGAGTTGGTGATCATGCTGCAGTTATAATCACTATGGTTGTAGCTATACCACCAATGATATTACTAACTATATTAGGCTTAAGAGCAGTACCTCCAGAAGTTATTGAAGCTGGTAGAATGAGTGGATGTAATAATTGGCAATTAATGTTTAAAGTTTTAATTCCAACTGCAAGAAGAGACATTTTAATTGGTGTTAACCAAGTCATTATGGTGTGTTTTTCTATGGCAGTAATTTCAGCTTTTATTGGTGCAAAAGGTTTAGGATTTAATCTGCTATTGGCGCTAAATCAGTTAAATATAGGATTAGCACTAGAAGCAGGCTTGTGTATTAGCTTAATTGCGATTTTATTAGATAAAATGTCGTTAGCTTGGGCTAATAAACAAAAAGATTATTTTGGTAATCTGACATTCTTTCAAAGAAATAAAAATATCTTATTTTTTGCAGCAACAGTAATTATTGGAATAGTACTGGCTTATATTGGAACCTTTTTATTTAAAGGTAGTTTTAATTATTTATTTGAAGTTCCACATAATAAAGGAATATCAACTGCTGATTTTTGGAATAAAGGGGTTGATTGGATTTTTGATACTTTTTTTGTTTATATTAAAGCATTTAATACATGGCTCATTCAAGAGGTGCTTCAACCAATGAGGGCTTTATATTTAAGGATGCCAGCGGTAGCAACTATAGTTTTAGTTGTTGGTGCGGGATATCTAATTGGTGGAATTCGTTCAGCTTTAGTTGTTTGTGGATTGACACTATTTATTGCCTTAAGTCCTTGGTGGGATAGAGCTTTAGTAACGACTTATATGGCAACATTTGGAGTAATTGTATCTTGTACTATCGGATTTACAGTTGGAACATTATGTTTTCAAAATAAACGCTCTGCTAATTTCATGTTAGGAGTATGTGATATTTTTCAAACATTCCCATCATTTGTTTATCTAATTCCAGTGATGATGTTATTTGGTATTACGGATACATCTGTTTTAATAGCTGTTATAGTTTATGCAACAATACCTGCTACTAGATACACTATTGAGGGATTGAGGAGTGTTCCTGCTGGTTTACACGATGCTGCAACCATGTCTGGTGTCAATAAATTTCAAAGATTAACAAAGATAGAATTTCCTTTAGCTTTTCCTCATATGATGCTTGGTATAAATCAAACAATTGTATTTGCTTTATTCATGGTAATTATTGGAGCTTTCATTGGTACTGAAGATTTAGGACAATATATATTAAAAGCACTATCAGATAAAAAAGGCGCTGGGATTGGGTTAACACTTGGTATTTGTGTAGCTTTTATAGCTCTTATATTTGATAATCTGATTAGATCTTGGGTTGAAAAAAGAAAAAAACACCTAGGTATTGATTAAAACTTAATTATTTATTCAAAAAAGTTTTTAAAGTATCATCCATTGCTTTTGCCCAAGGCGTGTGGTGAACTGGTGCAACAGATCCAGTTACCGGGGATGAGAAGGATTTATCTCTATAAGTTGATATGTCTTCAACTTTATGATGTTCCCATTCTTTAAAATGTTTTCTTATTAATTCAAAATCAATTTTAGGATAATCAGACATTTCATGTAGCTCTTTGGTATACTCTGTTTGAAAATCAATCATTTGATCAGGGTTTTCAAGTTTTTCTTCCATTGCAACCCATTTGTTTATGTCATTTTCAATTTCTTTACTATCAGGTATTTTTATTTTACCCATAACTACATCGCGAGCATACCAAGCTTGGCAATCGAACATATTAAATGTATGAAATTGGTCCTGCATGCCAAGATACATTAGTTTATGATTATCTTGCCAGACTACACCTTTGTATAATTTAGGTGGATAGAGTCTATTTCTCGTTTTCAGTTGTAAGTTTTCCTCTAAAAATGGAAAATGGTGTAAGTATCCCGTACATAAAATTATAACGTCAGTTTCTTGTTTAGTACCATCTTTAAAGATAGCTTTCTTTCCATCTAGTCTATCTAGGTAATGGACTTCTTTCATGCCTTCAGGCCATTTGAAACCCATTGGGTTGTGTCTATATCCAATAGTTACACTTTTTGCTCCATACTTATTACATTGAAGCGCAATATCTTCAGCTGAATAACTACTGCCTAATACCACAATATTTTTACCTCTAAACTCTTCTGCGTCTCTAAAGTCGTGGGAGTGCATAATTCTTCCTGGGAATGATTTCATTCCATCATATTCAGGTATAAATGGAACAGAAAAATGACCAGTTGAGACAATTACAAAATCGAAATTTTCTTTTAAAATTTTATCATTTACTTTGTCCTGATAGCTAATTTCAAATTTTTCATTTTTAAAGATTGTATTGATGACCCTTGTATTAAATTTAATTTTATTTTTTAAATTTCCACTTTTAGCTCTTCCAACTATATAGTCGTATAGTACCTCCCTTGGAGGAAATGACGGAATTGCTTTGCCAAAATGTTTATCAAAAGAATAGTCAGCAAACTCTAAACATTCCTTGGGCCCATTAGACCAAAGATATCTATACATACTATTTGGAACTGGATCTCCATACTGATCAGAACCTGTTCGCCAACTATAATTCCAGAGACCACCCCAATCTTCTTGTTTTTCAAAACAAATCACTTCAGGAATTTTTTCACCTTTTTTTTCTGCTTGCTCGAATGCTCTTAACATTGATAAGCCACATGGACCTGCACCGATAATAGCTACTTTACTCATAAGATTTAATAAAAATTGAGTTTATTTTACTAACAAAATATTAAAATTTAAAATAAAATAATGACTTAATATGAAAATTGACATAGAAAATTTTCACGTATGTGTTGCATTTTAAATTTTCGTTTAATTAATATTTTTGAATTTAAATCAATATGAAAAAATTTTTAATAATTGGAGGAGGGGCCATGGGATCTGCTTTCACAATTCCCTGCCTGGAAAATAAGAATGATGTTGTAATTACTGAGCCTTACTCAAAAAAATTCATAAAAGAATTATCCTCAAAAAGAAAATACCATTCTGCATTAAAAATGAATTTGCCAAAAAAACTTAAATTTCGAAAATATTCTGGTGATTTATTAAAAGAAAAATTTGATTTAATTGTAATTGCTTTAAGTTTACCTGGAATAGACTTTATTGGTAAGGAGTTGAAGAAAAATAATATTAATACACCTTTGCTGGTTCTTACCAAAGGGTTAAAATATATATATAGGAGTAAGAAAATTTTTACTATTTCTGAAAAACTTCAAAAAGTTTCTGGGATAAAAAATATTTCAGTTTTAAAAGGTCCATGCTTAGCAAAGGAATTAGCGAGAAAACATCAAACAAGTGTGATAATTGCAAATAAAAATATAAATTTTGCAAAAAAAATAGGAAAAAGAATTTCTACAAAATATTATTTAAATGAATTCTCGAGAGATATTATTGGTGTTGAAGTCTGCTCAGCGATTAAAAATATATATGCAATGATTATAGGTGCTGGTCAAAGTCTAAATACGTCATCAAGTTTATTTCAAAGATCAATTAATGAAATGAAATATTTGACAAAATATTTTAAAGGAAAAGAAACAAGCACTCTCGGGCTTGCTGGTGTGGGTGATTTATATGTTAGCGCTGCGGGTGGTAGAAATAGTAAAATGGGTAGTTACTTAGGAAAAGGATATACATTTAATAATGCAAAAAAAAGATTTATGCCTAATGACACTGTTGAAGGAGAACAGTTAGTTAGAGAAATTGCTCCATATGTTATGAGAAAAATTAATAAGAAAAAAATTCCTTTAATGATTAGTTTATTTAAAGCAATATTGAATAATAGAAAACTTACAGTCACTTAAAAAAATATGAAATCTAATTGGAATTATCCAACAACAGTTTGGGTAGGCAAAGATAGGGTTAAAGATTTAGGAGAAGCTTGTCATAATTTAAAGGTTAACAACCCATTATTTGTTACTGATAAAGATTTGGTAAATCTTCCATTTATTAAGGAGGTAATTAGTGAAATTAAAAAAAAGTTTAAAAAATTAATATTATTTTCAAATTTTACAGGAAATCCATTTGGTGAGAATGTCGATGAGGGTGTGAAAGAATTTAAACAGAATGATTGTGATGGTGTAATTACGATTGGTGGAGGAAGTGCAATTGATGTTGGGAAAGCCATAGCTTTTATGTCAGGTCAAAGTAGACCTATTTGGGATTTTGAGGATGTTGGAGATTATTGGAAAAGAGCTAATGATAAAAATATTTTTCCAATAATTGCAATTCCGACTACTGCAGGAACAGGATCTGAAACTGGTCGAGCATCTGCAATCATTAATAAAAAAACGGGTGTTAAAAAAATTATATTTCATCCAAAAATTTTACCTTCAATTGTTATTCTTGACCCAAAATTGACTATTGAGCTTTCTCCAAGGTTAACTGCTGCAACGGGGATGGATGCATTAGCTCACAATCTTGAGGCATATTGTGCACCAAGCTTTCATCCTATGGCAGATGGTATTGCTTTGGAGGGAATGAAACTTATTAAAAATTCACTTGTTGTTGCATACCAAGATGGAAAAAATATTGAGGCTAGACAAAATCTTTTGGCAGCTTCGTCAATGGGTTCAACAGCTTTTCAAAAGGGATTAGGTGCAATTCATTCATTGAGCCATCCTGTTAATGCTCAATATAATATTCATCATGGATTGAGTAATGCAATTTTTATGCCGTATGTATTAACTTTTAATAAATCTATTATAGAAAAAAAAATTATCTCAATTTGTGATTATTTAGATTTAGATAAAAATTTTGAAAGTTTTTTATCGTGGATTTTGAATTTAAGAAAAGATTTAGCAATCCCTCATAAACTATCTGAAATTATGGATTGTTCCAAACTAGATTTAAATAAATTATCTCTAATGGCTTTAGAAGATCCATCTACTAGTGGTAATCCAAAAAAAATCAATCAAGAGGATCTTAAACTGATGTATCAGCATAGCATTTCAGGAGAATTGTTTGAATGAAAAAAATATTAATTGTAGAGGGAAACTTAAGAGAAGAAAATGAGAGCTTTTCAGAAAATGGTATTCAAACACATACAGAAAGCTTAAAGGACAGCTTAAGCCATTTTACTGATGAACTTTCATTTGATGTTGTTAACCCCTCTTCAGATCAAAATATTCAATTAATATCAGATCAACTCGAGCAGTATGATGGTCTTATTTGGGGTGGAAGTAGTTTAAATATTTATAATGATACTCCAGAAATAAGAAGACAAATTGAATTCATGAAAAATTGTCAAAATAAAGTAAAGAAAATTTTGGCAATTTGTTGGGGCATGCAAGTAGCAGTCACTGCAGCAGGTGGCCAAGTCAAAAAGGCTGATAATTCACATATTGGTATAGCAAATGAAATAGAGATAAACAAAAATGGAATAAAACATCCTCTTTATAAAAATAAAGATAAAAAATTTAATTCCCCAGCATTCAATTTTGATGAGGTGGTAAAAATACCTGATAAAGGAATTTGTTTAGCCTCGAACAAGATTAATAAAGTTCAAAGTTTATATTTTGAGATTAATAAGACAAAAATTTGGGGGCTACAATACCATCCAGAAATAACTTATGAAAAAATGATTAATCTTATTGAGTTTAGAAAAGAAAGATTAATTGAAAGTAGAAAAGTATTTAAAGATGACACTGAAGTTCAAAAACACATTGCTTTTATCAAAAAAGAAATTTCAGTTTCAGATAAAGAAAAGAGAATGTTAGAGCTTAAAAATTGGCTTAACGAATTAAATTAAAATAACCCTTCGATTTCACCTTTTTTATTAAGTTTAATAGAGTCTGCTGCTGGTACCCTTGGTAATCCAGGCATTGTCATTATTGCTCCACAGACAACAACTATAAATTCAGCTCCTGAGGAAAGCCTTATTTCTCTAATTGGTAATGAGTGACCTGTAGGTGCACCTTTGAGATTAGGATCAGTTGAAAAACTGTACTGAGTTTTAGCTACACAAATTGGTAATTCTCCATAACCTGCTTCTTCAAAACTTTTAAGTTGAACTCTAATTTTTGTATCAGCAATAACTTCATCGGCTCTGTAAATTTCTTTTGCTATTGTTTCAATTTTTTTAAACAATGGTGTCTTACTTTCGTATAAAAATTTAAATTTATTTTTTTTTTTTTCACATAAATCAGCAACATGTGAAGCTAATTCTTTTGTACCCTCTCCTCCATTTGCCCAGTGGGTACAAAGACTTGCCTTTATTCCCAATTTCTTACAAAAATCAACTAAAGCTTTTACCTCATCGTCAGTATCTTTTATAAAATGATTTACAGCTATCGCTACAGGAAGACCAAATTTTTTTACATTTTCAACATGCCTTTCAAGGTTGACCAAACCTTTTTTTAGTGCTCCAACGTTTTCATTTTTAAGATCATCTTTGGCTACACCACCATGCATTTTTAATGCTCTAATTGTAGCAACAATAACCACACAACTTGGTTTTAAATCAGATTTTCTACATTTAATATCTAGAAATTTTTCAGCACCAAGATCTGCACCAAACCCAGCTTCAGTTACCACATAGTCAGCTGTTGCAATGTCAGGAGTGACTGCAATATTAACTTGGTTTGTTTGGGCAATATTAATCTTTGTTATTGGGGTTAAACTATTTCCTGATAAAAATAGTAAAGTTCCATTTAAAAAAGTATTAACAGCAGTTGGTTTTGCTCACGCACCTGGTCTATTAAGATTTTTTGCTGTTACACCAGAATTGATGATACCCATAATTTTTCTTACACAATTTTGGATATTTGCTGGATTAATTATTTCGACACGACAAGTTCTTAATCTTAAATCCAATTTAAAATCATTTGGAATAGTCTTTATGTCATTTTTGATTATTGTCTTTTTATCAATTTCTTTCGTGATCAGTCGAATGAACGCCTTACCGATCAATCATATTTAGATTGGAAAAATTGTTTTAGAAACCCTACAGGACTTACAAATTTTAAAACCAGTAAGAATCAAGTTTTGAGTAACACTTTCGTGCTGTTCTTTACATTCATCACAAATATCATCTAAATCCTTTAAATTTTTTTCTATTTCTTTGTCATCAGTCATTATCAGTCAAACCAGCTCCCGCTGTACCCTCTTTTAAACTATCAGTTTCCTCGACAAATGTATTCTCTGCAAGTTTGTAGAGATTTTTCCAATCTTGATCTGAAAAATTATCTTCATTATTTAAAAAACTTATTTCTACTTTTTTTGCTAACATTGGGATTTCTTTATTCCATATATTAGAAGAGATACTCACATTAAAATTCAATAAAAATTTACAATCATCAAATGAAATTGATAATTTTTTTCCAATAATTTCTGAAGCTCTGCTTAAAAAAGATAAAAGCAGTAATGGATAAGCAAGATTTTCAACTGAGCACTTTTTTAAAGTCTCGATATTTTTTACTTGGTCAATAAAATTAACACCTAACATAATTGGACAAAATGATGATCCATCTGATTTGTTAATCTTATTGATTAGTTTTATCTCCTCAAAATTTTCTTTTTTTTTATTTTGATAATATTGATTAAGATGCTTGATTGCTGGAAAACCAAATAATTCAGATAATCTTATAGATTTACCAACTTCCTCTGCTATACCCCATGAATAACCAGCACCTCGACTTGCTCTCTTAGCTGTAGTTTCTATCTCACTTAAGGATTTCATAATTTAAGAATGGGTTTTATAAACCCATTGCTCATCATAATCTTTTAACTCATTTGGCAATGGCGCACCTTGAAACATACATATTCTCAACCACTTGTCAGATCTTGGATCAAATTTTAAAGCTCCAAAGAAAGATAACTTTAACCTCAACATATCAATTGGAACTAAATTTTCTCCAATAGTATTATCTTGTATTTCTGAATATGGAAATTTTTCAATAATAAAGGCTCTTCTAACAACATGTCTTAAATCAGAATTATCAATTAAAAATTGATTTATCTTTAGATTATCTTTTAAAGGTAATAATCTTTCATATAGTTTTTTTATATCTCTGGCTATTGCCAAGGGTTGCTCTAAATCTGCACCATTTTCCTCAAAACGATTAGCTAATCTTGGTTCCTCTTTATTTTTTGAAATAAACCAAAATTTCTGATTACTCTCTTCTATATCAAAATTAATTTTTAAAATATCCGAATATTTATTTTCTAAAATCTTTTTCAAATCTCCGACATTACGTTCAGTTGGAATATTAAAGTATTTTTCTTCCTCCGAGCTCATTTGCCCAACCAATGGCTGAACTATATCACCAAATGGTTCCATCATGATTGAGACAACGTATTCAATACACTCCTCACAAGTTTCTTTTTCTAGCCAAAGATAAATTTCATTAAACGGATAATCTTTTTGAAAATCAAATTTGTTTTCTAAGAAACTGATGAATTTTTTTATATCTTTTTGCAAAAGTTTAATTTTTTTGAGTTGATATTCACTCTCTGTATTCCAGCTAGTTATATTTTTAAGAGAACTTTTCACACAATTTTTAAATAAATCTCTATCTTGTGTTTTAACAATTTTAATTTCTCTAATTTTTTTAAGTGCAATTTCTCTACTGAGTATCCAATTATTTAATAAAGTTGGATGATTAACAATAAATGGGGCCATTCCTAATCCGGTAGAATTTCCTATACCCAAATTTCTACAAATTTTAGGATCTAGTTTAACAGCTGAATTAGGATTTATATTTTTTGCAACATGATTGACTTGATCAAACGTAAATTGTCTAACTAAATAAACTAACATCATCTCTAATCTGAATGGTCCGTTAATTTCCTCTCTATTTTTAATTCTAAATCGATCTGCTAAACCAAACTTTCCTGATCCATAAACTGCGGTCGTTCTGTATAAATATCCAACTTTATCTAGTAGCTCTAAATTAGGTTGGTTTCCATTGCTCAAACTTTCAACAACATGATCAAATACCCTAACAGATTTATTTGCTCTAGATAATGTTAGCTCTTTGTAAGACAACCTACCGACTTCCTGTTTTGGAACTTCATTTCTTAATCTGTCAATATCTTCTCTTAAAGGTATCCCATCATGTAATGTAAAAGCTGCATCCCACTTGGTTGCTATTACTCTATCCGATCTTTCATCATCATTAATTTTGTTCGCATAACAGATTAAAGAATAAACCCTGTCTTTTTTTTTAAATGAGTATACTGCTGTGCCATAACCTTCTTGGTCTAAATCAAACAAGTCTCTATTATATTGCCAATCTTTAAATTCGCTTAAAAAACTTCGTAAAAAAGATAATCTTGATTGATGAAAGGAACCAAGTCTTGATAACTTCATTATGATGTTTGGATCTCTTAATTCTATATTCATATTTAGATAGTTTTATAAAAGTTATACCAATTGTTACCTAGTATTCCATTAGTCTCAGTCTCTGAAAAACCAATCTTTTTTAAACCTGCCTCTAAGTTTTTAAAACCTCTTGCATCCTCAAACCAATTAGGCTGTTTAGGAAACCCTGGTTTATTTTTGGAGCCTTCTCCATAATTTTTATTTTTTGACCATGTTCCATTTCTCATCCATTCAACAACCTCATCTGGCTGATACAAACAAAGATCTGACCCTATACCAATATTATTAATATCCATTATTTCTGCTGTTTTGGCCACCATTTCGCAAAAGCTTTCTAGAGAACAGTTTGTATTATTTTTAAGATGATGCGGGTATAAAGATAAACCTAATATTCCGCCGCTTTCACTTAAAGTTTTTAATAACTCAGAAGATTTGTTTCTTTTTGCTGCGTGCCAAAAAGATGGGTTTGCATGAGTGATCGCTATAGGTTTTTCACTAAATTCAATTGCATCAAAAGTACTTTTTTCGGCTGAATGGGACATGTCCACTACAATACCAACTCTATTCATTTCTCGGATAACTTCTCTTCCGAAATTAGTTACCCCACTATCATTTTTTTCATAACAACCTGTCGCCAACAATGATTGATTGTTGTAAGTGAGTTGCATAAATCTACATCCAAGACTATGAACTTTTTCAACTAAATTAATATCATCTTCTATTGGAGAGCAATTTTGAAAACCAAAAAAAATTGCAGTTTTATTCTCATTATTTGCTTTTTCAATATCTTTAAAACTTTGACCTAAAAAAATTAAATCTGAATTTTCTTTTAATAAAATTTGCCACTTTCTTATTTCGTTTTGAAGTTCGTCAAAGTCTTCATGATAGACTATTGTAACATGAACTGCATCTAGACCAGCCTCACGATTAATCTCAAAAACTTTTCTTGACCATTTACAATATTGAAGGTTATCGATTTTAAATTTCATTTTGGTTAATTTTGGTTAACCATACCAAGTTGTTTTTTAAATACTATTTATTTTATTGAAATTTTAATCTAATTTTGAAATAAATATTCAGCAAATAAATCATGAAAAAGAATAATAATCTCAAAGTTGCAATCGTCATGGGAAGCCAATCAGACTTCAAAACTATGAAATTATCAACAAATATACTAAAAAAAATGGGTGTTAGATTTGAAACTAAAATTATATCTGCCCACCGTACTCCAAAAAGAATGTATGAATTTGCAGAGAGCGCATCAAGAAATAATATTGGAGTAATCATTGCTGGTGCTGGTGGATCAGCACATTTACCTGGTATGATTTCAGCTATAACCTCAATTCCAGTTTTAGGTGTTCCAGTTGAAAGTAAAAAGCTTAAAGGACTTGATAGTTTATTATCAATAGCACAAATGCCAAAAGGAATACCTGTTGGAACTCTTGCAATCGGAGAGGATGGTGCCATCAATGCTGCTTTATTGGCATCAGCTATAATTGCAAACAACAATCCTGCTGTAAAAAAGAAATTAAATAATTGGCGTGCATCACAAACTAGATCAGTAAAAAAAAATCCAAAATAAAAGATGTCAATAAAAAATTTGGGTATAATTGGTGGTGGTCAACTAGGAAGCCTATTAGCTGTCGCGGCTAAGAAATTGAATATAAATACAATAATCTATTGTGATGATGTTAATGCTCCAGCACAAAATTTTTGTAACAAATTTATTCATGGCAAATACGATGACAAAATCAAAATGCAAGAGTTCATTAATAAAATTGATGTAATTACTTATGAATTTGAAAATATACCTTATGAAACTTTAAATGAAATGAACAAGGTAAAACCAGTTTTGCCAAAGCCATCGGTAAATAGATTAATTCAACATCGAATAGCAGAAAAAGATTTTGTAAATAAACTCAATATTAGAACTACCAGATACGCATCGATAGAAAGTAAATCCGATATGGAGCCATTGGGAGATTTCTTACCTGGAATTTTAAAAACAACTACAATGGGTTATGATGGAAAAGGCCAATACCCTATTAAAAAAATTGAAGACATCAATAACCTGAATATTGATTTTTCAAAAGGTTATATACTGGAAAAATTAGTAAAACTTAAAAAAGAGATATCAGTCATTATTACTAGATTTGGGAATAATAGTTATGAAATATATGAGCCGATAGAAAATACTCATGAAGATCAGATATTAAAACATTCAATAATACCAGCTCAAATCAATAAAAAAATATTTGATGAATCTAAAGATTGGTCAATCCGGATTGCAGAAGAATTGAAATATATAGGAACTCTTTGTGTTGAATTTTTTATTGATAGAAATGAAAATCTATATGTTAATGAAATAGCTCCTCGAGTTCATAACTCTGGTCATCTTACAATTAATGCTTTTAATATTAGTCAATTTGAAAATCATGTGAGAGCAGTCTGTTCGCTAGAAAAAATTCCACTCAAAAAAATATCTAATGCAAAAATGGTGAACCTAATAGGAAATCAAATCAAACCATATAGAGAAAAATTTAAATTAAATGAAAATGAATTTTTCTTTGATTATCAAAAAAAAGAGATAAAAGATAAAAGAAAAATGGGCCACATAACAACTTTAATATAAATGCTTAAATCTATTGAGGGAAATTTTGATAACCCAGAGGTTAACAAACTTCTGACAAAACATTTTATAGAACTAAGAGCTGCATCTCCCGAAGGCAGTGCACATGTTCTAGATATTCCGGGGTTAAAAGTTTCATCAATCAAATTCTGGAGCCTTTGGGAAAATGATAAAATATTTGGTTGTGGGGCATTAAAGTTCTTAGACAAAGATCATGGTGAATTTAAATCAATAAGAATACATGATGATTTTAGAAATCAAGGTAATGGTATTAAAGTCATCAAACATCTCATTGATGAAGCTAAGAAATTAAAAATTAAAAGAATTAGTTTAGAGACTGGTGCTGGAGAATTTTTTGATCCAGCGAGAAAATTATTTAAAAAATGTGATTTTACACCTTGCAAACCCTTTGCCCATTATAAAGAAGATGTAAATTCTATCTATTTAACTAAGCTAATTAACCACGAATGATAAAAAAAAGTCTATTTTGCACTAAATTTGTTGACAAAACCCTAATATTTATAAACAAAGCCAACATTACTTAATTATAAGTAATAAATTAATATAACAATAAGTAAGAAGAAAAATATGAGTCTACAAGGAAAAGTAAAATGGTTCAATCCAACTAAAGGTTTTGGTTTTATTGAACGTGACGACAAAGAAAAAGATGTGTTTGTACATGTTTCAGCTGTAAGAGATGCTGGTATGAACGGTTTAGATGAGGGTCAAGCTTTGACTTTCGATGTTGAAGATGGTCCTAAAGGTCCTTCAGCAGTTAACTTAAAAACTGCATAATTTTCACATAAATTAATTGGCTATAGATTTAATTAATTTTTAAATTAAGAATTAATTTATTTTTATAGCCAATGAACTATTCTACAAACAAAATTTAAAAATAATTTATGATTGGCATTTTAGGTGGAATGGGTACCCAGGCAGGTTTAGATTTTTGTAATAAGCTGGCAATTTTATATAGAGGGAAGATCGATCAAGATTACCCTTTGTTTATGCTTTATAACAAATCAAATATTCCTGGTAGACCAGAGTCGATTGGTATCCATACCGGTAAGCTATCAAACAAAATAAGCAATAAAAAGACTAAGCAAAAATATTTATCTGTTTTAAAAAGTTTAATTTATGGTTGTAATCTTTTAAAAAAAAGTAATTGTAAATTTATAGTCATACCCTGTAACACAGCCCATTATTGGTATGATGATTTAAAAAAACGAATTAACTTGCCAATAGTAAATATGCCTAAGGAAGTTTTTGTGCATGCTAAAAAAAAATGTAGAAAACATTCTTCTATTGGTTTACTTGCAACAGAAGGAACTTTAAAAACAGGTATTTATAACAAGTTTTTTGATAAAGATTATAATTTAGTGTTTCCAAACAATACTATTCAAAGTAAGTCCGTAAACAAAGCTATCAGACTTGTAAAAATGGGAAAAGTGAAACTCGCGAGTAAAGCTATAAAACCAGCAATAAATTATTTAATCAAAAAAAAATGTAAAAAAATTATTCTTGGTTGCACAGAGCTCCCTATTGCTATTTTTGCCTATAAACCATTTAAGACAATCAAATCATCAAAAATATTTTTAGACCCAAATTTAATTTTAGCAAATGCTGCTATGAAGAAATACCAAAATAGATAATGCCATCTAAAGAAAAGCCTTATGTGTTACTGGTTGCAGAAGCAATTTACTCAAAAGTTTGTGAGATTAAGAAAAAAAATCCTGAGCTAACAACAATCAACGCAATTGAAAACTTTATTGGAACAACAACCTACAATGATATAAGCACTGGAAAATTCCACGATGAGTTAATTGAAAAGGTATCAAAAAAGAAGGTGCCTAAAGAAACTTTAAGATTACTTCATATTCAAAAAGATTTATCAGTTAAGCAGCTAATTCAATATCCTGAATTATATTATGCAAAGAGCCATTACCCTCTTGAAATTTCTCAAAGAGCTTTCGATCATTTGTGGAGAATGTGTGAAAGTTATGAATTATGGTGTAAAGAGACAAAACAAAGCAAATTAATAATACTTAATATTGTAGATTAAATAATTTATAAGACCTGGAATGGTCAGAATATTTCCACTCATATTTGTTTTACTTTGGTCTTCTGCCTTCATCACAACAAAACCAATTATTGATAATAGTGATCCTTTCGCAGCACTAGCCCTCAGATTTTTTTTTGTCGCTGTTGGTTTTTTATTGTTTTCAATTTACCTTAAACAATCAATATTGATTAAAAAAAGATATCTGATTGAGTCAATGTTCAGTGGTATCTTATTTCATGGGTTATATTTAGGAGGAGTTTTTTATTCGATTTCAATTGGGATGCCAACTAGTTTAGCTGCTTTAATCGTAACACTTCAACCAATTTTAACAAATATTTTGAGCGGACCGCTATTAAATGAAAGAGTCACATCACAACAATGGGTAGGAGTTTTATTGGGTTTTGTTGGCGCTTCTTTAGTATTAGGAATAGATGTTGGCTCAGGTATTCCTCTACTAGGTTTGATTGCAACTTTAATTGCATTGTTATCTATTACTTTTTCTACCATTTGGCAGAAAAAATTGAGTAATAACTTACCATTATCTGTTAGTAATTTTTATCAAGCATTGGGTGGTTGTTTATTTCATGTATTAATAATTATTTTTTTTATAGAGCCCTACATCTATTTTACGAAAACATTTATTATAGCAATGAGTCATCAAATTTTTCTTGTTTCCTTTGGCGCATTTACAATACTGATGTTTTTAATAAAAAAAAATTCAGCTAGTAAAACAGTTTCTGTTTTTTTTCTAATACCAGCAACCTCTGCAATTATGGCTTGGCTTTTTTTAAATGAAACTCTTACGAATATAGATGTTGTTGGTTTTTTAATAGCTTCAGTTGGTGTTTATATTGCGACAAGGAATAAATAACTAATTACTTTGATAACCAAACTCTAACGAGCCATCTGTTATTGAATGATGCAAAGACTCTCCAAAGCTTCTTAATCCAAAAATTCTTACTTTTTTTGGATTGTTAGAAATAAAATCAATCGTAATTGATATTCCGTTATAAATCGAATTAGTACAATCGCCCTCATTAAATTTATCAATATTTATAGGGCATCCTTTTTTTAAAACTTCATTTACAAGATCACCTTGAATTTCAATTATTGTTCTTGAATGTGATAAATCTGTAATTGCAAAATTAACTTCATCAAATTGTTTTTCATTTTTTAAAAGTAAATCTGTTTTAGAAGATATAACTATCCAATTCTTTGGTCCCATCCATAAAATTCTAGTATCTGAATTTGAAGAGGATTTTAAAGTAGAAGGTAATTCTAGGTTATCAATTTTTATATTTGAGATATCTGAACTTGAATTTTTATATTGAACTATTTGGAATATTAAAACATTCTTTAATTCTGAAATCTTTAATAAGTCCTTCTCATTTTTATTTTCAAAATCACCAAATTTTCCATTTTGATGCACATTATTTAAAGATGAAATTTGCTTCACGATCTTACTCTCTTTCCTTCATGGTCTACATAATGTGAGGACATAACTTCAACTTCAATAGAAGTGTTTTTAAGTGGAGATACCGCGAAAAGCTTTTTTCCTATCATATTTTTTCCATCTTTTAATATTGCAAGAGAAAAAGGATTATTGTTCTCAACACTCCAACAAGATGAAGAAACGTGACCAAGTTTAGGATTCGGAAGTTTTGCATTTTTATTTTCTACTAAATGAGATCCCTCTGGAATACTCGATTTCCTATCCAATGGGACTAAGCCAACAATTTTTTGTCTATCTGCTTGATTAAATGCTTCTTTAGCTAAAGATCTCTTTCCAATAAAATCTTTTTTCTTCGATACTAAACCTTCTAACGAAACATCGTAAGGAATGGTTCTTCCATCAAGTTCTGGTCCAGCTACATGGCCCATTTCTATTCTTAGTGTCGATAATGCTTCTGTACCATAGGGTTGAACATTAAATTCTTCACCAATTTCAATTATTTTTTCCCACATAAATAATCCAAAATCAGACTCGACATTTATTTCGTAAGCGAGCTCGCCTGAAAAAGAAATTCTAAAAATTCTTGCTTTGACACCAAACAAGTCTCCCTCTACATATCCCATAAAAGGAAGAGCCTCATTGCTAACATCTATTTTAGAGAAAAGCTTTGCTAACAAATCTCTTGATTTAGGTCCTGCAATCGCCGCACCAGCCCATTGTTCGGTTGTTGACACCACATTAACATTTAATTCTGGCCAAACAATTTGCAGGTAATATTCCAAATGCGATAATACGTTTGCAGCCTGTGCAGTAGTAGTTGTCATATGATAATGATTTTCTGAAATTCTGGTTGTTGTCCCATCATCCATCACAATTCCATCTTCCCTGAGCATTACTCCATATCTCGCTTTACCTACTGGAAGTTTTAACCATGCGTTTGTGTAAACTCTATTTAAAAACTCTGCAGCATCTGGACCTTTAATATCAATTTTCCCTAAAGTCGTTACATCACAAATACCCACGTGATCTCTAACGTTTTTTGCTTCTCTTTTTGATGCCTCAAATAAATTTTCATTTCCTCTTTTGTAATACCTTGGTCTTTTCCAAGCACCAGCATCCACCCAGACTGCATTATTTTTTTCATGCCAATGGTGCATTGGTGTTTTTCTTGTAGGCATATATTCTTTGCCTATCTCCCTTCCAACTATTGTACCGATGGTAACTGGTGTAAAAGGCGGTCTAAAAGTAGTGTGACCTACTTGAGGAACAATTTTTTTTTCAACGTTTGCAACTAATTGTAATCCATTTAAATTACTTGTCCTTCCTTGGTCTGTTGCCATTCCCAACGTTGTATATCTCTTAACATGTTCAATTGATCTATAGCCTTCTCTTAAAGCAACCTCTATATCAGAAACTGCTACGTCATTTTGGAAATCTACAAATCGTTTATAATTTTTACCTTTAGGGAGTGGAGAACACCAAAATTTATCATGAGCACTATATTTTCGTTCATTAGTATTAGGAATTTGTATTTTTTCATTTTTTTTAGTTATGCTTTTAGAAACTTCTGACCCAGTATTAAAACTGTTTTTTAAGGTATCTTGTAATGTAAATGTTCCATTAGCAGCACCTAAAGAATGTTCATTTTGTTTTGATTTGTCAGGTACAAAAGCATCTATCGAGTCGTTAAATTTCAGTTTATTACCTGATTGAGATGCTAAATGAACAGTTGGTGTCCAAAATCCAGATACACAAATAGAGTCACAATCTATTTGTTCTTTATTTACAAAATCTATCTTCTCTTTATTTAATTTCCCAATTGTTGCTGATTTTACTTTTTTATATCCATGAGCAACTATCACTGCATAAGAAAACTTTATCTTTATATCTAAATCTTTAGCTTCATTAATTAACTCAGAGTTTTGATCCTCTCTAGTATCTAAAACTATTGGATTAACACCATTCTTTTTAAACTCAATAGCTGTTTCATAACCACTATCATTATTAGTGAAAATAATTGGTTTTTTACCTATTAGAACACCATAGACTTTCATGTATTCTTTTGCAGCAGCTGAGAGAAAAACTCCCGGTGTATCATTATTTCCAAAAACAATTGGTCTTTCAATAGATCCTGTTGATAGCAATACTTCTTTTGCTCTAATATACCAAAGTCTTTGTCTTGGTGTGTGCTTAGGTTTTTTTTCTAAATGATCTCCTGTTCTTTCAAACATTACCATCATATTATGATCATAGTATCCAAAAACTTGAGATCTATTTTTAACAATAACATTAGGCATCTCTTTTAATTCAGATATAATTTTTTCTGACCAATCTTTTCCAGATAAATTATCTATCGTAACGTCATCTGTTAAAAGCGTCCCTCCATATCTAGGTTTATCCTCTGCTAATATTACTTTTGCTCCGTTTTTGGCAGCTGCATAAGCACTTGCTAAACCAGCGGGTCCAGAGCCAGTAACTAATAAATCACAATATTCATATTTATGCTCATATCTCTCTTTATCTTTTTCTAAAGAAGCAATTCCTAACCCTGCTGCTTTTCGTATAAAAGGCTCATAAACTCTATACCAAAAACTTTTAGGCCACATGAAAGTTTTGTAATAAAAACCAGCTGGAAAAAAACGATTTAAGAAATTATTTATTGCACCAATATCAAAATTTACTGATGGCCAACAATTTTGACTAGATGCTGATAAACCATTTACTAGTTCTATTTCAGTTGCGTTAATATTTGGTTCTGAACAACCATTAATTTCAACTTGCATTTTTGCATTTGGTTCATCAACTCCTGCACCAAAAAACCCTCGTGGACGATGATATTTAAAACTTCTTCCAATTAAATGTATGCCATTGGCAAGTAGTGCTGAAGCCAGCGTATCACCCTCATACCCAATATATTTTTTTCCATTAAATTTAAATTCAATAGGTTTATCTCTATTGATTAAGCCACCAGTATTTAGTCTAAAATTTTGTGACATCAAAATTATTCCTCTGGTTTAAAAGTTCTAAAAATTTCGTGAGTAGTTGTATCTCTCTCAACTTTAAACCATTGTCTGCATCCAGCAATATGATGCCACAATTCAATATGTTTTCCTCTCGGACTTTTTCTTAGATAAACAAAATTATCCCATTCTTCATCACTTATTTCTTGATTAAGTTTTGGTCTAGTAATTGTTCCATCACCTCCGTAGGCAAATTCTTTTTGAGACCTATCCCCACAGTAAGGACACTTAATATTTAACATTTATGAAATCCAAGTTTTTGTTCCAAGGCCCTTCTCATCTAACAAGTAACCTTTAGAAAATCTATTTAGACTAAATCCCTCATTTAATTCATGAACTCTATCTTGTGCGATTGTATGTGCAAATGTCCAACCAGAAGATGGAACCGATTTGAAGCCTCCATAACACCAACCACAATTTAAATATAATCCATCAATATGAGTTTTATCAATAATAGGTGAGCCATCCATTGACATATCCATAATCCCTCCCCAAGTCCTTAACATTTTCAATCGACTTAAGAATGGAAATAAAGCAACACCTCCAGTTAAGACATGTTGTATCGTTGGAAGATTACCTTTTTGTGCATAACTATTATATCCATCAAGATCTCCACCCATTACCATCTCACCTTTATCTGATTGACTAATATAAAAATGTCCAGCGCCAAAGGTTACCACTCCATCCAAAACCGGTTTCACTGGCTCAGAAACACAAGCTTGTAATAAATGAGTTTCTATAGGAAGTGTCATATTAAGTTTTTCTGCTAAAACATTTGTACTGCCAGCTACACACAATCCAATTTTTTTTGATTTAATATCTCCTCTAGATGTTCTCAAACCTGTTATTTTTCCAGCCTCAATATCAAATCCTGTTACTTCACAATTTTGAATTATATCGACACCCATTGAGTCAGCTTGTCTAGCATAACCCCATGCGACCGCATCATGTCTAGCAGTACCAGCACTTGGTTGTGCTAAGCCACCAAAAATTGGATACCTAACATCTTCAGAAAAATCTGCCATAGGTATAATCTTTTTAACTTCTTCCCTATTTAGTAAAACAGCATCAATTCCATTTAATCTCATAGAGTTTCCTCTACGAGCATAAGCATTCATTTGCGCATCTGAATGAGCTAAATTTATTATTCCTCTTGGTGAAAACATGACATTAAAATTTAATTCCTGACTCATGTTTCTCCACAAGTTCATTCCAAATTCATTAAACCTAGCATTATCATCATACATAAAGTTTGATCTAATAATTGTAGTGTTTCTTCCTATATTTCCTCCACCAATCCATCCTTTTTCAATAACAGCCACATTAGTTATTTGATGCTCTTTAGCTAAGTAGTAGGCAGTAGCTAGTCCATGGCCACCACCACCAATAATTACAACATCATATTCTTTTTTAGGTGTAGGATCTTTCCATGCCAAATCCCATTTTTCATGATTAGAAAAAGCATTCTTGATTAGGCTAAATACTGAATATTTTTGCATTATTAAATTTTATAATAATGAATATAAATAGTTCCTATTTTTTTTATATATAATTTTTAGATATTTCCAAAGCTCTTAAAAAGAGATACTAATCGAGCAGTTTTTGTATATTTAAAGAATTTTATGAGTGAAATAAAATCAGACATTCAAATTGCAAGAGAAGCTAAAATGCAACCAATCAAAGACATTTTAGCAAAAATAAATGTTCCTGATGAAAGTTCTGCCTTCAGCCCAATGGGGCGTCACATCGCAAAAATAAATTTAGAATACCTTGATGGTCTCAAGAGTAAAAAAGAGGGAAAATTAATTTTAGTGACTGCTATAACTCCTACTCCAGCAGGAGAAGGAAAGACCACAACCTCTGTAGGTCTAAATGATGGTCTTAATAAAATCGGAAAAAAATCTATTGTCTGTTTAAGAGAACCAAGTTTAGGTCCATCTTTTGGAATGAAAGGTGGAGCTGCTGGTGGTGGCTATGCTCAAGTTGTACCTATGGAACAAATTAATCTTCATTTCACAGGTGACTTTCATGCAATTACATCTGCACATAATCTTTTATCTGCATTGATAGACAATCATATCTATTGGGGAAATAAACTTAATATAGATGTAAGAAGAATTGTTTGGAAAAGAGTTTTAGATATGAATGATAGAGCTTTAAGATCAATTAATATTAATCTTGGTGGTGTCGCTAATGGATTCCCAAGGGAAGATGGTTTTGATATTACAGTTGCTTCAGAAATAATGGCTATCTTTTGCTTAGCTAATAATTTGGAAGATTTAGAAAATAGAATTGGAAATATTACTGTTGCTTACACAAAAGAGAAAAAACCAATATATGCTAAAGATTTAAAAGCACAGGGACCTATGACTGTTTTGTTGAAAGAAGCTATAAGACCAAACATAACTCAAACATTAGAAAATAATCCTGCAATAATTCATGGCGGGCCTTTTGCTAATATTGCACATGGTTGTAATTCTGTAATCGCAACTAAAGCCGGACTTAAATTAGCTGACTATGTGGTAACTGAAGCTGGGTTTGGTGCAGATCTTGGTGCTGAAAAATTTCTAGATATTAAATGTAGAAAATCTGATTTAAAACCAAGTTGTGTGGTTATTGTTGCTACAATTAGAGCATTAAAAATGCATGGTGGTGTAGCCAAAGATGATCTTAAAAATGAAAACGTTGGAGCACTAAAAAAAGGTTTGGTCAACCTTGAAAGGCATGTTGAAAATGTAAAAAAATTTGGTCTTCCTGTAGCGATAGCTGTAAATCATTTTATAAAAGATACTGACGATGAGGTAAAAGCTTTAGTTGATTTTTGTAAGAAATTGGGAATAAAGGCAAGTCTTTGTACCCACTGGGCAAATGGAGGAGAGGGTACAAAAGAATTAGCTTCACATGTTGCTGATTTATGTGAAAAAAAAAAAAATAAATTTAAATTTTTATACGAAAGTAAGACACCATTGTTTAAAAAAATTGAAACAATAGCAAAAGAAATTTACAGAGCCGATGAAGTTATTGCTGATACAAAAATTAGAGTTCAACTTAAAAGTTTTGAAGAAGCAGGTTATGGAGAATTACCAATTTGTGTAGCTAAAACTCAGTACAGTTTTTCAACTGATCCTAATCTCAAAGGTGCACCTACAGGTCACTCATTACCAATTAGAGAAATAAGGCTTTCCTCAGGAGCTGAATTTATAGTTGTTGTCTGTGGAGCAATAATGACAATGCCTGGATTACCAAGGGTACCAGCAGCAGACTCTATTAAACTTAATAAAAAAGGTGAAATCGAAGGGTTATTTTAATTTAATTCGTTAAGCCAATTTTTAAGCTCTAACATTCTCTTTTCTTTATCTGAAACTGAAATTTCTTTTTTGATAAAAGCAATGTGTTTTTGAACTTCAGTGTCATCTTTAAATACTTTTCTACTTTCAATTAATCTTTCTTTTCTAAACTCAATAAGATTAATCATTTTTTCATAAGTTATTTCTGGATGGTATTGTAGCCCCCAAATTTTTGTCTTATTAATCTCAAAATATAAACTTTGAACTTTATTAATCTTGTTCGAGGCTAAACAAATTCCTTTATCAGGTATTTTTACCACCTCATCAAAATTGAATGCTGGGGAATTAAATTTTTTATCTTTATTTTTATAAAGAGGATGTTTTATTCCATTTTTGTTTATCTCTATTTCATTTGCTATACCAATATGTGAATTATCAGCCTTTTTGACTTGGCCACCTGCTGCAGTGACTGCTACTTGCATGCCCCAACAAATTGCCAAAATTTTCTTTACTTTATTTTGACAATTTTTCATGAATTCAATTTGTCTTCTTATTTCTGGAGTATCATTATAAATATTTAAACTACTTCCACCCCAAATAAGACCATCATACTGCTCGAGTTGATCTGATATTAATTGAATATTTTGATCTGAAGAGGGGTTAACAACATCAAATGAAAGTTCATCAGTAAAATGGCTTAAGCTGTCCTTTAAGCTTTCTGTATGTGTTTGAATACCATTTTCTGAAAAGCTCTCATTTTCTTCTCTTAAGTTTCCCTCTACAATTAATATTTTTTTCATTCAAACAATTCTCCTGAAATGCTATGCTGATACATCAGTTTAAGATCCTCTTGATTGATTTTTTTTGGATTACCACTAGTAGATGGATCTTCTAAAGCCATTAGAGATAATTTATTTAAATCTAGTTTGGAACAATCCATAATTTCAGATAGTTTATGAGGGATTGCTAAATCTTTTCTTAAATTCAAAATCCACGATAAAAAACTTTCAAAATTTTTATCTAAATCTAAATAATCACAAATTGAGATAATTTTTTTTTCTATAATAGATTTATTAAAAGTTAATACATACGGCATAAAAATTGCATTACTCAATCCATGATGAATATTATATTGAGCATTAACAGGATGGCTCAATGAATGAATTGCACCTAATCCCTTTTGAAAAGCTGTTGAACCCATTGACGAAGCTGCCAAAAGATTTTGTCTAGCCTCAATATTTTTTCCATCTTGGTATGCAACAACAAGTGAATTTTTAATAAGTTTCATTCCCTCCAAAGCAATACCATCTGCCATAGGATGAAAGCTTGGTGCACAATATGCCTCAAGATTGTGAGCTAATGCATCCATCCCCGTTGCAGCAGTTAACCTTGGAGAAAGCTCAATAGTCAATTTTGGGTCAAGAATAACAATTGAAGGTAAAATTTTTGGATGAAATATAATTTTTTTAACACCCGTTTTTTTATTAATGATTGCAGATGCTCGACCAGTTTCAGATCCTGTTCCTGCAGTAGTCGGAATTGCAATTATTGGAAAAATATTTTTATCATTAGCTCTTTTCCAATAATCTCCAACATCCTCAAAATCCCAAATAGGTCTACTTTGACCTGACATAAAAGCTATGGCTTTCCCAACATCAATTGCACTTCCTCCACCAATCGTAATTACACCATCACAATCATTCTGTTTAAATTCTTTCACACCCTCATCGACATTCTCACCAAATGGATTTCCTGTAAAATTTGAAAATAATATTAATTTTTTAAACTTTTTTTTAATTTCACTAATTACCTCCTTAATAAATGGAAGATTTACCAAATCTTTATCAGTAACAAATAATGGGTTGTTAACCTTTAAATTATGACAAGCTTCTCCTAAATCTTTAACCCTATCTTTGCCTACCCAAACTGTTGTTGGATAATTCCAATTAGATTTCATATTTTTTTAAGTGACTGTAAGTTTTCTATTATTCAATATTGCTTTAAATAAACTAATCATTAAAGGAATTTTTTTCTTATTAATTTTTCTCATAACATATGGAGCAATTTCTCTAACTAACTGTTCTCCTTCAACAGTGTCATTAGGCATAAATCTTTTTTTTGCATTATTAAATGTATATCCTTTTCCTAAGTAACTACCCATTTTACTATTTCTACCACCCGCAGCGCTAACATATAAATCACCCACACCAGCAAGCCCGAGAGTGCTTGTTTCTTTTCCTTTAAAATATTTTGTCAAATATTTCATTTCATTAATTGATCTTTGAAATAAACTTGATGACGTATTTAGACTTTGACCAGCACCTATAATCATTGCATATATATTTTTAATCGCTGAGCAGACTTCAACACCAATAATATCTCTCGAGAATTCATTTAAATAATATTTTGTAGAAATTCTTTTTCCTATTTTTTTTGCAAAATTTATATTTTTATTTGCAATTATCACACTTGTTTGATGTTTTCTCGCTAATTCCTTTGCTAAGCATGGACCTTTTAAAACTGAAATATTTTTTATCCCAGAAACTTTTTGAAGTTTTTCAGAAATAGTAAAAATTTTCTTACTCCTATATATATATTTTAACCCTTTGGTAAGAACCAGCAAAGGTGTATTAATATTATTTTTCTTCAACTCCTTACCAATAAAGTCTATTCCAGGTAAACTTAAAGCAATTACAATTAAATCAAATTTTTCTTTTAATAAATCACCAGAATATTTTCGAAATTTAAGTTTTTTTGGCAAATTCATTTTTAATGCAGAATGGTATTTTCTTTTTGAGGATAATTCTTTTATGAATTTTTTTGAGTAAGGCTCAGTAATTACAACATCATTCTTATTTTCCAGGCAGGGAATTGTGAAAGCAGATCCCATGGCCCCTCCTCCAATTATTAAAAATTTTTTCATATTGATTTAAATTCAAAAATATTAATTAAACGAAAATTTAAAATGCAACACATACGTGAAAATTTTCTATGTCAATTTTCATATTAAGTCATTATTTTATTTTAAATTTTAATATTTTGTTAGTAAAATAAACTCAATTTTTATTAAATCTTATGAGTAAAGTAGCTATTATCGGTGCAGGTCCATGTGGCTTATCAATGTTAAGAGCATTCGAGCAAGCAGAAAAAAAAGGTGAAAAAATTCCTGAAGTGATTTGTTTTGAAAAACAAGAAGATTGGGGTGGTCTCTGGAATTATAGTTGGCGAACAGGTTCTGATCAGTATGGAGATCCAGTTCCAAATAGTATGTATAGATATCTTTGGTCTAATGGGCCCAAGGAATGTTTAGAGTTTGCTGACTATTCTTTTGATAAACATTTTGGCAAAGCAATTCCGTCATTTCCTCCAAGGGAGGTACTATACGACTATATAGTTGGAAGAGCTAAAAGTGGAAATTTAAAAAATAAAATTAAATTTAATACAAGGGTCATCAATACAATCTTTAAAAATGAAAAATTTGAAATTAGCTATCAGGACAAAGTAAATGATAAAATTTTAAAAGAAAATTTCGATTTTGTAATTGTCTCAACTGGTCATTTTTCTGTTCCATTTATACCTGAATATGATGGAATGAAATCATTCCCAGGAAGAATTATGCACTCCCACGACTTTAGAGACGCAGAAGAGTTTAGAGGTAAAAATATTGTGGTATTAGGCAGTAGTTATTCAGCTGAAGATATTGCGCTTCAATGTAATAAGTATGGAGCAAAAAGTGTAACTATTGGATATAGACACAACCCAATGGGTTTCAAATGGCCTGAAGGCATGAAAGAAGTCCATTACCTAGATAGACTAGATGGAAAGAAAGCTATCTTTAAAGATGGTACTAAACAAGAAACTGACGTTATAATTTTATGTACGGGATACTTACACCATTTTCCATTTTTAGAGGAAAACTTACAACTGAAAACGAGAAATAGACTCTATCCACCTAAATTATACAAAGGTGTAGTCTGGCAAGATAATCATAAACTAATGTATCTTGGCATGCAGGACCAATTTCATACATTTAATATGTTCGATTGCCAAGCTTGGTATGCTCGCGATGTAGTTATGGGTAAAATAAAAATACCTGATAGTAAAGAAATTGAAAATGACATAAACAAATGGGTTGCAATGGAAGAAAAACTTGAAAACCCTGATCAAATGATTGATTTTCAAACAGAGTATACCAAAGAGCTACATGAAATGTCTGATTATCCTAAAATTGATTTTGAATTAATAAGAAAACATTTTAAAGAATGGGAACATCATAAAGTTGAAGACATATCAACTTATAGAGATAAATCCTTCTCATCCCCGGTAACTGGATCTGTTGCACCAGTTCACCACACGCCTTGGGCAAAAGCAATGGATGATACTTTAAAAACTTTTTTGAATAAATAATTAAGTTTTAATCAATACCTAGGTGTTTTTTTCTTTTTTCAACCCAAGATCTAATCAGATTATCAAATATAAGAGCTATAAAAGCTACACAAATACCAAGTGTTAACCCAATCCCAGCGCCTTTTTTATCTGATAGTGCTTTTAATATATATTGTCCTAAATCTTCAGTACCAATGAAAGCTCCAATAATTACCATGAATAAAGCAAATACAATTGTTTGATTTATACCAAGCATCATATGAGGAAAAGCTAAAGGAAATTCTATCTTTGTTAATCTTTGAAATTTATTGACACCAGACATGGTTGCAGCATCGTGTAAACCAGCAGGAACACTCCTCAATCCCTCAATAGTGTATCTAGTAGCAGGTATTGTTGCATAAACTATAACAGCTATTAAAACAGATGTATCCGTAATACCAAATAACATCATCACTGGAATTAGATAAACAAATGATGGGAATGTTTGAAAAATATCACATACTCCTAACATGAAATTAGCAGAGCGTTTATTTTGAAAACATAATGTTCCAACTGTAAATCCGATAGTACAAGATACAATTACTCCAAATGTTGCCATATAAGTCGTTACTAAAGCTCTATCCCACCAAGGACTTAAGGCAATAAATAGTGTCAATCCACAAACAACTAAAGCTGAACGAATTCCACCAATTAGATATCCCGCACCAACAACTAAAACTATAGTTGCTACCGCTGGCATCCTTAAATATAAAGCCCTCATTGGTTGAAGCACCTCTTGAATGAGCCATGTATTAAATGCTTTAATATAAACAAAAAAAGTATCAAAAATCCAATCAACCCCTTTATTCCAAAAATCAGCAGTTGATATTCCTTTATTATGTGGAACTTCAAATAAATAATTAAAACTACCTTTAAATAAAAAGGTTCCAATATAAGCCAGTACTATTCCAATAATTACTGTTGCTGCAAAAAATAAGATATTTTTATTTCTTTGAAAGAATGTCAGATTACCAAAATAATCTTTTTGTTTATTAGCCCAAGCTAACGACATTTTATCTAATAAAATCGCAATTAAGCTAATACACAAGCCTGCTTCTAGTGCTAATCCTATATTTAACTGATTTAGCGCCAATAGCAGATTAAATCCTAAACCTTTTGCACCAATAAAAGCTGAAATTACTGCCATAGAAAAACACACCATAATGACTTGGTTAACACCAATTAAAATGTCTCTTCTTGCAGTTGGAATTAAAACTTTAAACATTAATTGCCAATTATTACATCCACTCATTCTACCAGCTTCAATAACTTCTGGAGGTACTGCTCTTAAGCCTAATATAGTTAGTAATATCATTGGTGGTATAGCTACAACCATAGTGATTATAACTGCAGCATGATCACCAACTCC
>CACDIC010000014.1 GCA_902552805.1 uncultured Pelagibacteraceae bacterium
GAATTGGCCTGACACCCGATAGTGTTAAAACTTTGGTTTCAGAGGGTCATGAAGTTTTAGTTGAAAATAATGGAGGTTTTGAAGCGGGTTTCGATAATGAACATTACAAAAATGCAGGGGCAAAAATTATAGAAAAAGCTGCTGATATTTTTAGTGATGCTCAGATAATTGTTAAAGTTAAAGAGCCTCAAAAAGTTGAGGTTGAAATGATTAGGGAAAATCAAATTATTTATACCTATTTACATTTGGCTGCTGCAAAAGAATTAACCGAGGGTTTGGTAAAATCTAAAAGTATTAATATTGCCTACGAAACTATTACAGATGACAATGGACGACTTCCTTTATTAGCACCTATGAGTGCTGTAGCTGGACGTATGTCAGTTCAAGCAGGAGCACATTGTTTAGAAAAAAATCAAAAAGGTAGAGGGGTTTTGTTAGGAGGAGCTCCTGGTGGTGAGCCTGCAAATGTTTTAATTTTAGGTGGAGGTGTTGTGGGTGAAAATGCTGCAACAATAGCAACTGGTATGAAGGCAAAAGTTCATGTTGTTGATAAATCAGAACCAAGATTAAAGCAATTAGTTAAAATGTTTGGAGATAAAATTATTCCAGAACAAAGTGATAAAATAGACTTAAAAAAGTTAGTGGCTGAAGCAGATTTAATTGTAGGTGGAGTTTTAATCCCAGGAGCAGAGGCGCCCAAATTAGTTACCAAAGATATGCTTAAATTAATGAAAAGAGGCTCAGTAATTGTTGATGTTGCAATCGATCAAGGCGGGTGTGTAGAAACAAGTAAACCTACAACTTTTAATGATCCAACTTTTATAGTGGATAATGTCGTTCATTATTGTGTAGCCAATATGCCTGGTGGAGTTCCAAGAACTTCCACTATTGCATTAAATAAAGCAACACTTCCATATTTAGTAAAATTAGCTAACAAAGGTTATCAAAAAGCTCTTGGTGAAGATAAAAACTTTTTAGCTGGATTAAATGTTCACAAGGGTCATGTGACTTATAAAGCGGTTGCAGATGTTTTTGGACATGAATATGTTAATCCCGGAGATGCAATCAATAACTAATTAGATGGAAAAAAAACTTCCAAGTAGCACAAAAGTTGTTGTGATAGGAGGTGGGGTAGTAGGTTGCTCTGTTGCTTATCATTTAGCTAAATTTGGTTGGAAAGACACAATCCTTCTAGAAAGAGATCAATTAACCTCAGGAACAACTTGGCATGCAGCAGGCTTAGTAAGTCAGTTAGGTCCAACTGCAGCAGTTACAAAAATTAGAAAATATACTTTAGATTTATATAAAGAGCTCGAAAAAAAAGTTGATCATTCTGCAGGGTTAAGATTAAACGGAGCTCTTTCAATCGCTCAACATAAAGGCAGATGGCAGGAACTTCAAAGACAAGCAACGACAGCGCAACTTTATGATGTTGACGTAAGAATTTTAGATAAAGATCAAATTAAAAAAGACTACCCTATAATTAATACAGATGAAGTTATAGGAGGAATTTTAATGCCAGGTGATGGTGCTGCAGATCCTTCAGGTGTTACTCATATGTTGGCTAAAGCATCAAGAATGGAGGGTGCACAAATTTTTGAAAAGTCACCAGTTGAGGAAATTTTAACGAAAGATGGAAAAATTTCTGGAGTTAAAGTTAAAGGTCAAAAAATTGAATGTGAATATATTGTTTTAGCCTCAGGTATGTGGTCAAGGCAAATAGGAGAAAAAGCCGGTGTCAGTATTCCATTATACCCGGCAGAACATTTTTACATTATTACTGAACCAATTGAAAATTTATCTAAAACCTTACCAGTGGTAAGAGATTTTGATAATCGAACATATATTAAAGAAGATGCAGGAAAAATACTCGTTGGAATTTTTGAAGGAAATTCAATTCCTGCTTGGAATAATACTAATAAAGTTCCAGAAGATTTTTCCTTTGGTGAGTTTCAAGAAAATTTTGAACATTTTGAACCTTATTTAGCTTCAGCAATTAAAAGATTTCCAATTTTAGAAACTGCTGGAATTAGAAAATTTTTTTCAGGACCTGAATCTTTCACTCCTGATACTAACACATTATTAGGAGAAGTTCCTGAAATTAAAAATTTTTTCGTATGTTGTGGGTTAAATAGTATTGGAATTGGCAGTGGCGGTGGTGTTGGTAAAGTTACAGCGGAGTGGTTGATGACTGGTCATATTAATGAAGATATTTTTAGTTATGATATAAAAAGATTTCAAAAGTTTCATTCAGAATTAGGTTTTATCAAAAAAAGGATTACAGAATCATTAGGAGATTTGTATGGAATGCATTGGCCCTTTAAACAGCATAAAACTTCTCGAGATATAAAAAAACTTCCACATCATGATAATTTGAAAAGTTTTGGAGCATGCTTTGGTGTCTCTGGTGGATATGAAAGACCCATGTGGTTTGCACTAGATGGTGAAAAGGCAGAGTATGAATATAGTTATAACTATCAAAGTTGGTATCCCTCAGCTGAGTATGAAACAAGTAATACAATAAAAAATGTTGGTTTATTTGATCTAACTCCTTTTTCAAAGTTTGAAATTAAATCTGATAAAGCCCATCAAGAATTACAAAGAATTTGTACTGCAAATATTAAGAAAGATGTTGGTAAATGTACCTATACTCATATGTTAAATTCCGATGGCGGTATTGAGACTGATTTAACTATAGTGACGATAGATGAAAACCATTTTAGAATAATAAGTTCTGCCGCAACAAGGGAAAGAGATAAGCATCACATTAAAAAACATTTAAATAAAGATATTGAATTGAAAGATGTAACTGATGATTATTGTGTTTTTGGTTTATTTGGACCCAAAAGCAGAAATCTTTTAAGTTCATTAAGTAAAGATAATTTTGACAATGAAAATTTCAAATTTGGAACTGCAAAATTTATTTCAATTGAAGATATTAAAATTTGGACACAAAGATTGTCTTATGTTGGGGAGTTAGGATATGAACTTTACGTTGAAGCTAAAGATGCCAAAAAAATTTATGAAAAAATTATAGAAAAAGGAAAAGATTATAATCTTTCAAATTGTGGTATGCATGCAATGGATATTATGCGAATGGAGAGTGGCTTTCTTCATTGGGGTCACGACATTTCCCCTGAGGAAAATCAATATCAAGCAGGTTTATCTTTTACAATCAGTAATAAAAAAAATGTAGACTTTATAGGTAAATCAGCTCTTGAAAAAATTGATAAAGAAAAAATTAAAACAAGATTTGCTATGTTTACTCTAAAAGATAGTAAACCTGGAGAACCATTATTACTTCATGACGAGCCTATTTATTTAGAAGATAAGATAATAGGTAGATCAACTTCAGGAAATTACTCTTTTAACTTTAAGAAAAATCTGACTTTTGGTTATATCAAAAACGATTTTTCCAATGAAAAATTGAGAGATAGTAAATTATTTATCGAGGTTGAGAAAAGGAAATACGAAATTGAATTGATTAATAAACCAATAAAACAAACCAATTTTAAGACAAATTAAACTTTATTTTTTAAAAGAAAAACAAATATAAAACCAGTGATGTACATAATCAAAGCATATGCAGCTGTTGGAGTTATGTAGACTATATCTGTACCGAATATTTGTGTCGAAACAAATATTGCTAAAGTACCATTTTGTAATCCACATTCTAAAGCAATACATTTTTGTTGTTTTATTCCTGAGGCAAAAGTTTTACCAAGGTAATAAGCCACAATCATCATTGTTATATTTAGAATAAAAGTAATGAAACCTGCTTGCATTAGAAAATCTATAAAACTTTCTCTTTCTTCATAAAACGCAGCTATAAAAAAAATAACAAATAATATTATGTTAAGTTTTTCAAATATTTTAATTTTCGAATTTACAAAATTTTCAGCAAATTTTCTTATAATCATCCCTAAGATTACCGGAACAGTTACAACCAAAAACATTTTTAGCGCTATACCAGTCATTGAAATATTTTGAGAAATATCAGTAACTCCAAATAAATCAGCAGATGTAAAAATTATAAGAGGAACAGTAATAATAGAAATTAAACTGATTACAGCTGTTAAAGAAATAGATAAAGCAACATCTCCATTAGCAAATTTTGTTAATATATTAGAGGTAACTCCACCTGGTGCAGCAGCGATAATCATAACTCCAATTGCTATTTCAGGTGGTACTTTTAAAATAATAATTAATAAGTAAGCAATTAATGGAAGAATAATTAATTGAGAAAAAAAACCAACAAAAAAATCCTTTGGAGTTTTTAATATTCTCGTAAAATCGTCAATCTTTAATCCCAAACCTAAACCCAACATTATTAATGCGAGTATGATAGGCGCTATTTTTGTTACTATTTCCATGAACCCTCTCTTTAATAGTATAACGTCTATAATTTATTTAAGATTTATGAAATAACAAGAAGATTTAGAACTTTACGTATAAATTTAGCTTTAAACCTAAAAGCTTCAGTTTGGTAAGGTAAAATTTTCTTAAAATTAAATGAGGATAAAACGTATTGTTTTTTTTCATTAAGTTTAATTAAATCGTCTTTCATTAAATATTTACATTTTCTTATTACAGTAGCTCTTGGTATTAATGTCATATCAGAAATTGACATTGCGCTTATACCTGAGGCTGAGCCAACATTATCAATTAGCATTTTATTAGCCGCACCATAATCTAATGGTAATTTTTTTGTCTCTGTATTTTTTAAATTTTTTGTTACATTCAATGATTGATTCATACAAATAGTCCCCCAGACATGAAATGTACTTAGATCTGGCATGAATTTGTGATATCCAATTATTAATGGTATTTGCATTCGATAAAACCACCGCCAACATAATGTAAATTTTTTTTTGATTAAACTTTCAATTAACTTGACATCAACTTTTTTTGAAAAGTGCTTATCTCTATATAAAGCTTCAGCCACTAATAAGATATATTTTGATGAAAGTTTAATTTGATTTTGAGGTTTAACAAAAGAAAATGCTTTACCGTCAATTATAATCTTTTTTTTATCTCTTTTAATAACACCCTCTTTTTCAAGTTCTAAAACTTTTCTTCTTATCGTTTCTTTTGGTAGATCTAATTTCTCACATAATTCAGTAATACTAAACTTATCTATTTGAACATATGATTTAGAATAATATTCTTCATACGATTGCTGAATATTCATTTGATCATAAAATTGAAGTGTTTTTTCTATAAGTGAAATTATAATCATGTATTTGTAGTGATCATTAAAAGCCCAGTAGACATTGTTCATCCAATTCCATTGATGTGATATCCACTCATTAGCTAAGTCAGAGTAGTTATTCATTATACTTTCATAAACCTGATCGTCGCTTAAGGTTTTACTGAAATCGATTTGTTCTAAACTCATAAATTTGAATTTGAGAATATTGACCCAAATTGAACACATGTCAATCTAATTGTGACCCAAATTGAACTTCAGGAAAATTGTTTGACAGATATTTTAATGTACTAATTCTCCAATGAACAATAAAGGCTTTGCAGAGACACATACTAGCATCGAGACCCCAAATGATGTTGATGTTGCTGAAAAGCCTTTAAAAACATTAAAGAAGAGAGTTGATATAAACATTTTAAAGTCAAAGCTAGAGGAAACAGAAGCGAAGGAACTCAAAAAAAATATTTTCATTTTATCGTTGCTGATAATTGGTGTGGGAGCCTTTGGAATTTATCTTTCTTTATAACAAATTTGCAAAAATCAATTTTACGTGATTAAATAAAAATATGAAAAATTCAGGTATTAATGTCAAAGAAAAGCTTATAGCTAGATACCTTGAAAAAGATCCACCATCAACTCAATCAAAAAGTAGCAACATAAACGTTCTTTTAAATAGAATTGCAGTTAATAAAAAAAATGAAAACAGAAAAAAATTGTATTTTTCAGCAGCTGCTTCAACAGGGTTGATTTTATTTGGTCTAATCATTTTTTAGAAAAATATTAGTAAATTTTCTCTAAATTAATAACTTTTACCTAATTAATAAATATTGAATCAAATTATTAAACTATTATAAATCTCATCAAAAGGCGGGGTAGCTCAGTTGGTTAGAGCGCGGGACTCATAAGCCCGAGGTCAGTGGTTCGATCCCACTTCCCGCTACCACAATTAGTAAATTGATATGAAAACTTTCGATTTAACAGTCATAATCACTTCATTTCATAGCAGAGATAAAATTTTTAGTTGTATAGAATCAATTGAAAAAAGTATTAAAATTATAGTTATTGAAAATTCAAATGATGAAAAATTAAAAGAAGAAATTCGCTCTAAATATTCAAATGTAGAATGTATTTTGTCAAAAGAAAATTTAGGATATGGAGCAGGAAATAATCTAGGTTTATCAAAAGTTGAAACTAGTTATGCTTTAATAGTAAACCCAGATGTGACATTAAATAATGACGCAGTAAATAAATTTTTTTTAAGCATCAATAATTTAGGAGATTTTGGAATTATCGCCCCTATATCTCTAAATGAAAAATACAATAATTTTAACATTATTGAGGATAAAGAAATTAAAGAGGTAGATAATGTCAAAGGTTTTGCAATGTTTTTGAATATGAAAAATCTTAAGCAAATTAATTTTTTTGATGATAATTTTTTCCTTTATTTTGAGGAAATAGATTTGTGTAGAAGATTAAAAAAAAATAATTCAAAAATATTTATAGATCCCACAATCAAAGTAAGCCATTTAGGTGGCACATCACATAATTCAGAAATTGAGAAACCCATGGAGCTTTCTAGAAATTGGCACTGGATGTGGTCAACATTTTATTTTCATAAAAAACATTATGGATACCCATCTGCATTGATAAGAATTCTCCCAAAATTATCTTCATCTTTAATAAAATTCATAATTTTTTTAATAACATTTCAAAAGTATAGAAGTGAAATTTATAAACACAGATTATCAGGTATTATTAATTCTGTTTTATTAAAAAAATCATGGTATAGACCTAAGCTTTAAATATATAATAATTTAGATTTTAAATGACGACTAAATACAATATTCTTATCACTGGTGTGGCAGGTTTTTTAGGTTCACATTTGTCAGAAAAATTATTAGATCTTGGACATAAAGTTATTGGTGTAGACAATATGATTGGTGGTTATAAAGATAATATACATAAAGATATAGAGTTTCATAATATGGATTGCAGTGATTTTTCGAAAGTAAAAAAAATAATGAAAAATATTGATGTCGTTTACCATTGTGCAGCAACAGCTCATGAGGGTTTGTCAGTATTTTCACCTTATGAAATTACAAAAAATAATTATCTTGCTTCAGTTTCAATTTTTTCTGCAGCAATTAATGAAAAAGTAAAAAGAATAATTTTTTGTTCTTCAATGGCAAGATATGGAGATCAACAAACACCCTTTACAGAAGACATGATACCCAAACCAGTTGACCCCTATGGTATCTCTAAGGTGGCAGCTGAAGATGTATTAAAGAATCTTTGTGATTTGAATAATATTGAATGGGTGATTGCAGTCCCACATAATATCATAGGGCCTAGACAAATTTATACTGATCCATACAGAAATGTCGTCTCCATATTTTTAAATAGAATGCTACAGGGAAAACCCCCAGTAGTTTATGGTGATGGTGAGCAAAAACGATGTTTTTCATATATTGATGATTGTTTAAGCTGCTTAGTTCCAATGTTAGATCAGAAAAACCTAAACAAACAAGTAATCAACATAGGACCAGATGAAGAATTTGTGACTGTTAACAAAGTGGTTGAAATTTGCTCTAACATAACTGGTTCAAACCTTGAGGCGGTTTATAAAGAAGATAGACCAAGAGAGGTTAAGCATGCTACTTGTTCTGCAGATAAAGCAAGAAAATTATTAAATTATGAGACAAAAGTGAGTTTGAGTGATGGTGTAAAAAAAACTTACGATTATATAAAAAAAAGAGGACCCAAAGATTTCAATTATCGTTTAACTATTGAGATTGATAATGATTTAACTCCAGATACGTGGAAAAACAAAGAAATTTAATATTTCTCTTTTAATTCTTCCACACTTATTACTCTAAGAAAATTTTTGTAATTTGCATAGTAATCTTTAAACTTTAGATTTCTAGCAGGTTTTTTAATTTCCAAGATTGAGGTATTTTTCTCTTTTTTTATAATTCCTATACCCTGATCCATTTCACATGTAAAAATTTCTAAATCTACTCTTTGTCTCAAGTCAACTATTGCTTTCCAAACATCCCCATTCCATATCATCCTGTATCTCGGAACAGCTTGTTTACTTAAACTATCAGGCATACAATCATGAACCAAGACAATACCATTTTCTTTTAAACAATTTACTGAATTTAAAATATCTTTTTTTACTTGATCGTAAGTATGAAGGCCATCAATGAAAACTATGTCAAATTTATTCTTATTTTCCTTAAAAAATTCATCACTTGTTTTTCTCACATTCCCACCACTACTTGGGTCTACACCAATTTTATTTTGTATCTTAATTTTTGAAAACAATTGATCTTGGTCACAGCCTATTTCCAAGTAATCAGAATATCCATATTTATTAATCAAATATTCTATAAGATCCCAACGGAAATAATTTCGTGGAAAATTGTAATGAAGTTTTCCTTTAAAATTTTCGACAAAAAGATTGTAATAGATTTTGTTAAATATTTTAGAAATTTTATTTAATCTTTCCATTTTTAATGACCTGGAAAATCAATTAAGTTTTCAACTTTATAACCTTTTTTTACTAATTTGTCTGTACCATTGAGATCAAACAAATTAATAACAAAAATAAAAGCAGCAACTTTTCCTTTTGAAATTTCAACTAACTTAGCTGCTGCCTCTGCAGTCCCTCCAGTTGCAATTAAATCATCAATAATTAACACCTTATCATTTTCCTCAATAGAATCTTTATGCACTTCTATTGTTGCAGTGCCATATTCGAGTTCAAAATCTATTGAGTGAACATCAGCTGGTAATTTATTTTTCTTTCTAAGCATCACAAATGGTTTTTTTAATATGTAAGAAACAGCAGAGGCAAAGACAAAGCCTCTTGACTCAATGGCTGCAATTTTATCAAATTTTACTTTTTTACTCCTCTCTACTATCTGATTTATTGTTTCAGAAAATGCTTTTTCATTTTTAATTAATGTTGTTATATCTCGAAATAATATCCCTTTTTTTGGATAATCTGGAATTGATCTAATAAAATCTTTTAAATTCATAAGAGTAAATTATATATTAATAATTAATTAAAATATTTTAAGATGACAATAAATAAATTAGCAATCATTGGTGGAAGCGGTTTATATGATGTTGAGGAATTTAAAAATCGAGAGTTAGTTGATTTACAAACTCCCTGGGGAAAACCCTCAGATCAAATTTTAAAGACAAAATATAAAAATAAAGAGGTTTATTTTTTACCGAGACACGGAAGGGGGCATTTTATTTCACCTTCAAAAATAAATTTTAGAGCTAATATTGATGCATTAAAGCAATTAGGTGTTTCTGACATAGTTTCTGTATCAGCTGTCGGATCTTTAAAAGAAGACTTACCACCAGGTAAATTTGTAATCGTTGATCAATTTATAGATAGAACTTTTGCAAGAAACAAAACATTTTTTGATGAGGAAATCGTTGCCCATGTTTCTATGGCTCATCCAACATCAAATGGTCTTATGAATGCGTGTGAGGAAGCTATTAAGAAAGAAAAAATAGAATATCAAAAAGGTGGAACTTATGTAGTTATGGAAGGTCCACAATTTTCAACTTTAGCTGAATCTAATCTTTACAGATCATGGAAAGCTGATGTAATTGGTATGACTAATATGCCAGAAGCCAAATTAGCTAGAGAGGCAGAAATTAGGTATGCATCTGTTTCAATGGTAACCGATTATGATTGTTGGCATCCAGATCATGAAAATGTAGATGTGCAACAAGTAATAAAAGTTCTTTTAGGAAATGCAGCTAAAGCAAAAAATATGATTAAAAATTTGATAGAAAATTTTGAAAATCATATTGATCCTAAAGATCCAACAAACAATTGCTTGGATGTTGCTATTATTACTGCGCCAGAAAAAAGAACCAAAAAAACTATAGATAAACTTAAAACAGTTGCGGGTAGAGTTCTAAATAAATGAGAATAGAAGGAAAAGAGTATCGTACTATTTGGTTTGAGGATAATGTTGTAAAAATTATTGATCAAACAAAACTACCACATCAATTTAACATAAAGGATCTAAAGACAGTTAAAGATGCAATTAATGCTATAAAAATAATGGAAGTAAGAGGGGCACCTTTGATAGGTGCTACAGCAGCTTATGGATTAGTTTTGGCAATTATTGAAAATAATGATCAATCATTTTTGAAAAAATCTGCAGATGAATTAATAAGTTCAAGACCAACAGCAATAAATTTAAAATGGGCTGTTGATAGAATGATGAACAAATTATCAGGCTTAAATAGTGATAAAATTTTAAAAATAGCTCTTAATGAAGCAAAAGATATATGCGAAGAAGATATAAAGTTTTGCGAAAATATAGGATTAAATGGTCTTAAAATAATAGAGGAAATTTATAATAAAAAAAAAGATACAGTTAATATATTAACTCATTGTAATGCAGGTTGGCTTGCAACAATAAATTGGGGGACCGCAACTTCTCCAATTTATCATGCACACAAAAAAGGAATTCCTGTTCATGTATGGGCAGATGAAACTAGACCAAGAAATCAAGGAGCAAATCTTACTTCTTATGAATTAAACGAAGAAGGAATTAAAAACACAATCATTGCAGATAACACAGGTGGAATTTTGATGCAGAGAGGAGAGGTTGATATGTGTATTGTTGGAACAGACAGAACTCTAGCCAATGGAGATGTTTGTAATAAAGTTGGAACTTATCTAAAAGCACTAGCAGCACACGATAACAAAATTCCTTTTTATGTTGCACTACCAAGTTCAACAATTGATTGGAATATAAAAGATCATAAAGATATTCCAATTGAGCAGAGAAATTCGGAGGAATTATCTCATGTGGAAGGTTTAGATGAAAAAGGAAATATAAAGAAAATACAAATTTATCCAAAAAATAGTAAAGGTATGAATTTAGCTTTTGATGTAACCCCAGCAAAATACGTTACAGGATTAATTACCGAAAAAGGTATATGTGAAGCATCAGAAAGAGGACTAAAAGAACTATTTAAATGAAAAATTTAGACCAAAGAAATCAAATTATTGAGCATTCTCTAAAATTGAACTCTACAAATCTTTCACCGCTACGATCAGGAAATATATCTTTAAGAGCAGAACAAGATAATATTCAAGGTTATTTAATTACTCCATCAGGAAAAAAATATGAAACATTAAAGCCAGAAGATATTGTTTTTATGGGTTTAAATGAAGAAGCAGAAAATAACGACTCAGTTTACAAACCTTCCTCCGAATGGAGATTTCATAGAGATATTTATTTAAATAAAAAAGATGCCCAAGCAATTGTTCATGCACATTCTCCACACGCTACAGCTGTATCTTCACACGGAAAATCTATACCTCCGTTTCATTACATGATTGCTCTTGCAGGAGGAGAAGACATTAAATGTGCTGAATATGCTACTTTTGGGACAAAAGAACTTTCACAAAATGTAATTAAAGCTTTAGAAAATAGAAGTGCCTGTTTGATGTCTAATCACGGACAGGTTGCTTTTGGAAAAAATCTAGACCAAGCATTTGAACTAGCACAAGAGATAGAAAATATTTGTCATCAATACACTATTGCACTAAAGTTAGGAGAGCCAAAAATTCTTTCATTAGAAGAAATGAAAAAAATTTTGGAAAAAGCTAAAGATTATAAAAAAGGGTAATATGATAAAAGTAGGGGAGCACATTACTTTAGATATAATTGGCACTGATAAAGAATATGATCCATCGGTTTATGAAAGAGTTATCAAAGAGATTGCTAAAGTAGCTAAAGTTACAATCTTAAATATATCAAAATATAAGTTTGAACCGCAGGGCTTTACAATTCTTGCATTATTAGCTGAAAGCCATATCAGTTTTCATACATTTCCTGAAAAAGGAATTATAAGTTTTGATTTCTTTACTTGTGGAAAAATCAGTCCCTCAGTAGCGATTGATATTGTTAAAAAAGAATTTAAGCACAAAAGAATTGTAAAAAAAGAATTTAACAGAGATACAAGATCTCTTTATCACGATATTTACAGCTCCCCAGGTTTACAAAAATCTTATGTTGTAAATGAAGTTTTGGAAGATTTTAAATCAAAAGTGGGTCAACATATTGAGATTTTAGAATTAGAGCAATTCGGAAAATCATTGTTTATTGATGGTGAAATTCAAGTAGCTGAGTCTGATGAACATTTGTACAGCTCAACATTTGTGGGTGCTGGGTTAAAATTAAACAAAAACAATGAAAGAGCTGCAATCATTGGTGGTGGTGATGGAGGCGTTGCCAGAGAATGCATATCTAAAAAATTTAATTTTATCGATTGGTATGAGCTTGATCCTGAAGTAGTTGAAGTTTGTAATAAACATTTAGGGGACATTGGAAAAAAAGCTACAGAGAAAAATTCAGTTAAATGTGTTTGGGGAGATGCGTTTCATAGTATTAAATCAGTAAAAGACGATACATACGATCATATTTTTGTAGATTTAAATGATGATCAGTTTTGTATAGATTTGGCTGCAAAAAATATGGACTCTTTAGTAAGAATATTAAAACCAAAGGGTGTTATCACAGCACAAGTTGGCAGCCAAGATAAAAAACCTCTTCAAGTTGAAAATTGGATGAATGTTTTTCATCATCATTTTGGAAATACCAAATTATCTAGGGTTTATGTACCCAGTTTTGATTGTTCTTGGAATTTCTCGTCTTCAATAAATCATTAGTTTTTTCTTTTTAAAGTCTCTGATTTGTGAAATAATATTTTTTTATTAAAGGAGAGAATGATGAATATATTTAAAAAAACAATTTTTTCAGTTTTATTTTCATTGTTAATTATTGGAAACGTTAATGCTGATAAAATTAAAATTGGAACAGAAGGTGCTTATCCTCCATGGAATTCTAAAGATGCATCAGGTAAATTAATTGGATTTGAAGTCGAATTAGCTTACACACTTTGCAGATATATTGGACAACAATGTGAGATAGTTGAACAAGATTGGGATGGAATGATACCAGCTTTAATTATGAGAAAATTTGATGCAATTATGGCAGGTATGTCTATTACTGCTGAAAGACAGAAAGCTATTAGCTTTTCTCAAGGTTATGCAGATGAAGTTGCATCTTTAGCAGTCATGAAAGGTTCTGACCTTGAAGGTATGAATACTCCAGAGGGAATCAATCTTACACTAGGTGGTTCAGGTGTTAAAAAAACTTTAAAAACTTTAACCGGTGCACTTGCTGGTAAAACTGTTTGTACACAAACGGCAACTATTCACCAAAACTTTTTAGAATCTGGTGATGTTGGAAAAATAAATCTAAGAACTTACAAAACTCAAGATGAAGTCAACTTAGACTTAGCATCTGGAAGATGTGATGTTGCATTAGCAGCTGCAGTTGCTTTTACAGATTATGCTGAAAAATCTGGTAAACCAGTTGTTCTTGTAGGTCCAACTTTTTCAGGTGGAGCATTTGGTAATGGTGTTGGAGTTGGAATTAGAAAAGACGACACTGAATTATTAAAAGCATTTAACAAAGCAATCGAGAAGGCTAGAAAAAACGGAGACATTAGTAGAATAGCTACTAAATGGTTTGGTTTTGATGCCTCTATGTAATTAATTTTAGATTTGGCGACTATAATGTATAGTCGCCAATCTATATGGAACTTCTAGCATTCGGAGATACTGGTTGGGGTGATGAATTATTTTACGCAACCCTGATGACAATAGCTGTTTCACTAACAGCAATGTTTATAGGTTTTCTTTTTGCGTTAATCTTTACTCCATTAAAATTATCTAAAAATAAGTTTTTAAATTTCATAGCCAATTCTTACACAACTATAATAAGAGGGGTTCCAGAATTATTAGTAATTTATCTTTTCTTTTTTGGTGGAACTGGTGCAGTTATGTTTGTTGCATCAATATTTGGTTATAATGAGTATATTGAAATAAATGCATTTATCACAGGTGCATTTGCAATTGGAATAATTTCTGGTGCTTATTCAACTGAAGTTTTTAGGGGAGCAATTCAATCAATTGATAAAGGCCAGTTCGAAGCTGCCAATGTATTAGGTTTAAATAAATTTGGAAAATTTCTTAAAATTATTTTACCTCAAACATTAAGATTAGCTATTCCAAATCTAAGTAATATTTGGCAGATAACTCTAAAAGACACTTCTCTAATTTCAGTTACAGGTTTAGTTGAAATCATGAGACAATCTTATATTGCTGCTGGATCAACGAGAGATCCATTATTCTTTTATTCATTTGCTGCAGTTTTGTATTTACTACTTACTTTTGTGAGTATGAAATTAATTAACAGATTAGAAGTTAAATATAGTAGGGGGTATTAATGGATCTTGAATTAATGATTAATAGTCTTCCAAAGTTACTAAATGCTGCTGTGATAACTTTAAAACTTCTTTCAGTTTCTTTAATAATTGGATTATTCATTGGCTTATTTTTTGCAATTTTAAGATTAAATAAAAATATATTTATCAATAGATTTGCTTATGGATATTCGTATGTTTTTAGAGGTACACCACTTTTAGTACAGATATTCATTATTTATTTTGGGTTAGGTCAGATTGAATATTTAAGATCGACAGTTTTATGGGTAATCTTAAAAGAACCATATTGGTGTGCAATAATTGCTTTTGCTCTAAACACGGGTGCTTACACTTCAGAGATATTGAGATCCGCATTTCAAACTATTAAACCTGGAATAATAGAGGCAGGTAAAAGTTTGGGTATCTCAAATAAAGTAATCTTTTATAAAATTCAAATTCCTATCGCTATTAGACAATCTTTACCAGCTTATGGAAATGAAATTATACTAATGATGAAAGGAACTTCTTTAGCAAGTACAGTCACCATAATGGACCTTACAGGTGTTGCAAAATATATAATTTCAACAACTTTTAAACCAATTGAGGTATTTATTGTTGCTGGTGGTATTTATCTATTTATGACCTTTATGATTCATAATGTGATTAAGTTTTTAGAAAAGAAATACAGCTTTAATTAAAGTACAACTAAATCAATTTTTTGTTTACCAAGTCTTTCGTTACCTTGTTCAGTTACTAAATAAGTTTCACCTAAGTTCATTGCTAATTGATTTTCTGAGTCCATTAATATCATATGCATAAAAAAAACATTTCCAGGCTCAATAACGTATGGGTTCCCTGTGTACAACATTGGCCAATCCATCCAATTTGGAGCGAAAGTAGTACCTAAAGAATATCCACATGCATTCATTCTTGCTTTATTAAAACCAAGATCATCAAAAGTTTTTGCGTGAATATCAAAAACCTCTCCAATTTTATTTCCAGGTTGTAATTTATTTTCGCAATTCTTTAACGCTTCAACACACGCCTCATGCATTTTATGATGTTTAGGATCTGCTTTACCTATAGGAATTGTTCTAAACATTGCTGAATGGTAATGTCTATAAGTACCAGCCCATTCTATAGTTAATTGATCTTGATCATTTAAAGTTTGTTTTTCTGATTGATAACGGCAAAGAAGAGCATTTTTTCCTGAACCAATAATAAATTCATTCGCAGGATAATCTCCACCTCCTTCAAATATAACTTTATTCATTTCAGCTAAAATTTTAGACTCATTCACACCCGTTTTGGCATATTTCCAAACTTCGTCCAAAGCTTGATCAGCCAGTTCTGCAGCTTTTTTTACATAAACAATTTCTTCTTTGGATTTCACTACTCTTAACTTTGTTATTAAGTCTGATTTATCTTCAACAGAACAATAATTCTCTAAAGACTTATTAAGCTTCAATGTATTTTTTCCAGTCAATCCATAAGCCTCATATTCAATTCCTAATTTTTTTCCTTTAAGATTTAGCTCATCCAAAATAACTTTAAGATCATCGGTTGGGTTCGATCCATCTTTATCAACCCAAATTCTTATATCTTTAATATTGGATGTATTTTGCGCCTGTCTTAAATCTGGAGCTCTAGTCAGTAATATTGTGTTTCCTTTTTTATCTAAAATTAATGTTTGAAAAAAAACATATCCAAATGTGTCATAACCAGTTAACCAATACATAGACTCTTGTCTAAACATTAATAAAGCATCAATGTTTTGATCTTTCATGGAGTCTAAAACTTTGGATTTTCTAACTCTAAATTCCTCTTTTGAAAAATGAAGTCCCATTAATGATTTAATAACTGGTGTATTCTTTTATTTCTTTGATAGTTGATCCAGTGTGATTGTTAATCTCTAATTTAATTTTTGCCCGATCATCATTTAGAAAATGAACATCTCTTGAAAGCTTAATAAATTTTTCCCCGAAATTCTTTTCTTTCTCACATTGTCTTTTATCATCCTCGATAACCCAAAGTTTTGAGTTAATTTCTTTAAGAGATTGGTAAAGATTATTCAGCTTTTCATCAGATTTGATATTTTCATCTAACTGATTTTTAAGAATAGAGTGTTCGTTATTAATGAATTTTAATTTTTCAGTATCTTTTATCTTTTCTTTTTTAATCTCTAAAATTGAAATTTTATCTAAAAGTTCTCCAACTGAAACTTCTACTATAATTTTATTCATAAAATTTAATACTATGTTATCTTGTTATAAATATGTCTAATATACTAATTATCAAACACGGATCTTTAGGAGATATATCTCAAGCTAGTGGGGCTATTCAAGATATATCTGAAAATCATAAAAATGATCAAGTTTATCTTCTTACTACAAAACCATTTGTTGATTTATTCAAAAAAAATCCATTTATTCATGATGTTATTTTAGACAAAAGACTACCAAGATTTAATTTAATATATTTATATTTTTTAATGCGTGAAATTAAAAAATATAACTTTTCTAAAGTTTTTGACTTGCAAAATTCATCTAGAACTAATTTTTATAAGAATATTCTTTTTCCAAAAGCAGGTAAGGAAATATGGTCGAGTTCAACATCAACTTTACCAGAAGGAAAAAACAAAAACGAATTTGACAAAAATTCTGTTCTAGAAAGATTTGAATATCAATTAAAAGATTCTGGTTTAAACACATCAAATACATTAAGACCAGACTTTAATTGGGCTGCTACAGACATAAGTGAAATTCGAAATTTTTATAAGCTAAAAAAATATATTTTATTATTTCCTTTCTGTTCACCTCATTTAACAATTAAAAAATGGCCTTATTACAATAATCTAATTGAATTAATATCGAACAAATATGGCGAAGAATATAAAGTGATTACGGCACCCGGCCCAAATGAGATTAGTGAAGCAAAAAATATTAATGCATTAGCTTTACTAGATAATGGAAGAGCGCTAGATATTTCTCAACTTACCGCCTTGATAAAAGATAGTTCATTTATTGTTGCAAATGATACCGGTCCTGCGCATATAGCAGCTCATGTAGGAGCCAAAGGTCTTACATTATTCGGCAAACATACAACAGCACACAAAGTAAGTATTGAAAGAGAAAATTTTAAACCAATTGAAGTTACAGATCTAAAAAACTTAAGTGCTGAAAGAGTTTTTGAAAGATTATCTAAATTTTTAACTTAAAATTTTTTTATATTGTTGAACAATATTGGACCAATTGAATTTAGATGATAGCTCTTTGGCATTTTTACCAAAATGTAAATATTTTTTATTTTCAATCATAGAATTTAATGATGAATAAATTTCATCTAGATTATTTCCATCACATATTAATCCAGTTATATCATGTTGAATTGCATCTGCCGCACCACCATCAGCTCCACCTAAAGAGGGAACTCCGTATTGTGCAGCCTCTATATAAGCTATACCAAAACCTTCAACTGAGCTTTTATATTTTACTGATGGCATCACAAATATATTTGATTTTGCCACCAAAGCATTTTTAAGGTCATCAGTTATCTCTTTAAAAAACATAACTTGCCCACTTAAATCGAGTTCATTTACCAAATCTTTTAAATTTTGTTCTTCTTCTCCATAGCCAATGCAAATGTAAACAATATTTGGATAAATTTGTTTTAAGTTTCTTACAGCCATCAAAACTTTTTCATGATTTTTTCTTTTATCAAATCTTGAAACTGTTATTAAACGTGGTAATTTTGTTTTAAGTAAGCTTTCAACTTTAGTTAAAGATGTCTTATTTAATTCTAGGGCAGGACTAATTCCTGGATTTATCACAATAACTTTTTCTTGTTCTACACCATTTTGAATAGCTAAATTCTTTGTATATTCAGAATTTGCTATTACTTTTTCAACACTATTTAAAACTTTGTTTGCTCTTTTATTTAAAGAACTTCCTTTAGCGTGATTGATTTCTTTTCCGTGAATTAAACAATATTTTTTTTTATCAGTTACTATTAATTCTAAACTTTTCCAATGATCAGCTATAACACCTTGAACTTTTCTTTCTTTTAAATATTCATTAATTAGCTGTGCTTTTCTTATTTTTCTTAGGAATTTAATTCCACCAACTCTTTCAATTGAAAAATTTACTTTTTTATCAAATTCTTTATGATTTTCGTAGTGATCAGCAAAAACTTTGATCATAAAGTTTTTAGACATTTCTTTTGCCAAACCCCACATTAAACTTTGCATCCCACCCACCTCTGGGGGAAAAGATCTCGTAACGATTAAATACATTAACTATTTTTCCACTTAATACTACAGCCAGCACTCGGAGTTTGATTTTCAGGTCCTTTACCAGTTTCAGCAATTTGTTTCATTGCATTAAATAAATCACTATCACCATCCCTTACAGGAATTAAATTTTTTAATTCTCTTAATCTACCTCGATATTGAAGCTCTAAATTTTTGTTGTACCCAAAAAAATCTGGAGTACATACCGCATCATAAGTTCTGGCTATCTCTTGTGTTTCATCAACTAAATATGGAAAACTGAATTGATGTTTTTTTGCAAATTCAATCATATTTTCAAACGAGTCTTCTGGATAATTCTCAGCATCATTGGCACAGATTGCTACAGAGTTAATTCCCAAATCTTTCAATTTTTTGGTATCCTCAGAAATATCTTTTGTAACTGCTTTAACATAGGGACAATGGTTACAAATAAACATTATCAAGGTTCCATTTTTACCTTTTACATCTTCTAAAGATAAAATTTTATTATCAGTTGATTTAAGCTTAAAGTCGTGAGCCTTTTGGCCGAAATCACATATTGGAGTTTGTATTGGCATAATGTAATAATATATAAATTATGTTTTATGATTTGAAAGATAAAAAACCAAAAAACTCTGGCGAAAATTGGGTAGCACCTAATGCGGTCGTTATAGGTGATGTTACTTTAGAAAAAAATACAAGTGTTTGGTTTAATGCAACGCTAAGAGGAGATATTGAAAATATTCATATAGGCGAGGGATCAAATGTTCAAGATGGATGTGTTTTGCATACCGATCCAGGATATCCCATTAAAGTTGGTAAAGACGTAACTGTAGGTCATATGGTAATGCTCCATGGATGTACGATAGGGGACAATAGTTTAATTGGAATAGGTGCAGTGATTCTTAATAACGCTAAGATTGGAAAAAATTGCATCATAGGTGCAAAAACTCTAATTACTGAAAACAAAGAGATACCAGATAACTCTTTGGTAATAGGCTCACCTGGAAAAGTTGTAAGAGAAGTTACTGAAGAAGAGAAGAAAGCAGTTTTTGAAAACACAAAACACTATCAAGATAATTGGAAAAAATATTCTAAATCAATTTTTTAAAAATTTAAATTATTTCTTAGTAGGTGGACCATAACGATTCTTCTTTTTTTCTCCCAAGGTTGCTTGCCATATAATAATTAATAATCCACCAATTACTGTTATCCATAGTAATTGCCACCAACCTGTTTTGTCAGTATCGTGCAAACGCCTCGCTCCAACCGCAAATGATGGTAAAATTAAAATAACAGAAAATATTAAACTTGCCGGTCCATTTGCTTCAGCAGGATATTTAAATATCATTACATCAATAATCCAAGTAATAATGCCACCAAGAAATCCAAACAAAACAAACCACCAAAACTCAGACCTTGATGCTCTTCCTGAAAAGATTGCATATTTTTTGAAACAAGTTTTTACTGAGGTTTGAAAATCCATTTAGAATTTTTATATCTTATTCTATGGCACTAACCAACTATTTTCATTGCTTTCTGTATCAAACTTTGCTCTTCGATGTCCTTTTGCTGCAAGATATAACCATTCAATAGACTTTATTTTACATTTTATAACTGTAAAGTTTTTGTAACCCTCTTCGCTTTGTTCCATTGTATAATCAAAATCTTCTAATTTAGATATCATACCCGATGTTGGATTTTCTGATGCAGTTCCTGGAGGACTATCAGTTAGATAGCATCTTCTACTGATATGTTGAGTTTTTTTCCAAGATTCTTCTGTGGTAGGATTTTGATTATTTATTTCACATTCAACTTTTACTCTTAATTGTATCTTTTCCTCTTTGTTGTAGAAAACTAGGGAAGCTTTATTATTTTTTTTAAGAATTTCTACTTTTGGTGATCTTAAATCAGTATGAAATTGTAATAGATTGTTTGCTCTATCTGATTTTCTTAGAACAACAATTCTTCCATCCACCTCATCTTGGTGGGCACAAATAAAGACTGGAATTCTAAAAGGAGAACCTCTATTAGTCACAGCATCATCAAGCATAGACCAATACTTATTTTGAATTTCCTCGAAATTTTCATAGTATGCTGGTTGCATACATTACTTTCTAAATCTTTTAATTAAGCTTGAAGTATCCCAACGATGACCTCCTAATTCTTGTACTTCTCCATAAAACTTATCTACAAGTTCTGTTACAGGTAATAATGAACCATTATTTTTTGCTTCATCCATTGCAATCTTTAAATCTTTTCTCATCCAGTCAACTGCAAAACCAAAATCAAACTTATCATCAATCATTGTTTTATATCTATTTTCCATTTGCCAAGACTGAGCTGCACCTTTTGAAATAACTTCAATTACATCCTCCATATTTAATCCTGCTTTCATTCCAAAGTTTATTCCTTCAGATAAACCCTGAACAAGTCCGGCAATACAAATTTGATTAACCATCTTAGCTAATTGTCCACAACCAGCTTTTCCAAGTAATTTCATTTTTTTGCTATAGCAATCGATTTTATCTTTTGCTTTATCAAAGTCAGCTTGATCACCACCGATCATAACTGTGAGTGCACCATTCTCTGCTCCGGCTTGTCCACCAGATACAGGAGCATCTAATGCGCCAAATCCATTTTTCTTTGCATAATCATAAATCTCTCTTGCAATTGTTGCGGAGGCTGTAGTGTTATCAATATAAACTGCACCCTTTTTAATTGTTTTGAAAGCTCCTCTGTCACCAAAAGTTACTTCTCTTAAATCATTATCATTACCAACACAGGTAAAAATATATTCAGCATTTTTAGCTGCATCTGCTGGAGTTTCAGCCATTTTACCTTTGTATTCTCCGATCCATTTTTCTGCTTTTGATTTCGTACGATTAAAAACAGTTACATTGTGACCGCCTTTTGATATATATCCTGCCATTGGATAGCCCATTACACCAAGACCTATGAAAGCAACATTACAGCTCATAATTTTTTATGTTTAAAAGTTTAAGTTTAAAAGTAATTATATTTGGATTTATCTTTACATTTTTTTCTAGTTTTGGACAGAGTTTTTTTCTTGGTTTATTTAATTCAAGCATTAGAGAAACACTCTCAATAACTCATGGACAATTTGGCTCAATTTATGCTTCGGCAACATTATTGAGTAGCTTTCTTTTAATCTGGGTTGGTAAAAAAATTGATGACATAAATATTTTTAGATTTGCATTATATGTAACCCTTTTGTTAGCTTTCTCTTGTTTTTTCTTTTCAAAAATTTCATCAATAGTTTTTTTATTTATTGCTGTTTTTTTAATGAGGTTTTCTGGTCAAGGATTAATGTCTCATACAGCAACTACAACGATTTCAAGATTTTTTACTAAATCTAGAGGCAAAGCTCTAAGTATTGGTTGGTTTGGATTATCAACTGCAGAATTTATTTTACCA
>CACDIC010000015.1 GCA_902552805.1 uncultured Pelagibacteraceae bacterium
ATAATATTTTTTTTGTCAATTACTCAACCCAAGGTATTGTTAAACTAAAAACATCATCCCAAGATCAAGCATTAGAAATTGTAAGAAGAAGAATTGATGAGATAGGAACTAATGAACCCAATATTCTAAAAAGAGGAAACGACAGAATTCTTGTTGAATTACCTGGATTAGATGATCCAATGAGAATTAAATCATTGCTTGGTAAAACTGCAAATCTTACATTTAGATTTGTAACTAATAACGATCAAGACTCTTTTGGAGCGGAAAAACTTAGTTATGAAGATGAGTCTGAAGAAGATGCTCTGGTAAGTAAAAGAATTATTTTAAGTGGAGACAATCTGCTAGATGCTCAACCAAGAATGGATAGTGAGACAAATGAAACGGTAGTTACATTTACACTTGATAGAGTTGGCGCTAAAAGATTTGGTAAGGCCACATCGACTGGTATTGGCAAACAATTAGCAATAGTATTGGATGGTAAAATTATAAGCGCACCGGTTATAAGAGATACAATTGCAAGTGGATCAGGTCAAATCAGTGGTGGATTCACTTTTCAATCAGCAACAGATTTAGCTCTTTTATTAAGATCTGGTGCATTACCTGCTCCTTTAAATATTATCGAGGAACGGACAGTTGGTCCTGACTTAGGACAAGATTCAATTAATGCAGGAATGATTGCATTAGCAATTGGTTTTGTATTAGTAATAGTATTTATCTTCGTAAAATATAAGATATTTGGCTTAATTACCAATATAACGTTAATAGTTAATCTTTTCTTACTCATTGGAATATTGACTATATTCGAGGCGACCTTAACTCTTCCAGGGATCGCTGGAATAATTTTGACAGTTGGTATGGCAGTCGATGCAAATGTTTTAATCTTTGAGAGAATTAAAGAAGAGCTAAAAAATGAAAAAAATAATCTAATAGCTTTTGATAGTGGTTACACAAAATCTAGAACCGCTATACTTGATGCAAATATAACAACATTATTAGCTGCTATTATCTTATTTTTTATGGGCTCAGGTCCAATCAAAGGTTTTTCACTTACACTTGGGATTGGAATATTTACAACATTATTTTCGGTGTATTTCATAGCGAGGTTATTGACAGTTTTGTATGTTTACAGAAATAAAGAAAAAGAGGGTTTAATTTAGATGATTGCTTTTAACAAATATTATAATCAATTTAATATACTTTCTATATCCTTAGTCGTTATTTCATTATTTTTACTAACTTTCAAAGGTCTTAACTTTGGAATAGATTTTAAGGGCGGAACCTTAATTGAACTAAGGTCAACTGACAGCAAAATTAATGTATCATCTCTAAGAGATAATTTAAATTCTATGAATTTGGGTGACGTTTCAGTAAAAAATTTTGGCAATGAGACAGACTTTCTAATTAAATTTGAAATTAATAATAACAAAAATATTATCGAGGAAATTAAAGCAAATTTAGATAAATCATTTGGTAATACTTTTGATTTTAGAAGAGTTGAAAACGTAGGACCGAAAGTAAGTGCTGAGTTACTTAAATCTGGAGTAATAGCTATCGCAGTGGCATTAACTTTAATGTTAATTTACATTTGGATCAGATTTGAATGGCAATTTAGTTTAGGAGCTATATTAGCTTTGTTTCATGACGTGTTGGTAACCCTAGGTTTATTTTCATTGCTTGGTCTTGAAATCAATTTATCTATTATTGCAGCTGTATTAACTATCGTTGGTTACTCCATGAATGATACAGTAGTTATTTTTGATAGAGTAAGGGAAAATTTAAGAAAATATTCTGACATTAAAATTTACGATTTAACCAATATCTCTATCAATGAAACATTATCTAGAACTTTAATTACATCAATAACGACTTTATTAGCTTTGCTATCAATATTTTTCTTTGGTGGTGAGATACTAAAAGGTTTTTCTTTGGCTATGATATTTGGTGTAATTTTTGGAACTTATTCATCTATCTATATTGCAAATACAGTATTAGTTAGACTAAGAGTTTCACAAAAAACTGTTTTAAGAGAAGACGAAAGTAGTTAATAAAGGTTTTGAGCAGCTACCATAGTAAGCAGCATTGGTATTGACAACAAAGTATTAGTTCTCGAAAATAACATGGCTGTTCTTGCTGACTTGGCTTTTAGATCAGGTTCACACTCAACAATACCTAAAGCTCTTTTTTGATTAGGCCATATTACAAACCACACGTTAAATGCCATAACTAAGCCCAACCACATACCAATTCCAATGGCTGTGTGTTTTGGAATGCCAGATCCTATACTTAAAGTCATTGCATCATGCAAATATCCATTAAGACCTGCAAGTGCTAAACCTGATAGAACTGTAAATGCTGCACCCCATCTAAAATAAAATAATGCAGCTGGCGCAATTACTTTACCAATAGCTGGTTTCTGTTCATCTGGAATTTTTGCCATGTTTGGGATTTGAACAAAATTAAAATACCATAACAAGCCAATCCACATTATACCAACTACTACATGCACAAATCTTGCAAACCAACTCCAAAAAAGTGCATCAAAACTAAAACCATCATTTTGATAAAATAAGCCTAAAAATAATAGAACTGCAATGGCTAAAGAAACGTGAATGGTTTTTGATAAAGATGAAAGTAAATTACCCATACATAATTTTATACTGATTTAGAGTGAGATGACAATGGTATTTATTGTAAAAGATTTTTTAAAAACTTACCCGTATAACTTCCATTAACTTTACAAATTTCCTCAGGTTTTCCTTCAGCGATAATTTTTCCACCTTTTACACCACCCTCAGGACCCATATCGACAATATAATCTGCAGTTTTTATGACATCTAAGTTGTGTTCTATAACAACCACTGTGTTACCTAAAGAAACAAATGTATGTAAAATTTCTAATAATTTTTTGATGTCGTGTTGGTGAAGACCAGTAGTCGGTTCATCTAAAATGTACATTGTTCTTCCCGTCGATCTTTTTGATAATTCTTTAGCTAATTTAATTCTTTGTGCTTCACCGCCTGATAGAGTTGTAGCTTGTTGACCAATTTTTATATAGCCAAGACCAACTTTTTTTAAAGTAAGCAATTTAGTCTTTATATTTGAAATATTTTCAAAATATTCACATCCTTCATCAACAGTCATGTTTAAAACATCCGCAATACTTTTATCTTTGAATTTTATCTCTAAGGTTTCCCGATTATATCTGGTTCCTTTACACTCATCACATTGTATATAGACGTCCGGGAGAAAATGCATTTCATAAGTAATAACTCCATCTCCTTCACAGGCTTCACACCTTCCTCCTTTGACATTAAAAGAGAACCTTCCTGGTTTGTATCCCCTTGTTTTTGACTCAGGTAATCCTGTGAACCAATCTCTAATTGGCCCGAAAGCTCCAGTATAAGTTGCTGGATTTGATCTTGGGGTACGACCAATTGGTGATTGATCAATATCAATTATTTTATCGATTAATTCAGTGCCTTTGAAACCTTTGAATGGTTTTGGAATTTTTCTAGATTTATTATTATTCAAAGTTAAGTTTAATGCGTTGTATAATGTCTGTAAGATTAATGTTGACTTACCACTTCCTGATACACCAGTGACACAAGTTAAACTACCTAAAGGTATTTTTAAATTAACATTATTCAAATTATTACCAGTCGCACCTGTTATTTCGAGAAACCTTCCATTTTTTGCTAATCTTCTTTTCTTAGGAACATCAATTCTTAATTTGTTTGAAAGATATTTTCCTGTGATACTAATTTTATTTTTTGTTATCTCATCAAAAGTTCCTTGCGCAACAACTTCACCACCTTTGTTTCCCGCTTCGGGACCAAGATCAATAATATGATCTGCGTTTTCCATCGTTTCAGTATCATGCTCCACTACTATTACTGTATTTCCTAAATCTCGTAATCTTTTAAGAGCATTGATTAATTTTACATTATCTTTTTGATGCAAACCAATAGATGGTTCATCTAAAACATATAACACTCCAGTTAAACCAGATCCAATTTGAGATGCTAAACGGATTCTTTGTGCTTCTCCTCCTGATAAAGTACCAGACTCTCTTGATAATGTTAGATAATCAAGACCAACATTTAAAAGAAAATTTAATCTTTCATTAATTTCTTTGAGGATATGTTCGGCAATTTTGACTTGTCTTTTATCTAAATTGAATTTTAAATTTTCAAACCATTTTGCAGCATCTAAAATTGATTTTTCAGTCACTTCACTAATGTGCAAGCCGTCAATTTTCACACATAATGCCTCATCTTTTAATCTATGACCATTACATCTCTCACATTTAGTATCTGACTGATATTGGGCTATTTCTTCTCTTTTCCAATCACTATCAGTTTCTAAATATCTTCTCTCTAAATTATTTATTACCCCTTCAAATGTCTTTTTATGTGAGTATTTTTCATAACCATCGTCATATGAAAATTTGATTTCTTCATCATCAGATCCATAAAGAATAATATCCTTTATTTTTTTTGAAAATTTTGACCATTTTTCATCTAACGAAAAGCCATAATGTTTTGCTAAAGAAGATAATGTTTGTGCATAATATAGAGTCGTTGTTTTAGCCCAGGGTTCTATAGCTCCATCAGCAATACTTTTTTTATGATTTGGTACTACTAAATTTGGATCAACATTTAGTTTAATTCCAATTCCCTCACATTCCTCACAAGCACCAAAAGGACTATTAAATGAGAAAAGTCTTGGCTCAATTTCCTCAATTGTAAAGCCACTTTCAGGACATGCAAATTTAGTCGAAAATATTAATTTTTCTACTTTTCTATATTTTTTTGGTAAGGTTTCATCTTCATATTCAACGAATACTAATCCATTCGCTAAATTTACCGAAGACTCAATACTTTCAGCTAATCTGTTTCCTAAAGATGAATTTAGAACTATTCTATCGACCAGAATATATATGTCATGCTTAATTTTCTTATTTAATTCAGGAACTTTATCAATATCATAAATTACATCGTCTACTTTGATCTTTCGAAAACCTCTTTTTTTATAATTTAGGATTTCTTTTTTATATTCTCCCTTTCTCCCTCTGACTACCGGAGCGTAAATATATATTGTTGACTTTTTTGGCAGTTCTTTAATTTTATCCACAATCTGTGTAATCGTTTGTGATGTGATTGGTTTACCTGTAAAAGGAGAATAGGGTATACCCGCTCTTGCATATAAAACACGCATGTAATCATATATTTCAGTTACTGTAGCGACAGTTGATCTTGGATTTTTAGAAGTATTTTTTTGCTCTATCGATATTGCTGGGCTCAAACCCTCAATTAAATCAACATTTGGCTTTTTCATTTTATCTAAAAATTGTCTTGCATAAGCGGATAAACTCTCAACATACCTTCTTTGACCTTCTGCATAGACTGTATCAAAAGCTAAAGACGACTTTCCTGATCCTGATAGACCAGTTATGACAACAAATTTATCTTTGGGTATCTCTAAAGAAACATTTTTTAAATTGTGTTCTTTAGCTCCTTTAATAACTATCTTTTTCATCATATTTTTTGTTGCTTTGACTTAATAAAATTAATATTCAGAGTAAATTGTGGTATAGTTCTAATTAACAAATTAAACAAATATTAAAATATTATGGCTGGAAGTCTAAATAAAGTACTTTTAATTGGTCGTTTGGGCGCAGATCCAGAGATCAAACAAATGGTAAATGGCAAAAGTGTTGCACGATTAAGTCTGGCAACAAGTCAATCTTGGAAAGATAAGAATACTGGTGAAAAAAAAGAAAAAACAGAATGGCACCGTATAGTTGTATTCAATGAGGGATTAGTAAATGTTGTTCAACAATATTTAAAAAAGGGAGCCCAAATATATGTTGAAGGACAATTAACAACTCGAAAATGGAAAGATGAGCAGTCTGGTCAAGACAAATACTCAACTGAAATTGTTATTCAAGGATATAACTCATCTTTAACTATGTTAGGTGGAGGTAATTCAGGTGGAAGTATTTCAAATGATAATACTCAATCTAATAATGATGACATGTCACAAATTTCAAATGACATGGATGATGAAATTCCATTTTAATATTTATGCAAAAAACTGAAATTCCTGAGGATAAGAATATAAAATTAATCTCAATGCATGATGAGATGAGCTCATCTTATCTATCGTATGCAATGAGTGTTATAGTCAGTAGAGCACTTCCTGATATACGAGATGGTTTAAAACCAGTTCATAGAAGAATTTTGTATGCGATGTACAAAGGTGGGTATGATTGGTCAAAACAATTTAGAAAATCTGCAAGAATTGTTGGAGATGTTATTGGTAAGTATCACCCGCATGGAGATCAGTCAGTTTATGATGCTCTAGTAAGAATGGTTCAGGATTTTTCAATGAGCTTACCTTTAGTTGATGGACAAGGAAATTTTGGATCTATAGATGGCGATCCTGCTGCTGCGATGAGATATACAGAGACTAGATTATCCAAAGTTTCACAATATCTAATTGATGATATCGAAAAAAATACAATTTCATTTAAAAATAATTACGACGAAACAGAGAAAGAACCAACAGTTTTACCAGCTCAATTTCCTAATTTATTAGTAAATGGTGCAGGTGGGATTGCAGTTGGAATGGCAACTAGCATACCACCACATAATCTAGGTGAAATAATTAATGGGACATTAGCTTTAATTGAAAATAAAGATATTAAAATTAAAGATCTTATGAAGCACATACCTGGACCTGATTTTCCAACAGGAGGAGTAATAATTGGAAAAGATATGATTAAGCAAGGTTATAACAAAGGCAGAGGTTCTTTTAAAATTAGAGGTGAAATTTCTATAGAAAGTTTAAAAAATGGTAGAGAAAGATTGGTTATCACATCAATTCCTTATCAAGTTAATAAATCTGTTTTGAATGAGAGAATTGCTCAGCTTGTTAGAGAAAAAAAAATTGAGGGTATAAGAGATATAAGAGATGAGTCTAATCGAGAAGGAATCAGAGTTTCAATAGATTTAAGAAGTGGGGTAGAACCCGAAACAGTAAAAAGACAACTTTACAAGAATACACAAATTGAAAGTTCATTTGGATTTAATACACTTGCAATAGTTGATGGTAAACCTGAAACTTGTAACTTAAAAGATTTCTTATCAAATTTTTTATCCTTTAGAGAGGACGTTGTAGTCAAAAAAACAAAATTTGATTTACAAAAAGCAGAGGAGCGAGCACATATCTTAATAGGTCTATCGGTATCAGTTGAAAATTTAGACAAAGTTATCAAAATAATCAGATCATCAAAAAATCCAGAAGATGCAAAGAAATCTCTTTTACAAACCAAATGGAAAATTAATAAGTCAAAGAAATTAATTTCACTTGTAGAAAGTTCAAAATCTAAAACTTTATACTCCTTATCAACTTTACAAGTGAATGCTATTTTAGAATTAAGATTACAAAAACTGACAGCATTAGGAATAAACGAAATTGAAATAGAAATTAAGAAGTTAGCTGAATTAATTACAAAATATAAAAAAATAATTTCATCTAAAAAAGAATTGTTAAAAGTAATCAGTGAAGAGTTAAAGAATATCAAAGATAAATATTCATCACCTCGAAGAACTAAAATAATTGATGCTATATTAAATTACGATATAGAAGAAACCATTCAAAAACAATCTGTATTGATTACAGTTACTTTGCAGGGTTACATCAAACGTGGATCTTTGAATAGTGTTAAGACACAAAAAAGAGGAGGTAAAGGAAAAACTGGTATGACTACTAGAAACGAAGACTCTGTAGTCCAAACTCTATCAGTTAACACTCATACCTCAGTTTTGTTTTTCTCTACAGAAGGTTTAGTTTATAGAATAAAAGCCTGGAAAATACCTGAGGGATCATCAGTTTCTAAAGGAAAATCGTTGTTTAATATTCTTCCACTAAAAAACCATCAGTCAATAAGTTCTATTATGCCTTTTCCTGATAATGAGTCTGAAATGAAAAATTATCAAATTGTATTTGCTACTGCTCAAGGGAAAATCAGAAAAAATAGTTTAGAGGATTTTTCTTCAATCAATACATCTGGAAAAATTGCAATGAAATTAGACAATAATGATAAAATTGTGGGTGTTAAAATTTGCAAGGATGATCAAGATATAATTTTAAGTACCAAATTCGGAAAATGTATACGTTTTGAGTCTAAAAAATTGAGAGTTTTTAAGGGTAGATCATCTAAAGGGATTAAAGGTATTGTTTTGTCTCCAAACGATCAAATTGTATCTCTTTCAATTATAGATAATGATAAATCAAAAAAAAATGGGAAGAAATCAAAAGATGAGCAATCAGAATTAAAAGCTAAAGAAAAGTTCATATTATCAATAACAGAAAATGGTTTTGGTAAAAAAACTAGTCATACGGAATATAGAGTAACTAATAGAGGTGGGAAGGGAATTATCGGAATTATAAATTCACCAAGAAATGGCAATATCTCGTCCTCTTTCCCTGTATATGATGGTGATGAAATACTTATATCTACTAACAAAGGAAGAGTAATACGTGTAGCGGTAAAAGAAATTAGAACTGCGGGTAGAAATACTCAGGGTGTTAGAATTATTAAATTAACTGGAGAAGAAAAAGTTGTTTCAGCTGATAAAATAGATGATAACTTAGTTTAATGAATAAAGTTGCAATCTATCCTGGAACATTTGATCCAATTACGTTTGGCCATATTGATGTTATTAAAAAAGGTTTAAAACTTTTTGATAAGATTGTTGTTGCAGTATCTAACGTTGAAAATAAGGATTATTTATTCGATTCTGATGAACGAATTGAAATTGTAAAAAAAGCTTTATTTTATGATTTGAAACTGAACAAAAAAAAAGTTGTCGTAATTTCTTTTAGCTCTTTAACAACTGAATTATGCAAAAAGTATAAATCAAATATTATTTTAAGAGGATTAAGGGCAGTTTCAGATTTTGAATATGAATTTCAACTAGCAGGGATGAATAGAAAATTAAATAAAAATATTGAAACTCTTTTTTTAATGTCTGATGTTGAAAATCAGATTATTTCATCAAGATTTGTTAAAGAAATAGTAAATTTAAAAGGTGATATCAAAAAATTTACTACCAAAAGTACAATTAAATTACTAAAAAGAAAATATGAATAAAATTTTAATAAATATATTTATTTTCTTTTTTTTAACCATAAACCAAGTAATGTCAGAGGAGAATATTATGATTTTGAAACTTAAAGATGGAGATGTTAAAATTGAATTATTTGAAGATGTAGCACCTAATCATGTTAAAAGAATTAAAGATTTAGCCAATAGCGGTAAATATGATAATGTTGTTTTTCACAGAGTTATTGATGGTTTCATGGCACAAACTGGTGATGTAAAATTTGGAAATTTATCATCAAGTGATTTTAATTTAAGGATGGCAGGAATGGGAGGATCAGATTTACCAGACTTAAAACAAGAATTTAATAATTTACCTCATGATAGAGGAACTTTATCTATGGCTAGATCACAAGATCCAAATAGTGCAAATAGCCAATTTTTCATTTGTTTTAAACCTGCTCCTTTTCTAGATAACCAATATACAGTTTTTGGAAAAGTGATCGAAGGAATGGAATTTGTTGATAAAATTAAACGTGGTGATGAAAACAATAATGGTGCCGTCACAGATCCAGATAAAATAATTAGCTTTAAATCATTATAATATTTAATGGCATTAAAAGAATTTGCCTTTAAATTATTGAACAAAGATGGCTATGCAAGAGAAGGAATTATAGAAACGCATAGAGGTATTATTAGAACTCCTGCTTTTATGCCAGTTGGAACTCAGGCAACTGTAAAAGCTTGTACGATTGACGATATCAAAAAAACTGGCTCAGATATAATTTTAGCTAATACATATCATTTAATGATCCGTCCAGGAGTTGAACGAATTCAAAACGCTGGCGGATTACATTCCTTTATGAATTGTGATTTACCAATACTTACTGACTCAGGTGGTTTTCAAGTAATGTCTCTTTCAAAATTAAATAAAATAGACCGAGAAAAAGGAGCAATTTTTAATTCTCATGTTGATGGAAAAAAATTTTATTTGAGCCCTGAAGAAAGTATAAAAATTCAACTTGGCTTGAACTCAGATATTGTAATGATCATGGATGAATGTCCAAAGAAAACGGATGACTATGAACTGATTAAAAAATCAATGGAACTATCATTATATTGGGCTGATAGATCCAAAAAAGCCTTTGGAAAAAATCCTCATAAAGCTCTTTTTGGCATAGTCCAAGGAGGACTTTTTAAAGATTTGAGACTTTTGTCTCTAAAAGGTTTGTTAAATCTAAATTTTGATGGATATGCCATTGGTGGTCTTGCAGTTGGTGAAACACAAGAGGAAATGTTTAAAGTTTTGGATGACATTAAGGAAAATCTTCCAGAAAATAAACCGCATTATTTAATGGGTGTAGGTACACCTTCTGATATTTTAGGTGCAGTTAAAAGAGGAATAGACATGTTTGATTGTGTAATGCCGACTAGATCAGGGAGAACAGGTCTGGCTTTTACATGGAATGGAAGAATAAATATTAAAAATAATAAATATCAAAATGACAATTCACCTCTTGATGAAAAGTGTAAAAATTTAAATCTAAACAAATATTCAAAAAATTATTTAAATCATTTATTTAATACTAATGAAATTTTAGGATCGATGCTTTTAACGTTAAATAATATCAACTTTTATCAAGAATTAATGAGCGAAATAAGAAAAAATATTCAAAAAGGCACTTTTAATGAATTTCATGATAAATACATAGATAAGTTGTGATAAGAAACTATATGTCTCATCAATTCCTATTTGAAATATTAAAATAAATATGTATATACGAAGTAATTTTGGGCCGTTAGCTCAGTTGGTAGAGCAATTCCCTTTTAAGGAATGGGTCGATGGTTCGAGTCCATCACGGCTCACCATCAATTAATATTTATACTTTAATTGGTGGGTAATCTAAAATTATACTATTTGTCCACTCGTTTATTTTCTTAATTCGATTGTCAGGCGAGGGGTGTGTGCTAAGAAATTCAGATTGTTTTTTTCCCTTACTAAATTTTTTCATTCTTTCCCAAATTTTAGGCGTTTCTCTTATATCGTAACCAGACAAAGATGCAAAAATCATACCCAAATAGTCAGCTTCAGTTTCTTGCTTTCTATTAAAAGGGTTCATTATACCTAGTTGAGAGACCATACCAATAGTATTCATACCCGTTGTTCTATTAACTTGAGATAATTTTCCACCAGATAATATATCAATAACATTCGTTCCAACGTTTAAAACAACACCTCTGCTAGCTCTTTCTACAGAGTGTTTGGCTACTGCATGTGCAATTTCATGACCCATTACAGCGGCTAATCCGTCAGTGTTCTTTGTTACTTCTAATATACCAGAAAAAACTGCAATTTTACCTCCTGGCATACAAAATGCATTTCGCATATTTTTTTTATCAATTAGTATATATTCCCAATCAAAACCAATTGTTGGATCGTCAAGTTTTGATTGATAAAAATATTCTCCTATAGAATTTTCCATTCTTTTACCAATTTCTTTTATTTGATTGAGTTTTGGACCAGTTAATAATTTTTCTTTTTTCTTAATTTTTTCGAAAATTTGTGCAGCTTGCGCATTTAATTTCGCTTCAGGGATTAGTTTTAATTGTTTTCGATCAGTGATCGGTGCTGTAGCACATGAATTAAGAGCAAAACTACAACAGGTACAACCAACGTAAGTTAAGAATTTTCTTCTATCCATTTTTAATTATCATTGATATTATATTTTAAAATGAATCTAAATAATAAAATATTAGTATTCTTATTTATTATTGCGATTTCTTTTGTAGTTTACTCTAGTTTTAAATAAATTTATGAAAAAAAATAAAAAAAAACGATCATTTACTCTTATTCTCAGAAATTATTTTATAACTGGTGTAGTGGTATTAATCCCTATCGGTTTTACTTTATATCTAAGCAAAATTTTGATTGGAATTTCCTCTAAAATAATTCCAGAAAATATAAACCCTAATAATTACTTACCTTTTGAGATACCTGGAATAGAAATAATTATTTCTGTTGCTTTTATAACAATTGTTGGAGGTTTATCGTTATCCTTTTTAGGTAAACGAATTCTTAAACTTATTGATGATTTATTTAAAAGAATTCCTGTTTTAAGAACTATTTATTCTGCAATAGTTCAAATGACAGAGACGTTCTCTAATAAAGATGACAATGATAGAAAAAGTGTTGTTTTAGTAGAATATCCTAGAAAAGGTGTTTGGGCTGTTGGATTTGCAACAAAAGAAAATAGAGGTGAAATGGCTGAAAAAACAAATAAAAAATTAATAAACGTATTTGTTCCAACTACACCAAATCCTACAAGTGGGTTTTTACTTATGTTTCCTTTAGATGAAGTTATATATCTGAATATGACATTTGAAGAAGCATCTAAATTTATTGTTTCTGCAGGCACATCCACAGGTAAAAATTAAGCTATATCATTAATAATATCTGCACGATCATATAATTTAATTAGCGGTTTAAATTTACCTATATCTTCTTTTTCACTTTCAATTCTTTTAATTTCTTTTTCAGCTAAAATAAAAAGATTATGATTATGTATTGGATCTGCTAATCTAAAGTTTTTAATTCCACTTTGTTTAAAACCAAGAATATCTCCAAAACCTCTTAATTTCATATCTTCTTCAGATATTTCAAATCCATCATTAGAGTCTTTTAAGATATTAATTCTTTTTTTTGCATTTTCACTCAGATTTGACTTAAACATTAATATACATGAGGACTCTTTGTTGCCTCTTCCAACTCTACCTCTAAGTTGATGTAATTGAGATAAACCAAACTTATTTGCATTTTCTATTATGATTACATTTGCATTAGGAAAATCTATACCAACCTCAATGATTGTAGTTGAAACTAAAATCTTAAATTCATTTTTTAAAAAGTTGTTTAAGACTTTTTCTTTTTCTTCAATGGTTGTTTTTCCATGGAGTAAATAAACCTCATTTGGGAAAATTTTTTTTAGGTATTCAGACTTTTTAACTGCTGAAGAATGATCAATTTTTTTTGATTCTTCTATTAGAGGACATACCCAAAAAATTTGATTTCCAAGTCGTATCTCTTTCTTGATGAATTTAATAACATCCTCAATCTTACTTTCAATTTTACTATAAGTTTTCACAGGTTTTCGGTTATTCGGTTTTTCTCGTATAATTGAAAGATCCATATCTCCGTAAATAGTCATTGTTAACGTACGTGGAATTGGTGTTGCTGTCATCAAAAGAACATCACAATCTTTCCCAGCTTTATCAGATAATTTTTTTCTTTGACTAACTCCAAATTTGTGTTGTTCATCAATTATTATTAAACCTAGTTTTTTGAATTCTACTTTTTTTTGAAATAAGGCGTGTGTTCCAAAAATAATATCAATCTCTTTTTTAATAAGTTTGTTCAAAATATTTTTTTTGTCTTTGTATGATGATTTTCCAGAGAGTAATTCTATATTAATATTTTTTGGAAATATTTTTTTTGCTAATAAAAAATGCTGTCTTGCTAATATTTCAGTAGGAGCCATTACTGCCACTTGAAAATCAGAATTGATAGTATTGAGTGCAGATAACAATGCTACTATTGTTTTACCACTGCCAACATCACCTTGGAGCAATCTAAACATCTTTTTATCTGAACACAAATCATCGTTAATCTCATTTAATGTTTTAGTTTGATCATTGGTTAAGGAAAAATCTAATTTGGATATTATTTCATTTTGTTTTTTAGTATCAAATTTTTTCTTTGTTTTTTTTATCTTTTTGATCTTTTTTCTAATTTCTGAATTAACCAAAAAAGTTGAAAAAATTTCATCAAAAGCGAGTCTTTGATAGAAATTTTCTTTAAATTTACCAATATTTTCTGGTTCATGTAATTTTTTGATTGAGTCATTCCAACCAATATTACCAAAATTTTTTAATATTTCTTTTGAATGCCACTCATCAATT
>CACDIC010000016.1 GCA_902552805.1 uncultured Pelagibacteraceae bacterium
TGAGAGTAGTATCCCTGGGCGATCGTTATTGTCAAAAATTAAAGGCCTTTCAATAGAACCTGTGGCTGTGATAACTTTTTTAGCGCGTATTTTGAGTAATCTTTGACGAGTTTTATTTTCTCTTTGTTCAAGTGGCAGGTGATCAGTTAAATTTTCCCTTGCTAATAAAAAATTATAACCATGAAAAGCAGCAACGCTTGTTCTGGTTTTAATTTCTAAATTTTCAATTTTTTTTATTTCATTGATTTCCTTTTCTAACCATGAAGCTGAATTTTGATTGTTAATTTTAAAAAATTCTGAGTCTTGATAAATTGTAGAACCACCTAAATATGATTTTTCCTCAACTAATAGTGTTTTAAAACCATTTTTTACAGCAGTTTTTGCTGCAATAATTCCTGAAATACCTGCACCAATAACTAATACATCGCAATGAATGTATTTGTGTTCATATATGTCAGGGTCTGGAACATCAGGTGATTTTCCTAAACCAGCAGATTTTCTAATAAAATATTCATATTTTTCCCAAAAACTTGCTGGCCACATAAAAGTCTTGTAGTAAAAACCTGCAGGTAATAATGGACTTAAAAAATTGTTTATACCTCCAATATCAAACTTTACACTAGGCCAACAATTTTGACTTGAAGCAACAAGACCTTCATATATTTCTATTTCAGTAGCTCTTACATTTGCTTCTGTTCTTGAAGTTCCGTTATGAAGTTGAACAATGGCGTTTGGTTCCTCTGACCCAGCAGTCATAATTCCTCTTGGTCTATGGTATTTAAAACTTCTACCAACTAGGTGGATGTTATTAGCCAATAGAGCAGAAGCAAGTGTATCACCTTTAAATCCATAATAAGTTGTACCATTAAATTTAAATGAAATTCGATATGTTTCATCGACTAATTTACTACTTTTAACTCTTAAATTTTTTGTCATTGATTATTTAACCGGTGGTTTTTCACCCATTTTGTAAACGGCTTTAATTTCATCATTTGATGTATCTCTCACCATGTTAAACCATTTTCTACAACCATGAATGTGGTTCCATCTTTCGAATTGAATACCTTTAATATTTTTTCTCATAAATAAATATTCTGCCCATTGATCATCACTTAATTCCGTTGGTTGTTTGGGCCTAACAATATGAGCTTCTCCACCAGCTTTAAATTCACTTTGTTCTCGTTCACCGCAAAAAGGACAATTAATTAAAAACATTAGTGCGCTACAGCTGCTGCACCATGTTCGTCGACAAGGTCACCACTTACAAATCTATTCAAATTAAATGCAGCATTAAGTTTGTGTGGTTCATCGTTAGCTATTGTATGCGCAAACAAATCTCCAGAGCCGGGTGTAGCTTTAAATCCTCCTGTTCCCCAACCACAATTAAAATACAAACCTTTGATTGATGTTTTACTTATAATTGGGCTTGCGTCTGGACAAATATCTACAATTCCACCCCATTGTCTTAACATTCTCATACGACTAAAGATAGGGTATAACTCTAAAATTGCATTCAATGTCCCTTCAACAATATCATGACTTCCTTTTTGTGAGTACGAAACGTAATCATCGGTTCCTGCACCAATTACTAACTCACCTTTATCTGATTGACTAACATATGCATGAACAGCATTTGACATAACAACTGTATCTATTATAGGTTTTACAGGCTCTGAAACTAAAGCTTGAAGCGGTTTACTCTCTAATGGCAACCTTAATCCAGCCATATTAGCTATTACACTAGAGTGACCTGCGGCTACTACACCAATTTTATTTGTTTTAATAAATCCTTTTGTAGTTTCAATACCTTCAACTGCATCGCCATTTCTCTTAATACCTTTAACCTCACAATTCTGAATTATATCCACACCCATTTCATCTGCACCTCGTGCATATCCCCATGCAACTGCATCATGTCTCGCTGTTCCAGCTCTTTTTTGTAAAGTTCCACCTAATACAGGGTATCTTATATCTGGAGATGTATTTATAATTGGACAAAATTTTTTAACTTCTTCAGTATTTAAATATACTGCATCAATACCATTAAGTCTGTTAGCATGGGTTCTTCTTTTTAGATCTCTTACATCTTGAAGATTATGAGCAAGGTTCATTACTCCTCTTTGACTAAACATTACATTGTAATTTAACTCTTGAGAAAGGCCTTCCCATATTTTAAGAGCGTGATCATAAAGACCAGCACTTGCGTCCCATAAATAATTAGATCTTATAATTGTAGTGTTTCTTCCTGTGTTCCCACCACCAATCCAACCTTTTTCAACAACAGCAATATTTTTCATATTATGTTTTTTTGCCAGATAGTAGGCTGTTGCTAAACCATGACCGCCACCACCAATAATTACCACATCATATTCTTTTTTTGGCTCGGGGTCTTTCCATGCCTTTTCCCAATTTTCATGATAAGAAAAAGCATTTTTAATAAGCGAAAATATTGAATACTTATTTTTCATAATTAATGAATAATTACTTTATTAATGTTGATTATTCAATACAATCAAGGGCGACAAATTTCTTGGAAGAGTGGGTGAGAGGCTTAAACCAGTCGTTTGCTAAATGACCGTGCGAGGAAACTTGTACCGAGGGTTCGAATCCCTCCTCTTCCGCCATTATTAAAATAAGGGATTATTCTTAAAAAAATCTTTCATTGCGATTGGCTGTTGTTCAAGCACATATCTATAAACATTGTAGTTTTCTAATACTCTTTGGACATAATTTCTAGTTTCTTTAAATTTAATTAATTCAATCCAGTCGATATAATCAATTTGATTTTTTTGAGGATTTTTGTTTATTTTTTTCCAATATCGAACTCTTTTTGGTCCAGCATTGTAAGCAGCCACTGCAAATGGATAAGCACCGTCATATTCAAGAATTAATCCTGCTATATAATGTGATCCTAGATTAATATTATATTCTGCATCAGTAGTTAACCTAGATTTCGAATAAGGAAGTTTTGCCTGTTTAGCAACTAGTTTAGCTGTGTAAGGCATTAATTGCATTAACCCTTTTGCACCAGCATGACTATTGGCACTCAAATCAAACTCGCTCTCTTGTCTTATGATTGAAAGAATGAAAGCATTATCTGGAATTTTTCTTCCATTAATATATTTGGGTGTGCTTATAATTGGGTAATTATATTTGTTGTGAAATCTTTTTTCATAGGATGCTATTTTAGAAATCTGAATTGCAAAATCAAATCGTTCTATATTTGTTGCAAGTTCGGCTGCCAAAACCTCACTACCACTACTAACATCATCATTAGCCAAATGTCTTAGTATATGTTTAGCATATTTATCTTCATTTAATTCATCAAGTAAATATACCAATTTGACTAAATCTTTTTTAAAAAAATAATCACGATATTCTTTCTTAATAATCATGTCTTTTGAAAGCTCAAATTTTTCATTTGGGCTAATTTCCATAAATGCCAATTGACCGTAGTAAGTGGTTAAATAATTTGTTGCCTCTTTAAACCATTTATAAGATAAATCTTTATCACCAAGTTTTTTATAAGTTTTACCTAACCAATATGCGCCTCTTGCTGTACTAATAGGATATCCAACATTGTTATAAAAATTTTCAAAATGTTCTTTGGCTAATACTGGATCGTCTAAAAAACTTAATGCAATCCAACCACTCATCCACTCTGCTGCAGCAAATTCAGGTCCGTCATTCATTCCATGGTTGCTGGCAATTTTATAAGCTAATTCATATCTTTTTTTATATATTAATGATCTAGAAATTATTTCTCTTTCTATCCACCATTTATCCGGACGTACTAAGTAATCTTTCGTGTTTTTTATCTTTAGAAGAATTTCAACAGAACTATCAACTCTTCCTCTTTTTCTTCTCCATTTTAATCTATCGTAATTTAAACCAGCATCATTTTTAAGACTAGATGGAACTTTAGAAATTGCATTATCGACACCATAAGATTTACTCATCAATAGTTGTCTGGCTGTGTATAATAGTTCATAATCTTTAGGTAAATATCTTAACAATCGTTTTAAATCCCAATATTTGTTATTCCAAGCAAGATATTCTGCTCGTTTAATATAATCATCAGCATTAAGATATTTTCTAAATTTTTTACGATAAAATCTTAAATCTGTTTTAGATAATTCTGCTGATATCCACCCTTCTTTAATAAATCTTATTCCTTTTTCTTTATTACCATTAAGAATAAGACTTTCGCCCAATATCATTTTACCAAAACCACTTAAAGGTTCTGTAGTACCAAACCAGTCAATAATTTTTTTTGGACTAACTTTTTCTGTAGAAAGTTTATGCTCAGCTAAATATTTTATTCTTCCAATTCTAGGATAATTTTTATTTGAGTCTATAAATGTCTTGTAATCATAATAAGAAGCTTGATTTCCCCTAGTAAGTAAATGTCTCCATTGAATAAAATCATATATAGATTTATCTTTAGCTTTTTTGGCAGTTTTTAATGCAGCTGTCCAATTAGCTTTTTTCATTTCGGAAATTGCTTTTTTTACTAATGCAAAATCTTTTTTACGATAATATTTTGATATCTTTATTTCTGTTGTTTTTTTTGTCCCAGCAATTAATGGTTTTTTTTTGGGAAGTATTAGTCCACTTATCCTCTTTTCCGTCTTAGATTCAACTTTTTTTTCTATCTCTTTTGTTATTATTTTTGGTATTGGTTTGGGTAAGGGTTTTAGTACATCTATTAATAATTTTTTTTGTTTTACCTCATCAGATTGGATAGGTTTTTTTAATGGGATTATGTCAGATTGAGCTGTAGTGTGTAGACCGAATAAATTAATCAACACTATCCAAAATAAGATTTTTTTAGTCATAATCTTTTACTATATGAATTTACAATGTATGTTATAAGTATTTATGTTTAAAGGATCAAATGTTGCTTTAGTCACCCCGTTTAAAAATGATAAACTTGATGATGAGACATATATTAATTTAATTCATTTTCATATCCAAAATGGGACAAATGGATTAGTTCCAGCAGGAACAACTGGTGAGTCACCAACTTTAAGTCATGATGAACATGAAAGAGTGATTGAGTTATGTGTAAAAGAAAGTAATGGAAAATTACCAGTTTTTGCAGGTACAGGATCGAACTCTACAGAGGAGGCCATTTCACTTACAACTCATGCAGAAAAAATTGGAGCAACAGGCGCTCTTGTTGTAACACCTTATTATAATAAGCCAACACAAGAAGGCTTATACCAACATTATAAGGCAATAAACGACAAATGTGGAATACCTATAATTATTTATAATATTCCTGGTAGATCAGTTATTGATATGTCAGTTGATACTATGGCTAGATTATTTGAATTGAAAAATATTATTGGTGTTAAGGATGCAACTGGAGACCTGAATAGGGTTGAACAAACGTTAAAAAAGATGGGAAATGAATTCATTCAATTAACTGGTAATGACGATAATGCTTTAGAATTTAATAAAAGAGGTGGAGTGGGAGCTATAAGTGTTACTGCAAATATTGCTCCGAAACTTTGTTCTGATTTTCAAAAATTATCAAAATCTGAAAAAAACAATGAAATTAAAGAGGCTGAAAAAATTGATAAAATATTACAACCTCTTCATCATGCAATGTTTGTCGAAAGTAATCCAAGTCCAGTAAAATATGCAGCAAAATTATTAAATCTTTGTGATGATAATGTAAGATTACCTCTTGTAAAAGTGACAGCTGAAACTAAGGATATCGTTAAAAAAGCACTTCACTCTGCAAAACTAGTTTAATGAAAAAAAAAACCAACAGTGGTTTAAAAATAATTTGTCTTAATAAAAAAGCTAGTTTTAATTATTTTTTTGAGGATTTGTTTGAAGCAGGTATTGTTTTAAAAGGTTCTGAAATAAAATCAATTCGTAATGGTAAAGTTAATATAGCAGATTCTTATGCAATAGAAAAAAAAGGTGAAATAGTCTTGATAAATTCACATATTGCATCTTATAAGCAAGCTAGTTATTCAAACCATAATCCAACCGATGAAAGAAAATTGTTATTAAATAAGAGAGAAATTAATAAACTAATTGGGAAAATGCAAAGAGACGGGCTCACAATAGTACCTACAAAAATGTATTTTAAAAAAGGAAAAGCAAAATTAGAGTTAGCTGTAGCCAAGGGTAAGAAACAATTTGATAAAAGAGCAGTAAAAAAACAAAGAGACTGGAATCGTGATAGAGCAAGATATATTAGAAAATCAAGTTAATCCTGTATATTTAGGTATAGGTTCTAATCTAGGAAATAAAATCAATAATATTGAATTAGCTAAATCAAAATTAATTCTTAATGATATTATGATAGTAAAATCATCAAGCTATTATGAGAGTTTGTCTTGGCCTGATAATAACAATCCTAAATTTTATAATGTTGTAGTTAAGGTTCTAACTAAATTATCACCTTTTGAATTAATAAGCGTTTGTAAAACTATTGAAACAAGCCTGGGACGAAAGAAAAGACTTCGAAATGCTCCTAGAGAGTGCGATATTGATATAATTGATTTTAATAGAAAAAAAATGAAAGGTGGATTAAATCTACCTCATTCAAGAATGCATAAAAGAAATTTCGTCCTTTTTCCATTATTTGAGATAGATAAAAATTGGAAACATCCAGTTTCAAAACATTCCATAAAAAAACTATTATTATCATTAAAAAATAGAGACATTAGGTCTATTAAACAAATTTAATTTAATGATATAGTGTTTGAATGCAAAATTCTGAAGATTTAATAAATAAAGTAAAAATTTATAACAAATTTTTAAACCCTGAAAAACTGAATAAAGCTTATGATTTTGCTGTTAAAGCACATAGTAATCAAAAGAGAGCTTCAGGTGACCCATATTCAGTGCATCCAATAGAAGTCGCAAATATCCTAACAGATCTTAAATTAGATAGCGCTACTATTACTACTGGTTTATTACATGATACAATCGAGGATACCTACGCTACTTACGAGACCATTAAAGGAGAATTTGGTGAAGAGGTTGCAGACTTAGTTGATGGTGTTACAAAAATTTCAGTTTTTGAAAACACCGCAACTACAAACTCAAAAGCAGAAAACTTTAGAAAACTTATTTTAGCTACCTCAAAAGATATAAGAGTTTTGCTAGTTAAAATAGCAGATCGTCTACATAATATGAGAACGATAAAAGCTATCACTAAAGAAGATAAAAGAAAAAGAATTGCACAAGAGACAATG
>CACDIC010000017.1 GCA_902552805.1 uncultured Pelagibacteraceae bacterium
CTCTAATAATGTCTCAATTGATAAGATTTCCTCATTTTTTAGGTAATTCTTCCATCTTTTTTTAACATTTTTTTCAGAATAGTAATTTTTTGGTAGTTTTTTTTTTAATTCGAATTTTTGAATATATGAAGAGTCTCCGTGCCAAGTTTTGCCTAAAATAGTTGGTTTAAGTAAAATTGGTTTGAAATTAATTTTCATCCATTTACAAATTTTTTTTAATTCTAATTTAGTATTACTATTAATTTTTTCATTTTGTATAATATAAATATTTTTTTTTCTTTTATAAGATTTAATAAAATTTGTAGCCGCAATCCAAAATGATAGTACCAAAGTTAATTTATGATTTTTTGCAAAATCATGATACCTATCAAATGTTCTAAAAGATCCAGCAAATGTTGCTCTCGGATCTCTGATAATAAACAAAAATTTTGATTTAAAATGTTTTAAATAATTATTACAATACCATGCAGCGTGTTCGTGAGTCACTAAAACTTTGATTTTATCAAGACTTAAATTATTTAGTTTTGCATATGAGTAATAAATTCCATAAAAAAGTTTTTTTTTGTAATTATTCTCTTTTGAGTTTATCAAATAATTTTTTAAATATTTCTTAAAAACTATTTTTTTTTTTGAAGTTTGGAAAAAATTATAACTTTTAAAAGAACTTTTTTTTAAGATTTTATTTACAGTTAGGTTCACGATTCCATTAATACTTAAATTTTCTAAAATAATTTTATCTTGTTTTTTAATAAATTCTAATTTTCTAAAAAAACTTAACGGTGGTGCAATTAAAATTTCATTATGTGAGTCTAGAAGATTACCCAGCCAATCTGAGGCGCAATGTCCATAAGTTGATATTACAATAAGTGGTTTATCCTCTATTTTATTCATCATTTTTTTAAATTAAATTTATTATTTTTATTTCTAAGATATTAAATACGAGATGGAACTTTTTCTTAATTTTTTGCCTTATAAAGACCTCTGTTAATTTCAATTGATATAGCCTCTTTGGATTTTTAATTAATTTTATTTCAACTTTTTAAATTTTAAACGTTATTATAATACAAAGTTTATAATTTTCTTCTATACAAATATCTTAAAACTAATCTATCATTATAAGTAGGAGCTGATCCTCTATGTACGGCCATCTCATCAAAAATCACTGCACTATTTTTATTTAATGCAAAATCAAATTCTAAAGTTTCCTCAGCTGAAGTTTCAACAAACTTAGTTTTTTCTATAAATCTTTCTAGCTCGCTTTTATCAATATAATCCAAAAAATGTTTTTTATTCTCATCTTGTAATATTATGTTTCTTAAATCTTTTAATTTCCAATAAGTTTTTAACTCAATTTTTTTTTCTAAAATAAGATTTGTTAACGCATATACGACTTTATGACTATATGGAATAATACCTAATGCACCATCATTACTTTTAACATCTGTAATATAAATAAAAAATTTTATTCCCATAGATGATTTTTTAGTTTTTTGATTGTAAATTGTTGATTTCGCTTTTTCTAAAAAATCTTTTTTTGCATTCATTGAATTAAATTTATATCCAATGTCATTATGCCATTCTAAGATTGTATCTTTGGATTTTTTACTTAAATAACAATCTAAAACCTCTAAGTAGACATTATCACCAAGGCTTTCTGCTGCAATCTTTGAAAAGTCCAATTTATCAGCCAGTTCTACTAATTTTTTTTTAAGTATTATTTTATCAAAATCAATTTTTAATATTTTAAATAAATAATCTTTAAAGTTTATTGGAAAATAAATTTTTTTTTCTTTTTTTGTAAGATTTTTAAGTTGATTGGAAATTAATTCAAATTCGTTTTTATCAAAAATATTTTTTTGAGAAAAAACGCCATACTCTTTAATTTGTTTTGAAATTTTACTGATATCAAGTTTGTTCATAAATTATATTAAATTTTTTTCAGTGCATAAATCAAGCCAATTGAGCTATTAGTACTGGTCAGCTGCACACATTGCTGTGCTTCCACATCCAGCCTATCAACGTGGTGGTCTACCACGGCTCTAAAGGAAGAACTAGTTTTGAGGTGAGTTTCCCGCTTAGATGCTTTCAGCAGTTATCTCGTCCATACTTAGCTACCCGGCACTGCAGCTGGCGCTACAACCGGTCCACCAGTGGTATGTTCAACCCGGTCCTCTCGTACTAGGGTCAACTCCTCTCAATTCTTCTACACGCATAGCAGATAGGGACCGAACTGTCTCACGACGTTCTGAACCCAGCTCACGTACCACTTTAATTGGCGAACAGCCAAACCCTTGGGACCTGCTCCAGCCCCAGGATGTGATGAGCCGACATCGAGGTGCCAAACACTGCCGTCGATATGAGCTCTTGGGCAGTATCAGCCTGTTATCCCCGGCGTACCTTTTATCCGTTGAGCGATGGCCCTTCCACTCAGAACCACCGGATCACTATGACCGACTTTCGTCTCTGCTCGACTTGTCAGTCTCACAGTCAGGCAAGCTTATGCCATTGCACTCTACGAACGATTTCTGACCGTTCTGAGCTTACCTTCGCACGCCTCCGTTACTATTTGGGAGGCGACCGCCCCAGTCAAACTACCCACCATACAATGTCTTGATGCCGGATAACGGCTATCAGTTAGATATCAAGAAAAACAAAAGAGGTATTTCACTGGCGACTCCACAAAGGCTAACGCCTTTGCTTCAATGTCTCCCTCCTATGCTAAATATGTTTTTCCTAACACCAATGTAAAGTTGCAGTAAAGGTGCACGGGGTCTTTCCGTCTAACTACGCGAACTCCGCATCTTCACGGAGAATTCAATTTCACTGAGTTGATGTTGGAGACAGCGGAGAAATCGTTACGCCATTCATGCAGGTCGGAACTTACCCGACAAGGAATTTCGCTACCTTAGGACCGTTATAGTTACGGCCGCCGTTTACTGGGGCTTCAGAAATGAGCTTGCACCCATCGCATTAACCTTCCAGCACCGGGCAGGCGTCAGACCCTATACATCCACTTACGTGTTAGCAGAGCCCTGTGTTTTTGATAAACAGTCGCTTCTCCCTGGCTTGTGCCACCTTTTTTTAGTTGCCTAAAAAAAGGTCTTCCTTATTCCGAAGTTACGGAAGCATTTTGCCGAGTTCCTTCAACATCATTCTCTCAAGCGCCTAGATATACTCTACTAATCCACCTGTGTCGGTTTAGGGTACGGTCTTATGATGGAGCTATTTCTTGGAACCTTTTCGCGGCAAATTCAATCCATTAAGAATTTACAACTTACAAGATCCGTCACTACCATCTGGTTAAGGAATATTAACCTTATTTCCATCGACTACGGCTTTCGCCCTCGCCTTAGGTGCCGACTAACTCTGCGCGGATTAACCTTGCGCAGAAACCCTTGGATTTTCGGCGAAGAAGTTTTTCACTTCTTTTATCGTTACTTATGTCAGCATTCGCACTTCTGATACCTCCAGGATCCTTCACAGGTATCCCTTCGCAGGCTTACAGAACGTTCCGCTACCAGTTATAATTTTCGAAAAAATTATAAATCCACAGATTCGGTATATGATTTTAGCCCCGTTACATCTTCGGCGCAGAAACTCTATTAGACCGGTGAGCTGTTACGCTATCTTTAAAGGATGGCTGCTTCTAAGCCAACCTCCCGGCTGTTAAGGAATTTCCACATCCTTTCACACTTAATCATAATTTTGGGACCTTATCTGGTGGTCTGGGCTCTTTCCCTCTCGACCATGGACCTTAGCACCCACAGTCTGTCTGCTGAAGAACAATGTTTAGCATTCGGAGTTTTATTAGGTTTGGTAAGAATCTCTTCCCCCTAGCCCATTTAGTGCTCTACCTCTAAACATTTATTTATTCAACGCACTACCTAAATAGTTTTCGCGGAAAACCAGCTATCTACGAATTTGGTTGGCCTTTCACCCCTTACCACAAGTCATCCAAAGACTTTTCAACGTCAACTGGTTCGGTCCTCCGGCAAGTGTTACCTTGCTTTCAACCTGCTCATGGTAAGCTCATTCGTTTTCGGGTCTAATTCATTTAACTATTCGCCCTATTAAGACTTGCTTTCGCTACGCCTACACCTAGATGGCTTAAGCTTGCTAAATAAATTAAGTCACTGACCCATTATACAAAAGGTACGCCGTCACTCTAAAAAGAGCTTCGACTGATTGTAGGCATGCAGTTTCAGGTTCTATTTCACTCCCCTAATAGGGGTTCTTTTCACCTTTCCCTCACGGTACTAGTTCACTATCGGTCACTGAAGAGTATTTAGGCTTAGAGGGTGGTCCCCCTATATTCGAGCAGGATTTCACGTGTCCCGCTTTACTCATAAATCTTAATAAACATTACTTTTACGGGACTATCACCCTCTGTGGTTAGCTTTTCCAAACTATTCAAATTTTTTTATCAAAATTACTGGCCTGTTCCGGTTTCGCTCGCCACTACTAACGGAATCTCAATTGATTTCTTTTCCTCTGGTTACTTAGATGTTTCAGTTCTCCAGGTTGTCTCTTTAAACTTATGTATTCAGTTTAAAGTACCACAAAAAGTGGTGGGTTTCCCCATTCGGAAATTTTCGGATCAAAACTTACATACAGCTCCCCGAAACTTATCGCAGTATATCACGTCCTTCTTCGGCTTTCAGTGCCAAGGCATCCGCCACACGCCCTTAAACGCTTGATTTATGCACAGAAAAAAATTCTGTGTTGAATCAAATTTTTTATATGAACATTAGCAAATAATATTTCTAATGTTCGGATATAGATATTGATATTAATTATTTTTATTCACAATTTTTTATAACTAAGTGTTTGGTGGAGGATAGCGGGATCGAACCGCTGACCTCCTGAATGCAAATCAGGCGCTCTCCCAGCTGAGCTAATCCCCCTTAATCTTAATTTGGTGGGCCGAGAAAGACTCGAACTTTCGACCCCACCCTTATCAAGGGTGTGCTCTAACCAACTGAGCTACCGGCCCCCATTCAAGAGAAACACTAATTAAGAAGAGAAATGAGGACGGTCAACATTAGCCTATGTATATTATTTAGAATAAAATTTTACTTTTATTCATCCTTAGAAAGGAGGTAATCCAGCCGCAGGTTCCCCTACGGCTACCTTGTTACGACTTCACCCCAGTCGCTGACTATACCGTGGTCAAGGGTATTAAACCTTGCCTTAAGGTAGAACCAACTCCCATGGTGTGACGGGCGGTGTGTACAAGACCCGGGAACGCATTCACCGTGGCACGCTGATCCACGATTACTAGTAATTCCAGCTTCATGCACTCGAGTTGCAGAGTGCAATCCGAACTGAGGTATCTTTTAAGGATTTGCTTAACATCGCTGTTTTGCTTCCTGTTGTAAATACCATTGTAGCACGTGTGTAGCCCAACACGTAAGGGCCATGAGGACTTGACGTCATCCCCACCTTCCTCCAGCTTATCACTGGCAGTTCTTTCAGAGTGCCCAACTAAATGATGGCAACTAAAAGTGAGGGTTGCGCTCGTTGCGGGACTTAACCCAACATCTCACGACACGAGCTGACGACAGCCATGCAGCACCTGTGTTTCGTCCGGCCGAACCGAAAACTTTAATCTCTTAAAGTCGCGACGAACATGTCAAGTGTTGGTAAGGTTCTGCGCGTATCTTCGAATTAAACCACATGCTCCACTACTTGTGCGGGTCCCCGTCAATTCATTTGAGTTTTAACCTTGCGGTCGTACTCCCCAGGCGGTGTGTTTATCGCTTTCGCTGCGACACTGAAAATAAATTTCCAACGTCTAACACACATCGTTTACGGCATGGACTACGAGGGTATCTAATCCTCTTCGCTACCCATGCTTTCGTTCCTCAGCGTCAGTAATGATCCAGAAAGCTGCCTTCGCAATTGGTATTCTTTCTAATATCTACGAATTTCACCTCTACACTAGAAATTCTGCTTTCCTCTATCAAACTCTAGCTGAAAAGTTTTGATGGCAGTTCCAGAGTTAAGCTCTGGGATTTCACCACCAACTTTTTCAACCACCTACGAACTCTTTAAGCCCAGTAATTCCGAACTACGCTAGGTCCCTTCGTATTACCGCGGCTGCTGGCACGAAGTTAGCCGGACCTTCTTATTCGGGTACAGTCATTTTCTTCCCCGACGAAAGAGCTTTACAACCCAAAGGCCTTCTTCACTCACGCGGCATCGCTGCATCAGAGTTTCCTCCATTGTGCAAGATTCCCCACTGCTGCCTCCCGTAGGAGTTTGGGCCGTGTCTCAGTCCCAATGTGGCTGATCATCCTCTCAAATCAGCTATTGATCACAGTCTTGGTAGGCCATTACCCCACCAACAAACTAATCAAGTGCGGGCTCATCCAATGGTGCATAAAGCTTTCTCCGTAAAGACTTATCCGGTATTAGCACAAGTTTCCTCGTGTTATTCCAGGCCAAAGGGCAGATACCCACATGTTACTCACCCGTCTGCCACTAAGTATTGCTACTTCGTTCGACTTGCATGTGTTAGGCGTGCCGCCAGCGTACGTTCTGAGCCATGATCAAACTCTCAAGTTTAAAAACGGCGCACACTAGCTTCTATATAAATTCTAAGAATAAAATTTATATAAATGTTGAAGTGTGTACGACAAATTTTGGTAACCTTAACCGTCCACACTTCTCTTCTTAAATTTTAACTTTTTATATAGCTAATTGAGCTAAAAAAGCTCAATAATCCTCACTTATTTTATTGTTGTACAATAATTTTTAATGAGAAGTTCGATGCTTATAGGCTAAAATTAAAGGAAATCAAGCTTTTAAGAACAAAAAAAAACGATAAAAACACCTTATTTTAAAGGTTTTTTTTTGATATTTATCATCTCAAAACTATTTGTAAATATAACTTCAATAAACTTAAATGTTAAAAAAAGTAAAACTCAACATAAAGAAAAACCTGGAAATATTTGCTTTAAGCCTACTTATCGTAATAACAATAACGTTCACATCTTATTACAACTATAACAAAAAAAAAATTTTAGATAATTATTCAGATTTATTGGATAACATTTACTTCAAAAAATCATTCAACCAAATATTAG
>CACDIC010000018.1 GCA_902552805.1 uncultured Pelagibacteraceae bacterium
GTAATTAAAAAAAATTTAAAACTTTTTTTGAAAGAAACTTCTAAAGATCAAGCAGGTATAAATTTTGCAAATAAGAAAAAAAAAATTATTAATACAGCTCATAATATTAAGAAATGGAATTATTTAAAACAATTACAGAATGATAAACTTATCATTAAAATTGTTTCTAAAATTCTAGGTTGTAAATTAAAAAAATTTGGAGCAGAAGTTTTCGCTAAACCAGCAAAACAAGGACTAATGTCTCCTATCCATCAAGATAATTTTTATTGGAATATTAAATCAAATATAGGCTTAACTATTTGGATTGCTTTAGATAATGTTGATAAAAAAAACGGATCCATTTATTATTACAAAGAGTCCCATAATTTAGGATTATTGCCTCACGAACCTTCTTATGTTCCGGGTAGCTCTCAAACAGTGAGAAAATCTAATCTAAAAAAATTAAAGAAATATAAAAAAATATTTACCAAATTAGATGTTGGAGACGCTATTTTACATAGTAGTTTAGTTGTTCATGGTAGTGATAAAAATTTAAGTAAAAGTAACAGAATGGGCCTTACGTTAAGGTATATACCTCAGAAAAGTAAATTTAATACGAGAAATAAAATTAGATATGAAAAGAATTTGCTTAATCAACAAAAATTATTAATTAATGCCGGGTTATGAACTAATTAATAAGGAAGAGTACTTAGAATGTAAAGATGTTCTTAAAAAAAGCAAAACCTTCTTTAGAATGGGTTTTGGTCATTTAAGAAAAGGAATTTATAAAGTTGAATTATTTGAGAAAAAATTTTCAGAACACATAAATTCAAAATATGCATTAGGAGTAACATCAGGTACAGCCGCACTAAGAGTTGCTATAGCTTCATTAAATTTAAAACCAGGTGATGAAATTATTACACAAGCATTTACTTTTGTTGCGACAGTAGAGGCCATAATAGAGGCGAAATGTAAACCAGTTTGTATCAATATTGATGACACTCTAAATTTAGATCCAAATGAATTAAAAAAAAAAATAACAAGGAATACAAAAGCTGTAATTGTGGTTCATATGTTAGGAGTACCAGCAAAAATGGATGAGATTGTAAAAATTTGTAAAAATAAAAAAATTAAAATAATTGAAGATACTGCATGGGGATGTGGAGGCAAATATAATAAAAAATTTTTAGGAACTATAGGAGATATTGGTACTTTTAGTTTTGATCATGCAAAAGCAATAACTACTGGTGAAGGTGGAATGGTTGTTTTTAAATCAAAAAGGATGTTTTTAGCAGCTAAAGCTTGGCATGATCATGGGCATGAAAATAATCCAAAGTTTCCTAGATGGGAAGATACAAGAAAGTCCAGCGGTTTTAATTTCAGAATGAATGAATTGCAAGGAGCTATTGGATTAGCTCAACTTCGTAAATTAGACTATATTATAAAATCTCAGAGAAAAGTTTATAGCTCAATATGGAATAGTATAAAAAAAATAAAAGGTATCAAATTAAGAGAGTATTCTAACAAATGCTATATTTCAGCAGACGCCTTAATAATTATCGTAAAAAGTAAAAAATTAAGTTTAAAATGTAGAGAACTTCTTCTTAAATATAATATCTCAACCAAAATATTACCCGAGGCATATACTTGGCATTTTGCTGGAAAATGGTCACATATTCAAGAACTAAGAAAATTAAAATTATCTAAAAATTTAAAAAAATCTGAAAAAAAATTGAGTAGAGCAGTATCAATACCAATTTCTATTAGGTTCACAAAAAAAAAAATTTTAGATATCAAAAAAGCAATCCAGAAGGCTCTAAATTAATCATGAAAAATGTAACGGTATCTGTATCTGTTATCATACCCGTCCATAATCAAGAAATTTATATAAGCAGATGTTTAAGATCTATTTTAGATCAATCTTTAAGTAGAAATGAATATGAAGTTATAGTTATTAATGATGGATCTAAGGATAAGACAGGAAGGATTTTAAAAACTTTCCAAAATCATATTAAAATAATTTCAAACAAAAGAAATAAAGGATTAGCCTTTTCATTGAATCAAGGTATAGAGAGCTCCAAAGGAAGGTTTATCGTTAGATTAGACTCTGATGATTATGTAAATAGAGAATATTTAAAAATTTTACAAATGTATTTACTTTACAATAATGAATCTAATGCTGTGAGCTGTGATTATTTTTTAGTTGATGAAATAGAAAATATCATAAAAAAAGAAAATTCAAAAAAAAAACCAATAGGATGTGGAATAATGTTTAGAGCAGAGAGTTTAATAAATGTGGGAATGTATGATAAAAAATTTTTGGTTCATGAGGATAGAGATTTAAGAATAAGATTTACAAAAAAATACAATATAGATAGGATAGCTTTGCCATTATATCGTTATAGAAAACATCAAAAAAACATCACAAAAGATAAAAATAAGATGAAATTACATTATAAAAAGTTAATTAAAAAACATAAAAATAAAAAATGATTTTTGATTTTGATAGAATAAAAAAAGGGAATCAACCATATATAATTGCTGAAATAGGTGTAAATCATGAGTGCTCCATTAAAAAAGCAAAAAAATTGATTTTGTTAGCAAAAAAAGGTGGAGCGCAAGCAGTAAAATTCCAAACTTATAAAGCTGAGAAAATAGTTAAAAAAAATTCTAAAGCTTATTGGGATTTAAAAAAAGAGAAAACCAATACTCAATATGAATTATTTTCTAAATTAGATAAATTTGATTTGGATGACTATAAAAATCTTTCTAAGTATAGTAAAAAAAATAAAATTGATTTTTTGTCTACACCATTTGATTTGGATTCTGTAAATTTTTTAAATTCTCTGGTCCCAGCATTCAAAATCTCATCATCCGATATAAATAATTATCCCTTAATTAGAAAAATTGCAGCTACAAAAAAACCGGTAATACTCTCGACTGGTGCATCAAATATCAAAGAAATAAAAAAAGCAGTACAAATCTTAGAAAAAAAAACAAAAAAAATTGTTATCATGCACTGTGTCTTGAATTACCCAACAAAAGATGTCGATGCAAACTTGAGTATGATTTTGGATATAAAAAAAAATTTTCCAAGATATTTACATGGATATTCAGACCATACTTTGCCGAGTCATGATATGATAAATTTAACCACAGCTTTTATTTTAGGGGCAAAAGTAATAGAAAAACACTTTACAAATGACAAAAAACTTAGAGGTAATGATCATTATCACTCAATGGACATAAATGATCTCAAAATATTAAAAAAAAAAATAAAAGAAATAACCAAAATTATTGGCATAACAAATTTTAAAAGAGTGCTTAAATGTGAAAAAAAATCTAGAAAATTTGCTAGAAGGAGTATTGTTGTTGAGAGAAATATTCGAAAGGATCAAATTATAAAAAATAGTGATATAATTGCTCTAAGACCAAATAATGGTATTTCAGTTGATATGTGGGATAGAGTTATAGGAAAAAAAGCAAAAAGAAATTTAAAAAAACATCACTCTCTCTCAATGAAAGATTTGTACTAACCAATCATTTGATGAAAATAGTTGCCATTATCCAGACAAGGACAGGATCAAGGAGATTCCCAAATAAAGTTTTAAAAAAAATTTTAAATAAAACTTTAATAGATTGGGTTTTATCTCGAACTAAAAAAGCAAAAAAATTGACAAAAATAGTTCTTGCAACAACAAGACATAAAAAAGACGATATTTTAGTTACTATCGCAAGAAAAAAAAAAGTTTTTATTTATAGAGGCGATGAAAAAAATGTACTCAAAAGATATTTTGATGCAGCAAAATTGTATAAGGCAGATTTGATAGTCAGAATTTGTTCAGACAATCCATTTGTGGATCCCAATCAAATAGACCTATTGATCAAAAAATTTTACACTAAAAATTTTGAGTATGCTTTTAATCACCAAAACAGGATGAATACATATTATGCAGATGGTTTTGGAGCTGAGATATTAACTTTCAACGCATTAAAAAAAGTTTATTTAATGGCTAAATCAAAAAGCCAGAAAGAACATGTTACTAAATATATTTGGGATAACATTACAAAATTTAGAATATTACCCATAAAATCGCCAAAGAACTTAGCTTACCCTAAATTCAAATTTGATATAAATACTCCAAAAGACTATAGATTAATTAAAAATTTCACAAAAAAATTTAAAATAAAAATAAATACTAAAGCAGAGGAAATAATAAAGTTTAAACTTAAAGAAATAGGGGGATAACAAATGAATAAAAAAATAATATTTGAGGATAGAAATAATGATTGGGAAATTTGGGAAAAGAACAATTCGATTGAAAGAAGTATAAAGAGAATTCAAAATAAGTTGCCTGAAATGGAAGCTTCGAAACAACTTGCGAAGATTGTTAGAAGAATTTATAAAAAGAATTTTAGGATTTTAGATTTCGGTTGCGCAGCAGGACATTATTACAATAGTTTAAAAAAAATTGATAAATATATCTATTATTGTGGTTTTGACTCAACTAAAGCTTATATATCATACGCAAAAAAACATTTTAAAAAAAATACAAATATTCAATTTGATACTCAAAGCTTATTTTCAATGTCAAAAAAATATAATAATAAATTTGATATCGTTTTCTGTTCTAACGTTTTACATCATTTGCCCTCAATAGATATTCCCCTAAAAAACCTAATCAATGCATCTAAGAAATACTGCATCATTAGAACGTTAGTCAGTGATAACACACATCTAGCAAGATTTTATTACGATGACACAACAAATCGTAGAGGTGAGTTAAATAACTTTCAGTTACAAAATACTTATAGCTATGGTTTAATTAGAAAAAAAATAAAAAAAATTGGAAATTTTAAAGTAACTTTTGAAAATGACATTTTTAATGGAAAAAATATCAACAAGGAATTCACAAGTAAAGAAAGAAAAAAATATCCTGGTTTAACGAAGTTTGTAGATGGAATTCAGATCGCAGGAAGTAAAGTATTTGAATTCAAATGGATAATTATTAAAAAATAATTATGCACATAAATAATTATTTAATATTTCCAATTTTAAATAATAATTTTAAATAGCTTTGAAATATTAATGAAAATTAAAAAATGAGAGGATATCTTATATTTGACCTAAAAATTGCATACAATCTTTTT
>CACDIC010000019.1 GCA_902552805.1 uncultured Pelagibacteraceae bacterium
TTCCTCACTCTTGGAAATGAATAATTTTGAGGAATTATTGTTATAGTTTGTACTTCATCTATTTTTAAATCTTTAATTTTTGATGACAAACTTCTATCTGTATAGGATTTTGGTAATTTCCATAACAGATCAAAAATACTATTTATTTTTTTCTTTTTTAATAAACTCGATGTTTTTAACCCTACACCCTTTAGAGATTTTAGGTCTGATAATAAATACTCATAATTTCTTTTAATATCCATAATCTAATATTATATTCCTTATATGACCTCTGATATAGAACAAATAAGAAAAAAAATTATATACAGATCAAATTATCGCGGCACTAAAGAAATGGATAAACTTCTAGGTGCTTTTACTAACAAATACTTAAATCAATTAAATGTTGAAGATTTAAATGAACTAATAAAACTTTTAGAAATAGATGATAACAATCTTTATAATTTTTATAATGGCCTTAAAACCAATGTTGAATTTGAGGACAATAAAATTAACAATCTTTTTAAAAATTTTAAGTATTAAAATTTAATGGCGGAGAGACTGGGATTCGAACCCAGGAAAGAGTTGCCCCTTTGCCGGTTTTCAAGACCGGTGCTTTCAACCACTCAGCCATCTCTCCGTGAGCAAGGTTTTATAAGTATAATTGTAAAATTCAACAAAAAAACAGAGCTGTTTTTTTTATAAATTTTAATGTCGCTTCAAGTTTACTTCAAGTTGTCCTATAAAATCCTATAATCATTTGGTAAAGTATTACTATGAAGCGTTTACTAGCATATTTGTTTATAGTTCTTGGTTTTGGGTTAATACTCAATATTAATGCTAATGCAGCTAACACAAAAAAAATTGATTATTTATGCATTAGTCAAAACAAAGATAATAAAAAGGAATACGTGAAGCACAAGGATGATGAGTATTTACTACAAGTATTTTACAAAAATAAGTTATTAAATTTACAAAAAAATAAAAATTGTGTTTATAAAGTATTTGCAACTGATTCAATTTTTCAACCTCTTTTTGATACTTTATCTGATAAAAATGTAGGAAAAAAAATTTTAGCTGATGGCTCCTGGGGCTTAACTAAAATAATCAAAAAAAAGATATTTCTAAAAGAGTATGAAAATTTAAAAACTACCAAAAAAAAAACAAGTCAAACGCAGAGAATAAAATTTGATGTAATTTTCTGCACAGACGCAGGATATAACGCGGCTTATCCAAACAATTATTATCAAGGTAAATGCCCATTATCTCGACCTAAAGAGATCTCTTATGAGAAGTTTAAAGTTAAAAATAAACGACTATGTTATATTGAGAGTAATTCATCAGAATATCAAATTATTCAAACAAGCCAAAAATGTAATAAAATTTATGATGGAACTGGAAAAGAATTAAGTTACGATAACGGTACGTTTTACTATTTAAAAGATAAAAACCAAATCGCTAAAGCAGAACCAAGCCAATCTCAAGAGGTGGTAAAGGAAAATCTAAATAAAATAATGTCTATTGCTAAAAAAACTAGCAGATGGAGAAATGATAGTGCCGAAGCTGAGTTAAGATATCATAAATATCATTGTATAACAAAAGATTACAAAAAAGTTAAAAGGATAGGTGGTTGTGGTTTCGATATTGATGCGAGAACTTTTTTAGATATCAAAATGGTTTCAGAGGTTGTTTATGATAAATATGGAAAAGATCCAGAACTTTTTTTCAAAAAATTGCTTCCTCTAAGAGAAGAAATAACACAAAATTATTTAGATAAAACTAAAACACAAGTCGCCAAAGCAGAACCAAGCCAAACGCAGGAGGTGGCTAAACTTCAGAATAAAATTACCAAATGTCCAGATAGACCAGAAGAATTAGGAGCAACTATGGGAATGGAAGCAATGTTTAATTCTTGTTATGTAATGAAAGAACTATGGAGCAAAGACGATACTATTAAAATCTTTGGAGATTCTAAAAATAGCACAAATCCAAATGGGTATGAATATTTTTGGGGTCATATCAAAAAAAAATCTAACAAAGAAGATACTTATACTTTCATAGGTAAGGCCATGCAAAGGAACGGAAGTACTTGTGAAATTAAAATTCATAGACCTCATACAAGGGGTTCTTTAGTTTTGAAAAAATATAATTATCAACTTGAGTTTGAAACAAAATGTGGTGATTTTTCAAAAAATCTAAATAAAGTTTCATATGCAAGTGATAAAGATATATTTGTAGTTGATGGGCAGAATATATTTATTTCTGATGATGCAGGTAAATTAAGAAATTTTGTTGAAAAACGTCTAGGAGAAGTTTTAGATACTAGAGAAAAAATTTTTGCTGCACAACTTGATAAATATATAGATAGTATTAAGAAAAAAGGAGAAAAACCTTTATATGACCAAGCAAAATCCGCCAAAGAAAATTGGGAAGTATTATCTTCACAACTTGATCGTATCTTAAGAGCTGAATATAAAAAGAAAAAAGAAAAGAAAAAAATTGCTAAAAAACCTAAAGAAGAATTTAAACCTAAGAAAACCAATCAAGATAATGAAGCACCAATTATAGAAATTGCAGAAGTAATAACTGTTAATGATACTGACTATGAATTTCAGGGTAAAGTTACAGATCAATCCAAAACTATATACATCGAGATTGATGGCAGACCAACTGATGTTAAGAATGGTAAGTTTATAGTAAAAGGTTATTCTCCAGTTGATAAGCAAATATCAATTGAGGCGATTGATCAATGGGGTAACAGATCTGAACCTAAAATTGTAAAACTAAAAATTGATATTAAGGACACTATTGTTGCTGAAAAATTAGAACCCTTAAATCCTTCTAAAATTAGATCTAAATCTTCTAATAATAAAGTAGCATTAATTATTGGTATAGAAAATTATCTAGAATCTCCTTCTGCCAAATATGCAAACTTAGATGCTAAATATTTCTTTGATTATGCCAGAAAAGGATTTGGAGTAAAAAAACAAAATATCAACCTGTTAGTTGATGAAGAAGCAACTTTTGTTAAGACCAATAAGGCACTAACAAAATGGTTAAGAAGTAAAATTAAAGCAGATCAATCAGACCTAATAATATTCTTTGCAGGTCATGGATTAGCCTCAAGTGATGGAAAAGAATTATATTTACTTCCACAAGATAGTGATCCAGATTTATTAAGCAGAACTGCTTTGTCTAGAACAGAATTGTTTCAAGAGATTATTAATTTAAATCCAAAGAGTGTGACAATGTTTTTAGACACTTGTTATAGCGGAGTTTCAAGAGACGAAAAAATGTTACTTGCCTCAGCAAGACCGATTAGAATTATCGCTAATGAAGAAGAAGGTATACCTAATAATTTTACAATTTTCTCTGCATCACAACTAGATCAAATTTCATCTGGATTAAAAGAAGCCAAACATGGAATATTTTCATATTATCTAATGAAAGGTTTAGAAGGAAAGGCTGATAGCAATAATGATAAAAAAATTACTAATGGAGAGTTATTAGCGTATATGGATGAAAATATTTCTCAAAAAGCTTCAGAGTTAGGAAGGCAACAAAACCCATCTCTTGCAGGTGATCCTGATAAAATTTTGATGAGTTATAGATAAAAATAATTTTTACTTCAAGTTTACTTCAAGTTTTGGAGCTTAGGCAATTCAAGAATAAAGCTTTTTTCGTAAAAGCTAAATTTCAAAAAGTAAGCAATGACTTGTTAAGTATGTAAAACGTCTTAAAGTGAGTAGGGTAAACTTGGTATTTCAAGACCGGTGCTTTCAACCGCTCAGCCATCTCTCCTTGAGCAAGGTTTTATAAGTATAAATTATAAATTCAACTAAAACAGAGCTCGGACGACAACAAAATCCGTCTTTAGCAGGAGATCCTGATAAAGTTCTAATGAGTTATAGATAATTTAACTAATTTAAGTTTAGTATTTTCTTTTTTGCAGATTTAAATTCTTCTTTGGTTAAAACTCCATCTTTATATAATTTTGATAAGTTTTCTAATTGTTGATCAATTGTTAAATTTTTATTATTTACATCACTAGTTTTAGTGAGACTATCATTTCCAGAGGATGTAATTGTATTATTATTATAAAAACCTAATGAAGTTAATTTTGAACGAATTTCATTATCTGTCATTTTGCTATTGAATTTAGCTTTTTTACCTTTAGGATTTATTCCATTATCCCATCTTACATATCTTCCTCTAGCAAACCTCGCACATGTTAAATTTGTTCCTTTTTCACATGCTTTTTTTTCTTGAGCTCCAGTAGATGGAGCGCATCTTTCAAAAGGACAATACCACCATGCAGAATGTGAACCATCAATTGAAACCCAAAAATATAATGGTTTATTAAAAGCTGACTTGCTTATGGATGTATCTCCTTTGATATATCTTATGAAGCTGTTCACAGTTTGCTCTGATAATTGAAGGTTGTTTTTGCCATCTTGAGCAAATGTTTTTTCAGTGAAAAAAAAAATTAATAACAACAGATATATAAATCGCATTATTGAATTTATTTAAAAATTTACTTGTTTTGTCAAGGCTTGGGCTTTTAAATATATAGTTTACATTATTTAAGTAAAGTTTTACAAATATAATTCCAACTTAAGCTTGAACGAATTCTTGACACACATAAGAGGTAGTGAGAATGTATTTATTATGAGGATATTTTTAACAGTTTTAATTCTAATTTTTAGTCTTCAATCTTGGATTAAAGCTGAGGAGCAAATTGAATATATAACTAAAAAAAAACAAAATACTTATATAACTAAAGATAAACCAACTGAATTTATAACTAAAAAAAAACAAAGTA
>CACDIC010000020.1 GCA_902552805.1 uncultured Pelagibacteraceae bacterium
AACTAAAAATTTAGCTTTTGATTTTGCTTTTACCTGCAAATTTTCACCTCTTGTGAGTAATATTAAAGTGCTATCTTTAACATTTTCATGTTTTTGCTCACCAATCTTTATTTCGCCATCTATTAAATAAATAAAACTATTGTGTGTAGATGAGAGAAGATAATTAAAATTCTTATCTTTATTTAGTTCGACATCAAAATAAACTGGCTCAACATTGTGACCCTTGACTGGACCTTCTGCCTTTTCAAACTTACCAGCTATAACTTTTATTTTTTTATCATTATCTTTATGCACGCTCATTTTATCTGCATCGATATAAATATACTCAGGTTTGCTCATTTTTAATTTTGCTGGCATGTTGATCCATAGCTGAAATCCATGAAGTTTCCCCTCTTTCATTGCTGGCATCTCTGAGTGGATAATACCACTTCCAGTTTTCATCCATTGGACATCACCAGCAGTCATTTTACCTTCACCGCCTGTACTATCTTTATGTTCGAAATCACCAGCAAGCATGTAAGTCACTGTTTCGATTCCTCGGTGGGGGTGTGGGGGAAAACCAGCTACATAATCATCACTATTTTCAGAGCCAAATTCGTCTAGCATCAAAAAAGGATCAAAGTAATTGGGTTCAACTCCTATACTTCTTTTTAATTTTACACCAGCTCCATCAGAAGCTGGGATTGGATCGATGATTTGTTTTACTTCAATACTTTTCATGCGCTTTAATTAACGAATTAATTATTAATTTCAAGATCACTTTTTATCTAAACAAAAACCTTTAGCACCATTGACTACTAAGAATAAAAAACCACCAGCCAAAGCAATGTTTTTAAGAAAAGCGGTTAGCTGTACCTGGTCAGCAAAATCATTGTGAAAAATAATAGCTGTTGCAAAACAAAATAAGCTTAAAGCTGCTGCAGCAATTCTAGTTTGATAGCCAATTACAATAAGAATGGGTCCAATTATTTCAAGAGCAATTGCAGGTATAATCAATATACCGGGCAAACTAAAACTTTCCATCCAACCTATAGTTCCCTCATAATTATTTATTTTAAAAATTCCATTTAAAAAAAATAATGCAGATATTAAAACCCTTGCAAATAAATCTAGTGCTTTAATCATGTTAAATAAATCTTAGTAAATACAATGGCGGATTGTAACATTGTTTGCAAGCACAAAAAAAAATATTTTGTCACCTTTGCTCTTTTTTTAAACTATTAAACTAATTGAATTAGTTTGTTAAGATCTGTAATTTGATATTTTGGTCTAAAATCTAAATTATCAAAAATGTTATTATTTCGATTTACCCAAATTGATTGGTAACCATAATTTCCACCACCAGAAACATCCCAAGTATTAGCACTTAAAAATGCAACTTCACTTTTATTAATATTATATTTTTTTATAGGCATATCATAAACCCTTGAACTTGGTTTATATACGCCAACTTGTTCTATAGAAAATATATCATCAAACAAATTGTCCAAATGATTACTTTTAACTAATTCGTCCAGTAGTGATGGAGTACCATTAGATAAAATAGCTAATTTAAATTTTTTCTCTTTTAGAGTTTTTAAAGTTTCTGGAACTTCTTTATAGGGTGATAAAATTTTATATAAATTGAGTAATTCATTTCTCATTGATGGATCAATATTAAAAACTTTTATTGATTTATCTAAACTATCTTCTGTAATTTGCCAAAAATCTTTGTGTCGATCCATTAAACTTCTAAGCCAAGTATATTCTAATTGAGTGGTTCTCCAAAAATTTGCAAATCCCTCCCATTTATCTCCAATTTTATCTTTACATTTTTCTGCAGCTGAATTGACATCAAACAATGTTCCATATGCATCAAAAATTATTGCTTTAACATTTTCCATAAACTAACTTAACACAAATGAGCAATATTAGATTATTTTTCTCGAGAACATTATCTACAGATATGACCGATATATTAGATAAGTCCCAATCACATTATTTGACTAAAGTTATGCGAATTAAAGAAAGTGAAGCTTTTTCAATATTCAATCAAAATGGAGAATGGGAAGCAAAAATTTTAAAAATATCAAAAGGTAATGTTGAATTTAAAACAATTAAACAATTAAGAAAAAAAGAAAGTTCAAAAGAATTGTGGCTAGCATTCTCACCGATTAAATCAAACTATCAAAATTTTATGATTCAAAAAGCAACTGAACTAGGAGTAACTAAATTCTTACCAATTATTTTTGACAGAACAGTTGTGAGAAAAATTAATAATGAGCGTTTAGAAAAAATAGTTATTGAAGCAAGTGAACAATCTAATCGACTTAATGTACCTGAAATTGAGAAAGCTCAAAATTTAAAAAGTTTTCTAAATTCTCATTCAATGAATTTAATTTTTACAGATTTAAATTCAGATAATAAAAAAATCGAAAAAACAAAGTTTTCAGATAAACCAATTTGCATCATTATAGGTCCTGAGGGGGATTTTTCAGAACACGAAAGGCAGGAGATTCTCTCGTTTAAAGGAGTACAAGCACTCAAAATTAATGACAATATTTTAAGATCAGAAACCGCAGTGATATCTGCAATTTCGATCATAAATTATGTGATTAATTGATAAATTGTCGCGAAAACTAAAGTGTAATTTTTACAAAAGGGCTTTATATAGCTAGTAAAAATGAAAAAAATTTTATTTATATTTTCTAGTATTTTTATCTCTCAAAATGCTTTTGCAAACCAACCTGTTGATTGGCAATTAGGTTTTCAAAAAGCAGCATCAGAATCGATGAGAGATATTGTAGCCTTTCACGATAATTTGTTATTACCGATAATAATAGCAATAAGTGTATTTGTTTTATTTTTGATGCTTTATGCTTGTGTAAGATTTAGAGCTTCAGCAAACCCTAATCCATCTAAGAGAACACACAATGTAACTGTTGAAGTTTTATGGACTTTAATTCCTTGCTTAATTTTAATTGTTATGGCGGTTCCATCATTTAAAATTTTATATAAGCAAGATACAATTCCAAAAGCAGATTTAACAATCAAAGCAATAGGCTATCAATGGTATTGGGGTTATGAGTATCCAGACGAAAATTTGGAATTTGACTCATACATGATTGAAGAAAAAGATTTAAAAGCAAATCAACCAAGATTGTTAGCTGTTGATAATGAAGTTGTAGTTCCAGTTGGCAAAGTAGTAAAAGTTTTAATCACAGCAAATGATGTTTTACATGCTTGGGCCTTACCTTCATTTGGAGTAAAAAGGGATGCGGTACCTGGAAGAATTAATGAAACGTGGTTTAAGGCTGAAAAAGTTGGTACTTATTATGGTCAATGTTCAGAACTTTGTGGTATAAAACATGCATTTATGCCTATTGCAGTAAAAGTAGTTAGTGAAGATGAATACCAAGAATGGTTATCTGAGGCACGCGTGAAATTTGCAAAAGAAGAAATTGAAAATGATAAACTTAAATTAGCGAGTAAATAAATTATGTATACACAAACAGCATCACACGATCATCATACTCCAACTGGCTGGAAACGTTGGGCGTATTCTACTAACCATAAAGATATTGGGACAATGTATTTAATTTTTGCAATTGTTGCAGGAGTTATTGGAACTGCTTTTTCTGTTTTAATGAGAATGGAATTAATGCATCCTGGTGATGGCATTTTAGGTGGTAATTATCACTTATACAATGTGTTGGTTACTGGACATGGTTTAATAATGATTTTTTTCATGGTAATGCCAGCAATGATTGGTGGCTTTGGTAATTGGTTTGTGCCAATTATGATTGGAGCTCCTGACATGGCATTTCCAAGAATGAACAATATTTCTTTTTGGTTACTGCCTGTTTCTTTAACTTTATTAATTCTATCAATTTTTGCAGATGGCCCTCCAGGACAAACCGGTGTAGGGGGTGGATGGACTATTTATCCTCCGTTGTCCTCAAAAGCTGGACAACCTGGACCAGCGATGGACTTAGCTATCTTAAGTTTGCACCTAGCGGGTGCCTCATCAATTTTAGGAGCAGTTAATTTTATTACTACTATTCTAAACATGAGAACTCCAGGTATGACATTACATAAAATGCCTTTGTTTGCATGGTCTATATTAGTAACTGCATTTTTATTATTATTATCTTTACCAGTATTAGCTGGAGCAATAACAATGTTATTAACAGATAGAAATTTCGGTACCGCCTTCTTTGAAGCCCAGACAGGGGGTGATCCAGTCTTATTCCAACATTTATTTTGGTTTTTTGGTCATCCAGAAGTATACATTTTAATCCTTCCAGGATTTGGAATGATTAGTCATATTGTTTCTACATTTTCTAGAAAACCTGTTTTTGGATATCTTGGAATGGCTTATGCAATGGTAGCAATTGGAATTGTCGGATTTGTTGTATGGGCGCACCATATGTACACAGTTGGATTAAGCACAGATACAAAAGCATATTTTTTAGCTGCAACAATGATTATTGCTGTTCCAACAGGAATAAAAATTTTCTCATGGATCGCAACAATGTGGGGTGGTTCAATATCTTTTAAAACACCAATGGTATGGGCATTAGGATTTATTTTTATGTTCACGGTCGGTGGAGTAACTGGAGTTGTTTTAGCTAATGCAGGTGTTGATACTGCAATGCATGACACTTATTACGTAGTTGCTCATTTTCACTATGTACTTTCTCTAGGAGCTGTTTTTGCAATCTTTGCAGGCTTTTATT
>CACDIC010000021.1 GCA_902552805.1 uncultured Pelagibacteraceae bacterium
CAATAATTTTATTATGGTTCTAACTGAACACTCTCACATTTATGAACAATTCTATAAATAATAATAGCTTAAAAGACTCTAAATCAGACATTCTTGATTGGAATTTAGTTCAAGCTGAAATGAAAAATAAATTAGGACTAGATATTTATGAGAGTTGGCTTAAAAAAATAATTTTTGTCGAGGAAATCAATAATTATGTCTTATTATCTGTTCCTACTAGATTTATTCGTGATTGGATCACATCAAGGTATTTAGATCAAATTTTAAAAATTATAAAAAATTATAAAAAAGAAATTATTCGGATTGAATTCAGAATCACTGAAAATAAACTTAATTCAATTCAGGATAAAAATAATGATAATATCATAGAAAATAAAGAAAATGTTTCTTTCATTAAAGACTCTTATTTACAATATAATCGCATAGATCCTAACAAAAATTTTGATAACTTTATCACTGGTTCCAGCAATAAGTTAGCATACGAAGCTTCTGTAAAAGTTACTGAGAATATTTCACATTATAATCCACTTTATCTTTATGGTGGTGTTGGAATGGGCAAGACACATCTTCTAAATGCAATTGGTTATCACTTAAAAAAAGATAATAAGGTTATGTTTATATCGGCAGAACGTTTCATGTATCAATTTGTAAAATCAATAAAATCTAATGATATGGTCAAATTTAAAGAGTATTTTCGTAATACAGATATTTTGCTAATTGATGATATTCAATTCATGAATGGTAAAGAGGCAATGCAAGAGGAATTTTTTCATACTTTTAATGCCTTATTAGACAAAGGTTCTCAAATTATAATTTCTGCTGATAGATCTCCTAATAAGCTACCAAGAATTCAGGAGAGAATAAAGTCAAGATTTGCAGGAGGTCTAGTTGTGGATATTCAAAAAACTGATTTAACACTCAGAAAAAAAATCATTGAAAGTAAAATAAGCGACTTAAATAATTTGTATCCTGAAAAGTTTAACATACCAGAGGAAATTAAGGATTTTATTAGTATTAAAATCACAACGAGTATAAGAGAATTAGTGGGTGCAATAAATAGAATTATATCTTTTTCAAGAATTTATAACAAAATACCTAACTTAGCTGAGACAAAAGTTATATTAAAAGATTTGCTTAATTTAAATGAAAATAAAGTAACTATTGATCTCATTCAAACTATTGTGTGTAAATTTTTTAAGATTAGCAAAAATGAAATGCTTTCATCAAGAAGATCTAGGTACCTAGTGAGACCACGGCAAACAGCAATTTATTTAACAAAAATTTTGACTTCAAAATCTCTGCCTGAAATTGGAAGAGAGTTTTCAAATAGAGATCACACAACTATAATTCACTCAGTTAAAACTATTGAAAAATTAAAAGAAAAAGATCCAGATATGATTGCAAATATAGATAAACTAAAAAATCAAATATTATATAGCAATAAAGAAAATGAAATTTAATGTAAACCAACAAGACCTACAGCAAGCATTAAATTATTGTCAAGGAGTCATAGAAAAACGAAGTACGCTTCCAATATTGTCAAATATATTACTCGATGCACAAAATTCAAAACTTACTATAACAGCAACAGATTTAGACTTAATATTTATTAATCAAATAAATAACGTCGAAGTTATAGAAGAAGGAAAAACTACTACTACTTCGTCTACTATGTATGATATTGTTAGAAAACTCTCATCTGGAAAAAAAATAAATTTAACTTTAACAGACAATAGTAAACTTCATTTAGAATCAGAAAAATCTATTTTTAATTTAAATTGTATGCCTGCTTCAGAATTTCCTTTAACAGATGAAAATTTTAATGAGAATGAATTTAGCCTTAAATCAAAAGACCTTTTAAAGCTGCTAAATAAATGTAAATTTTCTGTGTCAAATGATGAGACCAGACATTATTTAAGTGGAATTTATTTTCATCAAACAGAGGTGGAGGATAAAAATTACTTAACTGCAGTATCAACTGATAGTCATCGCATGTCTATTTCTAAACTTAGATTAAATGAAAAAAAAATTTTTGAACCGATTATATTACCTAAAAAAACTATTTTTCAATTAAGTTCATTATTAGAAAATTATGATGGCGATGTAAAAATTTCAAATATGAAATCTAAGATAAAATTTGAATTAAATAATAGTATTTTAATTTCTAAGTTAATAGATGGAAAGTTTCCTAATTACATTCAAGTAATTCCAAAAAATAATCAAAAAAAATTAGAAATTGACCTTAAAATTTTTCAAAGTTCGGTGGATAGAGTAGCCTCAGTATCACTTGATAAAAAAGATGGTGTTAAATTTAATTTAAGTAAAGATAAACTAGATTTGTCTGTAAATAATACCAACAGCGGTGATGGGAAAGAATCCCTTGTAGTGAAATTTGATCATGATTTAGAAATTAGTTTTAATTCCAAATATCTGATAGATGTTGCTTCACAATTAGATGGAAATAACATTGAGATGTTTCTAAATGATTCAGGTTCACCTGCGCTAATCAAAGATCCTGGTGATTTCGATAGTATTTTTGTAGTTATGCCTATGAAAGGTTAA
>CACDIC010000022.1 GCA_902552805.1 uncultured Pelagibacteraceae bacterium
TAGCAATGCCTTGGATTGCTACTGGTGTATTTGTTTATCAGTCATATATAACAGAGTCAAAAGAGTGGGGTGAATTTGTCATAGCACAATCATTTATGGCTTACTCTGTTTTATCAGTGATTACTTTGTTGGGCTCTGGTTTTTTAATTGATAAATTTACCAGCAGAAAATTATTGATCTTTATGAATATACCTTTGTTAATTTCAATGTTGGTTTTGTTTTATTTAGATATTTCTATTTCTGCCTTTATATTCCTTGGCTTGATTGGAATTTCAAATGGGCTTGCCAATGTCTTGGGGTCTTCGACTTGGGCTGAGATTTATGGCGTAAAATACATTGGATCAATTAAAGCATTAACAACAGCATTGATGGTATTTTCTACTGCCTTCGGCACAGCTTTATTTGGATTGTTAATTGACAAAGGCTTTACTATTGAGCAAATAGCAGTGATTTCATTTGTATATATTTTCTTATCTTTAATTGCTTTATTCGTGGTTAGAAATAGGTTAAATCCTGAATATATTTAAATAATCCTTGCTTTTTTTAATCACAGCTTATAGATAACCGGCATGGCAAGAGTTACAGTAGAAGATTGTATTGATAAAGTAGATAGTCCATATGAATTAGTTTTGGTTGCAAAAGAAAGAGCAACTCAACTCAATACTGGGATAGAACCAACTTTAGATCGTGATAACGATAAAAATACAGTTATTGCATTAAGAGAAATAGCCGAAGAAAATATCAAAGTAGATGATTTAACTGAAAGCGCTGTCTACAAATTAAGAAAACATGTAGAACAAGTTGATGATGGTGCCGAAGCTGATGAGGATGTTGGTGATGATTTTGAAAGTTTATATAAAGGTGAGATTTCAAAAAGTGGAACACCTATTTTACCATCTAAAAGAGCACGAAAAGCTCCAGAAAAAATTCAAGTTTCTAAAGATGATTTAGCGGAATTATCTGAGACAGCTAAGCCTGAACTGCCAGAAGCTCCTGCATCCGAAGACGCTGAAACAGAACAGGGAGACGTTTCTTTAGATCAAGTCTCTGAAAGTGAAGATCAAGCAGCAGACGACACTGACAATTCAAATTCTTAAAAATTTATTAATTACAAAATTCCTTTATAATCTTTTGTCGATGTTCATCTAAATCAGGTATATCACCTCTTGTTTTTTCATCTTTATAAGATGACATTTTAATTGGGTTACCAGCCAGTTTAAAATCACCAACAACTTTGTGAAATGCTTTAACAATCATGTTTCTAGACTCTATTTGTGGGTTTTCAACAGCCTCTTTAATGTTGAAAATTGGTCCACATGGAATTTTATCTTTTTCCATTTCACTAACCCAATCACTTGTTTTTTTACTCAATAATTTTTCCTCTAAAATTTTTTTAAGCTCATCCATATTTTTTGCTCTAGATGAATTATCTGAAAATTTTGGGTCTTTACTTACCTTTGGGATTTGAAGAAGATTACAAAGTTTTTCAAAAAGTTTATCATTTCCAGCTGCAATTATTATGTAACTATCTTTTGTCTTAAAGGCTTCAAAAGGTGCAATCGATGGATGTCTTGATCCCATTGGTTTTGGAATTTCATTTTTAGATAGATAACGTGCTATAGCGTTTTCCAATATAGCTATTTGACAATCAAGCATAGAAACATCTATGAACATTCCTTTTCCAGTTTTTTGTCTATCGGATAAAACTACAACACCAGCATCATTTATGATTTTTTTAATTTCAGTCATCATTGGACCTTTGTTAAATCTTAATGCGTGATCATGATTTTTTACAGTTCCTGGCATTAACGTTGCATCAAATTCTGGATGAAACTTAGATGCGTATGCTAAAGGAAAAGCAGAAATATCTAATTGACCAGTTGTCATAGGCTTCCACTGTTCTTTTGGTTTATATAATGATTTAGCTGGATAAATTCTGATATCTATTCCAACATTTGCTTTTTTAACCTCGTCAGCAATGATTTGAACCATTTCATGACGTGGATCGTAAGATCCATCAGCTCTTGGAGTACCAGGCCATTGGTGACTTGCTTTAAGCGTAACTGCATAAGCTGAACCAATAGTAGTAAAAACAAAAACTAATGAAGTTAAATATAAAGATATTCTTTTTAACATTATTTTTTCCCTCTATTGTTATTTTTAATAATTCAATTAAAGTGAACT